>JBOHCK010000170.1:0-12883 GCA_050698755.1 Streptosporangiaceae bacterium | reverse complement strand
CACCTGGCTCACCTCCTTCGTATCTCACGGGATCTTTCTAACGGTTCTCTGCTCCGTGTTCCCTTCCGCTGCCCGGTCTTGATCTTCAAGCTCGAGTCCATATTTTGATTACATGTTCTATAGTAACTGGCGTGTATGACATTCTTAGGCGCCACGCCGCCATGAAGCATAAGAAAGTTCGGAAAATGGGAGGGAAAGAATGCCGATATCCGAATATGTCGGACATCAGAGGTTATCGGGGGGCGAGTCTGCTTTATGGCGCCGGGTGATCCGGGTACTCGGCGAGTTGCTGGCAGGCCTCGCGCATCGGAATGTTGGCCCGGTCGACGGCGGCACTGATGTAGGCGATCGCTGCGAAAAACGCGTACTCCCAGAAGTCGTCGGTCTGCCACCAGACGACCTCGTCGAGCAGATCTGGCTCGGTGCCGCCGTGCGTTGCGGCCGCGGCCAAGACGGCGTACTGGAGCTTGCGGTTCTCCCGGCCGCGGAAGGTGCACTCGGGCAGGAACCGCTCCCGGATCCCCTCCAGGGCCAGCGGGTACTGGCGGCTGGCCTCGCACCAGTCCAGCGCGTCGGCGGCCAGACGCAGAAAAACCTCGCCCGGGAAGGTGTTGTCGCGGGGATGAAGGGGTGCGAGTTCGGCCACGAGCTCGAACAGGTCAGCGTCGCGGGCCAGTCCCTCGAGCACGATCCGCCGGGCGGTGGTCGCGTCCTCTGGCGTAGGCCGCTTCCTGGCAGGCATACCCAGACCGTAGGCCATAACCGCCTTATCCGGCGGCCCTCTGGCGCGGGCGCGGCGGCTTATCGTTACCGGCCGGGCCGCGCTCGTCTACAGCGCCAGGGACTGTGACGATCCGCGGTAGAGAATCAGCGGGGATTAGCGCAGTTCGGAAAGCAGCTCGCTGTAGGCGGTGACGTAACTGGTCACGTCGGCACTGGTCGCAGGGACAGGGACGGTGGGGCCGGCGCCGGGGAGCGCTTCCCAGATGCCGCGGTTGGCGAGCCACACTCGTATCAGGCGCGTGAGCTGGCCGTCGGTGAGGGCGTACGCTTCGGCGCCCGTGCGCGGCATGGGGCCGTACCACTGGCCGGAGCGGGGGCCGAACCGGATCACGGTCCACGGCAGCCCGGCCGCGGCGATGGCCTGCTCGATCCCGTCGGCAAGCTCGCCGCCCAGGGCCGACGCGTGCTGGTAGGCGGCCGGGACGAGGACCTCGGTCAGCGCGGCCTTCGCGGCGGCGGCCGACAGCGGGTTGCCGAACAGGGTGCCGCCCGTGGCGACGTTGCGGGCGGCGTCCAGATGCTCGCCCAGTTCGTCGGTGACGCCGTAGGCGCCCATCGGCAGTCCGCCGGCGAAACAACACCACCACCTCGCGGTCGGTGACCGCCCGGGCCAGGCGGATGGCCTCGGTGTTGGCCTGCGTGGCCGACAGGGTGAACTGCCACTGGCTGACCGGATAACGGCGGGCGAGTTCCTCGGCCACCTCCACCGACGCCACCGTGGGCAGCAGGAATTGCGTGGACCTGGCGACCTGCTCCTGGACCGCGGCGACGATCGCCGGGTTCGCGTGGCCGCAGAACATCGCCATGTCGGAGGCATTGAAATCGACGTAGCCGAACCCGTCGATGTCGGTGAAACCCGGGCCCTGGCCGTGATCGATGTAGACCAGATGGTCGTTGTCCGAGGCCAGGACCGGGCCGTCCGCAGGGTGCTTCCACACCCCGGTGTAGCCAGTCTTGCCCCGCCAGGGCACGTTCTGGGGCAGGCCGACGTTCACCGACAGCAGCACCGGCGTCACGGCCGCTCCCTCGGGTGCACCTCGTCGGTGGTGAGGTCGCGATCGGGGCCGTGCGGGACGACGCTCTGGCCGGGTTCGAGCCGGAGACGGGCGCCGTCCAGGCTCACCTCGACCTGGTCCGGCTCGAACGAGACCAGGCCGGAGACGCGCCCGACCTCGGCGTAGGGATCCAGGTACGACCACGCCGCCCGGCGGGCGCCGGCGACGTCGTAATAACTGCACAGGCCCTTGTAGGGGCAGAACGTCTGGCCCTGCGCCGCGACGAGCGCGGCCGAGTCGACGTCGGCGCGCGGGATGTACCAGCGGGGCGCGAACCCGGACTCGTACAGCGCCAGGGGGAGGGTGCTGTCGGCGATCACCCGGCCCTCATGCCGGACGATAAGGTGGCGGCTGGTCTGGCGGATGTCGATGCGGTGGTAGGCATCGGCGGCGTGTCCGAGGATCCGCTCGTCTTCCTCGTAGAAGGCGTCCATGGCCCGCCACCCGAACGCGACGCGTCCCTTGAGTTCGCTCGCGTAGTCGGGGAGGTCGGTATGCTGCCACGCCGGGATGGCAGAGACGGTGCCGGACGAGAGCTTCCTGCTGGCCCTGCTGAATAGCACGCCGGTCGTTGACGGGGTGCCGACCGATGACCTCGCCGACCCTGACCAGGCCCTGGGGTGGCTGACCGGAGCCGGCGGCCTGGGCACCGAGGCGGAGTTGCGGCACGTGCGGGAGGTCCGGCGGGCGCTGCAGGCGGTGGTCCGCGGTGAGGAGCCGCCGGAGGTACTGGACCCGGCGTTGCGGGGCGTGACTTACGTGCCGGCCATAGCGGACGGCCTGGTCGTCTGGACCCGCAGCGTTCCCCCCGAGCGCGAGCTGGCCGTCCGGGCCGTCCTCGCCTGGGGCGCCCTGGCCAGGCAGAGTCCCGGGCGCCTGCGCCCGTGCGCGAACGACGAATGCCGCCTGTTCCTGGTCGACCGCAGCAAGGCCAACGCCGCCCGGTGGTGCTCGATGGCGGTCTGCGGCAACAGGATGAAGGCCCGCCGACACTACCAGCGGGCCCGGACTGCGCCGACGTGACGGTTAGGGTTCGGGGTTGAGCACGCCGCCGAGGACCAGCGCGAGCATGCGTTCGGCCTGACCGGGGTCTTGTCCCATGTCGGCCGCCAGGCTCACGGCGTGCGTCAGCCGCATGACGTCGGCCCCTTGCACGCCAGCGCGAACGGCGCCGGCCTGCTGCGCCCTCGCCAGTAGCGCGTCGGTCGCGCCGCGCAGCACATCGCGGCACGACGACAGCAGCTCGGAGTCGAGCATCGCCGTGGTCAGGCTGCGCTTGGCTTTCCCGAACGCCATCAGCGCGGCCAGCCACTCGGCGAGGGCGGCACCGGGCGAGTCCGACTGGAGCAATTCGGCCACCCGGACTTCGAGGGCGTCGACCTGGTCGCGGTAGACCGCTTCCAGCAGCGCCTGCCTGGTCGGGAAGTGGCGGTAGAGCGTGCCGATGCCCACTTCGGCGCGCCGGGCGATCTCCTCCAGCGAGACGTCATCCGCACCACGTTCGGCGAATGCGGCGCCCGCGGCGGCGAGTAGCCGCTGGTAGTTCCGCCGGGCGTCCGCCCGCATGCCGTCGACGGGGTTGGCCTTGGCCGTGGCGCTGGGCTTGGCGTTGACCTTGGCGTTGGCGTTGACCTTGGCGTTGGCGTTGACCTTGGCGTTGGCCTTGGCCGGCACGGCTACCTCGGCGTTCATCGTTGCGACCTCTTTTGACCTTGCAAAGCGGAGGCATCCTCCGTATAGTTAATAGCGGAGGCAACCTCCGGATCAAGGATAGCTCGCCGCGCCCGGGATGGCGAGCGGTCCGCCGACAGGATCGGCCACGGGGGCCGATTCGCCAACGAGACCACATGCGCTTCGCGCACGGCGCTAAGTACCGATGCGCTCATGGCAACACGCGCCGGTTCGCTCACGGCATTACGCGCCGGTTCGCTCACGGCGTCAAATCAGGAAGGAATCTCGTGTCGACTTCCTCGGCAACTCTGTCCACAGCACCATTCCCGGCACCTGTTCGGCCCGCTCGCCGGGGCATCAGCCTGGCGCTAGTGCTCGGGGCTCAGCTGATGATCATCTTGGACCTGACCGTGGTGAACATCGCGCTGCCGCACATCCAGCACGGCCTGGGGTTCTCCGCGGCTGGCCTGTCCTGGGTGCTCAACGCCTATTCGCTGACCTTCGGAGGCCTGCTGCTGCTCGGCGGCCGGCTTGGCGACATCCTCGGGCGGCGGAGGGTGTTCATGGCCGGCCTGTTCATCTTCACGCTCGCGTCGCTGGCCGGCGGCCTGGCCACCTCGGCGCCGATGCTGCTCGCGGCTCGCGCCGTGCAGGGCGTGGGTGGCGCGATCGCCTCCCCCGCCGTGCTCGCGCTGATCGTTTCCAGCTTCCCTGAGGGCAGGGAACGGACCCGGGCGCTCGGCATCTTTACCGGCGTCGCGATGGGCGGTGCCTCGCTCGGCCTGGTCCTCGGCGGCATGATCACCGAGTGGGCGTCCTGGCGGTGGGTCCTGTTCATCAACGTGCCGATCGGCATCGCGGTGATCCTCGCCGCCCCGCGGTTCCTGCCGGAAACCGGGCGCCAGCCCGGCAGGCTCGACGTGGCCGGCGCGCTGACCTCTACCGCGGGCATGTCCGCCCTGGTGTACGCGTTCATCCGCGCCGCATCCAACGGCTGGGCCGACCGGCTCACCCTCGCCGCCTTCGCCGCCGCGGCCGCGCTGCTGGCCGCGTTCCTCATCACCGAAACTCGTTCGGCGCACCCGGTGACCCCGCTGCGGCTGTTCGCCGATCGCGGCCGTTCGGCCTCCTACGTGATCCGGCTGCTGCTGGTGGCCGGGATGTTCGGGATGTTCTTCTTCCTGACCCAGTTCCTGCAGGAGGTGCTCGGGTTCAGCCCGCTGCGCGCCGGGATCGCGTTCCTGCCGATGACCGCGGCGTTGTTCACGGTGTCCCGGCTGGCCCCGCGGCTGGTCCCGCGGTACGGCCTCAAGCCGCTCATGGTGGCCGGCCTGCTGCCGGTGGTCACCGGGATGACCTGGCTGGCTCAGATCAGCCCGGCGACCACCTACACCTCCGGCGTCCTCGGGCCGATGCTGCTGATCGGGACCGGGATGGGTGTCGCGTTCGTGCCGCTCACCATGGCCTCACTGCACGGCGTGGCACCGCAGGACTCCGGCGCGGCGGCCAGCATGGTCAACGTGATGCAGCAGATCGGCGGGGCGCTCGGCCTGGCCATCCTGGTCACCGTGTCCGGCAGCGCCGCCCACGGGGCCGCCCGGCACGCCGCGGTCGCGTTGCCGTCGGCGCACCGGATCGTCGTTCACGGCATGGCCAGTTCGTTCACGATGGCCGCGGTGTTCGACGCGGTCGCGCTGCTGTTGGTCGTGCTCGTGCTCCGGATGCGCCAGGAAACCCAGCCCGCGACGGTGGCCGTCACCGGCGATTGACCGCGGGATTCAGTGGCTGCCGACGCCGTAGGTGCGGAGCAGGTCGGCGACCTCGGGGCTGGGTGGCTTTTGGGCGTCGGGTGAGAGGGAGAGGCCTTCGGTCGACGCGCCGGACTTTTGGGCGTCGGGTGAGAGGGAGAGGCCTTCGGTCGACGCGCCGGACTCGATGAGGATCCGGACGGTGGTGACCCAGTCGGGGTGCGGGCTGGTGGTCGGGCGGAACCCGCTGCCGATCACGGCCCATTCCAGGGCGCCGCTCTCCCACTGCCCGTCCGGCGCCTCGGGGTCGGCTCCGCGGCCGAGCAGGAGCCTGACCACGGGGGCGCTTCCGGCGTAGGCGGCGGCGTGCAGCGCGGTGGCGCCGTCGTCGCGGCGCACGTCGAGGGGGAAGCCGAGGTCCAGCATCAGCGAAACGGCCGGCTCGTTCCCCGCCTCGGCGGCGTACACCAGCGCGGTGAGCTCGGCCTCGTCCAGGCGGCTGGCCAGGTTGGCGGCCAGCGCCTTCTCGGCGGTCGCCGCCACGTCCGGGGTGTGGTCGAGCAGGAGGCGGAGGCAGCGGTGGTCGTCGCTGCTGAAGGCGGTCAGGTACAGGTCGTCATCCTGGGGTACCGCGCCGCGTTCCAGCAGCAGCCGCATGATCGCCTCGTGGCCCACGCGGCTGCTGGCCGTCGCCGTCGCGCAGTTGAGCGGCGTGCGACCGCTCGCGTTGATGCGCGCGTTCAGGTCGGCTCCGGCGTCTAGCAGCAACCGGGCCGTGGCGGCCAGGCCCTGGGCCCGGTCCGGGTCGAGGAAGTGCCACTTGGACGCGCACACGGCGTGCAGCGGCGTCCACCCGGTCCTGAGATCGTGACGGGTGGCCGCGGCCGGGTCACGCGCGATCTCGTCGCGGACGCGGGCCGCATCGCCGAGCATCAGGGCGGTAGCCAGGCTGTGCCCGGCGATCTCGGGGGTCTGAGCGAGCAGGCGGGCGGCGCGTCCCGTCCAGTCTCTGACGCTGGCTACGCAGAACTCGGCGGCCTGCTCATCCAGGCTGTCGACGCGCGCTTGGACCTCGGCCTTGAGCGCGGGCCAGCTGGGGAACCCGTACGAGCGAGCCACCACAAGTTGCGCCGCGGACAGCGTGGGCCGGTCCGAGACCGCCGCGACCTGCGCGGCGGCCGCCGCGTCGCCGGACTTGGCGGCGCGCAGCAGGTCCTTGGCCTGGTGCCGGAGCTGATCGAGGCTGGGATGAGCCGGAAGAGTCGCCATGACGTCTCCTTCGCCGGCCTGCGATCCGCGTTCAGGCCTCGAGGGAGATCGTCAGAGCCGACGAAATCAAGATCTGAGAGGCGGACTCAGTCCTTCCCGCGGACCCGGAGGCGCCCTCGCGCGCCTTTAGAGAGTCTATCGGGAGGTACCGGGCGGGCGGGGTGGCGGGATCCCTAGGATCGGGGTAACAGCGGAGGGTGGAGGGCAACGATGCCAACGGTGCAGGCGAACGGAATCGAGATCAACTACGAGGTGCACGGTCACGGCGAGCCCATGGTGCTGATCCCGTACCTGGCGGCGGACCAGGCGTGCTACGCCTTCCAGGTCGGCGAGTATGAGAAGCACTACACCTGCTACTGCGTGGACCTGCGCGGCGCGGGGCTGTCGTCCAAGCCGGAGGGCGTCTACTCGACCGAGTTGTTCGCCGAGGACGTCGCGGCGTTCATGGCCGCCGTCGGGATCGATCGGGCGCACGTCTTCGGGGTCTCGCTCGGCGCGTCGGCCGGGACGTGGCTGGCGGCCAGGCACCCGGAGCGGGTCAAGACGCTGCAGCTACACAGCGCGTGGGACAAGACCGACCCGTTCCTCGAGGCCATCATCAGGGTCTGGCAGGTCATGGCGGAGGGCCTGGGCAGCGTGACCGAGATGGTCATCCAGGGGATCTTCCCGTTCTGCTACACCCCCGAGATGTACGCGGCGCGCCCGGACTACGTCGAGGCGCTGGCCACGTTCGTGCGCGGCCGGCCGATGCCGCCGGTGGACGCGTTCATGCGGCAGTCGGGCGCCGTGCTGGCACACGACGCGACGGAGGCGCTGCCCGCGATCCAGGCGCCCACGCTGATCACGTACGGGCGGCACGACATCTGCACTTCCACCCGCTTCGCCAAGCCGCTGAGCGAGGGGATCGCCGACTCCGAGGTGCACGTGTTCGAGAACTGCGCGCACGCCGCGATCTACGAGGACGTCGCGGGGTTCAACGAGCGGACGCTGCACTGGCTACGGCAGCATTCGGGCTGACGGCACATGGACGAGGGGCAGTACAGGAAGCTCGGCCGCGGGGAGGCGTCGGCGGCCGTAACCGAGCTCGGGTGGCGGTACGTGCTGGGCGAGTTCCGGACCGAGGTCCTGACCGGGTCGCTCCCGCTGGCGGCCGACGTGGCCGCGCGGGCGGCGGCCGAGCCGGGCGCGGACGGGCACCTGCGGATGGACGTACGTTCCGACCGGGTGATCTTTGCCCTGCAGACGCCCGCAGTGGCGTGGGTGACCCCGGAGGACGTCGAGCTGGCGCGGCGGATCTCGGCCGTGGCGGAGGAGTTCAAGCTGACGACGCGGTCCGGAGTCGAGGATGGCAGGTCGCGCTCTGTCCAGGTGCTCGAGTTCGCGATCGACGCGATGGACGCCGCGGTGATCAGGCCGTTCTGGAAGGCGGTGCTCGGGTACGTCGACGAGCACAGCAACGCGGGTCCGACGGGCGCGCTGGTGGACCCGCTCGGGGAGGGGCCGTCGATCTGGTTCCAGCAGATGGACGAGCCGCGGCCGCAACGGAACCGGATCCACCTAGACATATCCGTGCCCCACGACGAGGCGGAGGCGCGGATCCGGGCCACGCTGGCGGCGGGCGGGAGGCTGACCTACGACGCCGAGGCACCCGCGTTCTGGGTGTTCGCGGACGCGGAGGGGAACGAGGCGTGCATCACCACCTGGCAGGGCCGGGACGCGCCGGAGAAGGACTGAGCCGGGAGTGAGGCCGCGGGCCGAGACGCGCCAGAAGGACTGAGCCCGGGGTGAGGCCGCGGGCCGGGATCCGCCGGGCTTAGACCGCGGCGCGCGCCTCCGCGGGCTCGCTGAGTTCGGCCCACAGGGCGCGGTAGGCGCGGGCGGCCTGGGTCCGGGGGGCGAAAGCCGTTACCGGGGCCCGCTCCACCGACATCCGCTCGATGACGGAAAGAGAGGGGATGGCGGTCGGAGACACCACCGCTCGTTCGGAGGAAAGGTCTTGAATTATCTCCCGGTGGAGCTTCTTGCGCCGGTCGGCCATGGAGAAGAAGGCCCGCACCTCGGGGCGGCGGCCGTTGAAGTCCGCCACGAACTCGGTTAGCTGGTCGAGGGTGCGCAGCGACAACGTGGTCGGGATGATCGGCACGAGCAGGACGTCGGCGGCGTGCATGACGTTCTCCGAGACCAGGGAGATGCTCGGCGGGCAGTCGAGGAACACGCGGTCGTAGTCGCCGGCCAGGGGTTTGAGCAGCTGGGCGATCTTGCGGGTCGATTTGCCGTCCGCGCCGCCCAGCAGCAGGTCCATGTTGCGGTAGGTGAAGTCGGCGGGGATCAGGTCCAGGTCGTCGAAGTCGGTGCCCTTGATCGCGGCGTCGAGGGCCCTGGTGCCGCGGATGAGCGCCTTACCGCCGCCCTTGACCCGGGGCTTGATCCGGAACAGGAAGCTGGCCGCGCCCTGGGGGTCCAGATCCCAGAGCAGGGTGCGCTGGCCCTGCTCGGCAGACAAGTAGGCGAGGTTGACCGCGGCCGTCGTCTTACCGACGCCGCCCTTGATGTTGTAGGTGGCGTAGATCTTCACTTGGGCTGGGCCCCGGCTTCGTCGAGGAGGGTGCGGACCCGCTGCTGGCCCTCGGGACCCGCGAACCTGGCGAACCGCCGGCTGAAGTCGGCCCGGGCCTCGGCCTGGCTGAGCGCCAGCTTTGCGGCGATTTCTCCCATGGCCAGCAGCGTAGCGGCGGGGGCCGCGCGATCGGCGAGCATCGCTTCGGCCAGGGCCCGGATTTCCTCCCGCTGCACCTCGCTGTCCTGGAACTCGCCGAGGCAGTCCTGGAGTTGCTTGAGGTCGCCGACGACCTTCTTGTATTTCGTCGGTTCGTAAAGAGGGGCGAAGAACTCCAGCAGGTACCGCAGGTCCTTGCAGCGCTTGCGCAGGTCGTGCAGGGACTCCGGGGCGGAGTCCTGGGTGATCGCGCCGCCCTGCGCGGCTACCTTGCGGAAGACGCGGGCGGTCCGGCTGGTGGCTAGCTCCGCCGCGGTAAGCCGGTGCACGGCGTGGCGCTTGCGCGGGGTGGCCGCATCGCGGACCTCGACCAGAGCCTTGCGCCAGTGGTCGGTCACGGTGCGGAAGCGCTGCGAGCGCATGGCCGTGGCCAGCGCCTTGAATTCGCGGGTGCGGCGCCGGGCGAGGAAGGCACGGAACGGCTCGAGGTCCTCGGGGGAGGCGGCTCGGAGTTGTTCGGCTAGGGCGGGGAGGCCGAGGAGGTGGACGTCAAGGTCGCGGGTCGGCGTGGTCAGGTCGCCGAGCCACCTGAACTCGGGGCCGTACTGTTCCGCCAGGCCGGCCGGCAGGACGTCGCCGAGCAGCTTGATCGCGGACCGGGTGCGGCGCACGGAGACCCGCAGGTCGTGCAGGAACTCGGTGTCGATGTCGCGGATCACGCCGTCGACGTTCTGCTCCAGGGTGTCCAGCAGGCGCAGCAGCAGGGTGGCGGCCGCGACGGGTGCGGGCATCTGCCCGGTGATCTCCGCGTTCACGCCGTTGGTGTAGTCGGCGGGGTGCCGGCCCAGCGCGCTGAGGGCCTCTTCGAGGAGGGTCCTGGTGGCCGGGCTCACGCCGGGAGTATCGGCCAGGAGACGGGCGGCCCGGCGGGCCTGGCCGGGGTAGCCGCGGACTTCGGCGATGGTGAGGCGGGTGGGGAGCCCCACGGTGACGCCCGCCTGGGTGACGGTCGAGGAGGCGGCGATCAGCCTGGCTACCGTCTTGCCGTCCGGGTTGGTCAGGCGGCAGACGCTGACCGTGGTGGAGGTGATGACGACGGGGAGGAGCGCCCGGGGGCTGATTAGCTTTTCTATCTCGTCCCTGACGGGACCTGCTGGCAGGTCCTCGGCCAGGGCGGGGCGCTTGGGCTGCCAGCCTGCGGCCGGCTGTTCGGTTTCGATCGGGTCATGCCTGACGGTCAGCAACAGGCGGCTGCCCCGCCTGGTGTTCTCGTAGGTCAGGTTTAGCCCGGCCCGGTTCAGGCGCCAGTCGAAGGTGTCCAGCCAGGTGCGCCGGCGCGTGCCGCTGCCCGTGGCGCCGCGTTCTGCTGCGATGCCGAACGCCGGCGCGAGCGCGTCGAGAACGGCTTGGATCGAGTGGCTGGGCTCACTGGTGCCTCTGGCCCGGACTCCGGCTGGCGCTTCCCCGTCTCCCCCGCCCAGCTCGAAGTCCCGCAGGTCAGGGGTCATAAGTTCATTTTCTCCACCCGTAAATGTTACTCCCCGTTCACCTAACGCTGGTATGGGGCAGTCCTAGGTTTTGGGCCATTTTAGGCCGGTAATGGAAAGTATGTCAGCCGGTCCTGGCATGGCCGTCTGGGCGCCGGGGCGGGTGACGGCGGCGGCGCCCGCGGCGGCCGCGGCGCGCACTGCGAGTTGGGGTAGGACGCCGGCCGCCAGGGCGACGGCGAGGGCTCCGACGAAGGTGTCGCCTGCCCCTACGGTGTCGACGGCCTGGACTTTGAAGCCCGGGATGGTGTGGGTGCCTTCCGGGCCGGCCAGGGCGGCGCCGTGCGCGCCCGCGGTGACTACGGCGTGGCGGGCGCCTCTAGTGACGAGGGCGGCGGCCGCCTCGGCAGGGTTGCGGTCGGAGGCTTGGTCGAGATCGTTGAGGAGGGCGGCGGCCTCGGACTCGTTGACGACCAGCCAGTCCAGTCGGTCGGCGAAGTCCGGGATCAGCGCCGCGACGTCGTGCGGGACCGGGGCGAGGTTCAGGATGCGAAGGACGCCGGGCAGGTGAACGAGCGCCGACCTGATCGTGGGGACGGGGATCTCGGCGCTGATGACCAGGACGTCGGTGGACGGGGCCGCGGCGACGTCGGTCGGGTCGACCTCGTGGTTGGCGCCTGGGGCGACGACGATCAGGTTCTCTGCTGAGCTGTCCACCGCGATCATGGCCAGGCCGGTCGGGGTGCCGGGGATGACCCGCACGTGGCCGGTTCCGACGTGTTCGGCCTCTAGGTCGCCCAGCAACTGACGGCCGAAGGCGTCATCGCCGACGCAGCCCACCATCCGGACTTCGGCCCCGAGCCTGGCCGCCGCGACCGCCTGGTTCCCGCCCTTACCGCCGGGCGAGAAGCGGGCCGACGAGCCGAGCACCGTCATGCCGGGCCCCGGCAGGCTGGGCACGGTCACAGAGATGTCCATGTTCAGGCTGCCCACCACGGTCACGTGCGGTCGTTTCCCCATCCCCGCACCGTAACGCGTGCCCGCGTGACCTAGTAGAGGGGGCTTGGGGCACACAAGGCCCGATACGTGACCAACCACAACAGGGTCACCGGCGGATAGAGTCCAGGCGTGCGACGCCACATGATCCGGGGCGCGGACCTGGCTGTCTGGCAGTCGGGAAGAGGTGACCGCGACCTTACCTGAAGGTTGCCTGCAAGCGAGGAAACTGTCAGAAATGGACGATAAACGTAACAACTGGCAGAAAACGGCCAACCAACCCCGTAATGCTCCATACCCTCTCACGGCACATGGCCGGGAGGCTGGTCGCCTCCCGGCCACGTCTATGTCGTCGGTTGTATTACGGCTAGTACGGCTGGTAGAAACAGCCCTTGTTCTGGTTCCACGAGTAGTTCATCTGGCAGCCCCGGTGGGCCGACCTGCTCAGCGACCAGCTGCCGCTGCCGTTCTCGGAGCCCGTCTCGGACCAGGACCCGGAGACATGCCCCCACTGGTTGATGGTCCCGTTGAATGTCCTCGTTCCCTGCTTGGAACCAGAGGGATACGTGATGGAGAAGACGACGAAGTTACCGTAGACGGTCCCGTGTACCCGCCCGGAGAACGAGGCGCCCGGGTCCGTCATCGTCCCGGTGAGGCAGTTTCCCTGTTGCGTGAAGTACACCGGGTAGTCGTACGTGTTGACCTCGAACTTCACCTTGACGGTGTTTGAGCCGCTGAGGTTCCACTGGTTCCGCTGGAACTGGTTCTGCTCGTGCTGGTTCTGATACTGGTTGCAGAACCGGGAGAACGATCCCGAGCTGCTTGTGGTGTGTGCAGTGGCAGTGGTGACGGCTGCGCTGGCCGACCCTGCCCCACTCAGCATCAAGGCCGCGATCGCCGGTCCGGCGAAGGCGGCCGTGATCGCCGCTTTGGTAGCGAATCGCATAGAGTTCCCCTCTTGTTAAAGCCGCCGCCGACCTAACGGTGACTGTGTGACCCTGCGTCACGCACCTCAGCGGCAACCCTGCGTTCACTGATACGGCAGTTGTAGATCGTGACCTGATCTGGATAGCTGCAGGTCACGGTCGCCTGACGTAAGCGGGGCGCGACACTGGCCAGCATGCCGGTAACGGATGGCCGAATATGCGGAAAGTCGGT
>JBOHCK010000169.1:0-13109 GCA_050698755.1 Streptosporangiaceae bacterium | reverse complement strand
GGTCTTCACACATCAAGGAACACAGGGCCCGCGCCCGTCCATCTCAGCACACCCGCCACGGCACCACCCCGGCACGACCCCGCGACCACGGGGGGCATCGGGCCATTTATCAAACACTCACTAAGCCCGGACGTCGTCCTCATGGACGTCCGGATGCCGGTGATGGACGGGATCGAGGCCACCCGGCGGATCACCGCCGGCCAGGCCGGGACCGCGCCCCGGGTGCTCATCCTCACCACGTTCGACCTGGACGAGTACGTCTTCGAGGCGCTGCGCGCCGGGGCGAGCGGCTTCGCGCTGAAGAGCCGCCCGCTTGAGGAGTTGCTCAGCGCGATCCGCACCGTCGCCGCCGGCGAGGCGCTCCTGGCCCCCAGCGTGACCCGCCGGCTCATCGCGCACTTCACTGAGGGCGACAGGGCACCGAGGCGGACCCTCAGCGGCCTGGACGAACTCACCGAGCGCGAGCGCGAGGTGCTGGGGCTGGTCGCCCGCGGCCTGTCCAACGCCGAACTGGCCGAGACCCTGCACGTGAGCATCCCGACGGTCAAAACCCACGTGAGCCGGCTCCTGACCAAGCTCGGCGCCCGCGACCGGACCCAGCTCGTCGTCCTCGCCTACGAATCCGGCCTCGTCGCCACGCCCTGAGCGCCAGCGCGTCATCCCCGGGAATGACGCCGAGATGATCCCCGCGGCCGATGACAGCGGAAGCGCATCCGGCCACGATTGGCCACGATGAACACCAACGACCTGCTTACCGCCGGACCCGGCGTCCACAGCGGCATCGGCATCGGCATCGGGCCGATCATCCTGGTGCTCCTGGTCCTCGGCGGGCTGGCCTACGGTGTGTCGCGCCGCACCCCACGCCAGCGCCAGGGCACCAAGCCCGACCCGCCATTCCCGAGGCCCGCCGCGCCAAGCCCGAGCCCCGAGCCGCTAAGCCCCAGGCCAGCGCCGTCACCAAGGAACGGCGGCTGGGCGGTCGAGACCCACGGCCTGACCAAGCGCTTCGGCGACAACGTGGCGGTCAACGACGTGGAGTTGCTGGTGCCCCGCGGTTCGGCGTTCGGCTACCTGGGCCCGAACGGCGCGGGCAAGACGACCCTGATCCGCACCCTGCTCGGCCTGACGAAAGCCAACCGGGGCACGATGTCGCTGCTCGGCACCCCGGTCCCGGCCGAGCGCAGCAGGGCCCTGGCCCGGGTGGCGGCGATCGTCGACGAGCCCCGCTTCCACCCGCACCTGACCGGGCGGGACAACCTCCGCCTGCTGGCCGCGGCCCGGGGCGGCGCCGCGGAGGAGCGGATCAACCCGTCGCTGGCCAGGGTCGGCCTGGCCGAGCGCGCCGGGGACAAGGTCGCCTCGTACTCGATGGGCATGCGCCAGCGCCTGGGCGTGGCGGCGTGCCTGCTCGGTGACCCGGAACTGCTCATCCTGGACGAGCCGATGAACGGGCTCGACCCGGCGGGCATGCACGAGATGCGCGCGATGATCATCAGCCTGGTCGGCGAGGGGCGCACCGTCGTCCTGTCGTCGCACCTGCTCGACGAGGTGGAGCGTACCTGCGACGCGGTGGCGATCGTCGACCGCGGCCGGGTGATCAGGCAGGGCCCCATCGACGAACTGACCCGCGGCGCGGGCGCCGTGGTCGTCCAGGTCGACTGCGCCGAACCCGCCCGGGCGGCCCAGCTCATCAACGAGGCGGGCATCGCCGCAGGCACGACCCTCACGGACACCGGACTGACCGTCACCCTGCCCGCCGGGGCGTCAAGCAAGGTCGTCGCCGACCTCAACCGGCGGCTGGTCCGGGCGGACATCGACGTCTACGGTCTCCGGGAGATCCAGACGTCGCTGGAGGACTGGTTCTTGTCCGTGACGAGCCGACTGGGGGAGCCCTCGTGACCACCGCCGCTCAAGCCCACTTCGGGGCCGGCCGCCGCCGGGTGCCCAGGACAGGCGCCTGGCTGCCCACGTGGGACATGATCACCACGAAGAACCTGGAGATCCGCAAGCGGACGGGGCTCATGATCACCATGGGGGTGCTGATCGTGCTGCCCACGGTGCTCTTCTACGGCCTGCGCCTGCTGTTCCACGTGATCGATCCGCACAGCTACGGCCCGGCCGGCACCCCGGACCTCTTCTCCCAGGTCAGCAGCCTGATCGCCGAGTTCGGGTTCATCGCCGCCGCGGCGCTCGGCGCGGCCGCCGGGACGACCGACCTGTCCGATGGCGTGTTCCGCCACCTGGTCATCACCGGCCGGTCACGGCTGGCCCTCTACCTGGCGCGCATCCCGGCCGGCCTGGCCATCCTGATCCCGCTCGTCGCCCTCGCGTTCGGCATGACCTGCCTGGTCACCAGCTACGAGGCCCCGCCGCAGCCCACGACGGTCAGCCTGTTCGGCGTCAACGTCCCCGAGCACTTCGATCAGGCCGAGCTGCAGACCTGGCTCCTGCAGCACCCGCAGCAGGCCGCGAACGGATTGCCGTTCGGCCCGGGGACGACCCCGGCGCAGGTCCGTTCGGGGATCGACGAAAACATCGCCAGCTTCTACACCACCTACGCTGCCTCCGAGGTCAGCGGCCAGAGCCCCGCGGACAACGAGATGGCCAAGATCGGGCTGTGGCTCGAGCTCGAGGTCGGGATCGGGTTCCTGGTCGGCCTGGGGTTCGGGTCGCTCACCGGGCAGCGGACGACCACGGTCATCGTGATGATCGCGCTAGAGATCATCGTGACCCCGCTCCTGGCCCGAACACAGATCCCTTACTTCATCGACGGCCAGCGGCTGGTCGTCGGGATCGCGATGGACCAGCTCCGCCCGGCGGACCTGGCCGCCGCCGGCGAATCAGGACACGGCGGCCTGCTGCTCGGCGGTCGCGGCGCCCTCGGCATCCCGCCGATGCCGACCTGGGCCATGATCTCGGTGATCGTCGGGTGGATCGTCGGCTGGTCCGCGATCGGCGCCTGGCGGATGATGACCCGCGACGCCTGACCGCCGCGGTGCGCGCACCACCGCTCGTTCGGCAGAAAAAAGATCTTGATTATCCCGAACGGCGGTGGTGTTACCCCCGGACTCCCTGCTCGGCCCCCACGTGCCGAACCCCGGGCGCGGCGGGCTCCGGTACCGGGACAGAGACCGAGCGCGCGGTCAGCAGAGCAACTGCCATAAAGCCCGCCGCGGCGAAGAACGCGATGACCAGCACCAGCCCGTTCCGGAACGCCGCGATCGGATCAGCCGGCGACACGCGGGACAAGATGGCCACCAGCCCGGCCACTCCGAGCACCGTCCCGATCTGCCGCCCCATGTTCAAGATCCCGCTCCCGGTGCCGAACCGGGCCGGCGTCAGTGACGTGCTGCCCGCCCCGAGCAGCGAGGGAATGGCCAGGCCCACCCCGGCGCCGCCCAGGAGCTGGGCGGGCAGCAGGTGCGTCGCGTAATCCGGCGCCGCCTGGATCCGCCAGAGCCACCACAGCTGCGCCAGCCTCTGGGCGTCCAGGCCGATGTACTCGATGGGCACGGCCGACGCGGCGGCCCTCTTCGCGGCCAGCTTGCGGCCCACGGCCGCGGGATCAACGGCCCAGACCTTCGTGATCGTGGCCGGATAGTAGGGGATGTTCCGGCCCGACCCGAACCCGATCTCCAGCACCTCGCCCCCGAGCCCCGCCGCGACCCGGCCTCGCGCCTGCTCGACGTCACTCCCGCGCATGGCCACATCGACGATGCGAGGAAGAACCTGGTCCCGGTAAAGACCCATCCCGCCAGTCTGCCACCCGCGAACCAGGGTCACGCCGACTGCGCAGCAGCACCCTACCCCGCCCGGCCGCCGGCGCCCACCTTGACAATGCTGGCGGACCTGGAGGCCGGCCAGGTGCTGGTTCTCCTGGTGGTAGCGGGCGGTGTCGCGCGCCTGGTTGCCGAACACCTTCGCCAGCAGCACCCCGGACACCGACAGGGTTTCCTCGCTCAGCGCGCTCATCGCGGCCAGCGACTCCTGCGTCGAGCGCGCCACCTTCCGGCGGCTTTCGCCGACCACCTTGGTCAGCCAGAAGAACACCGGCACGGTGATGACCGAGACGACGGTCAGCTGCCAGCTGATGATGATCATCGCGACGATGCTCGAGACGAACGTGACGACGTTGGCCAGGATGCTCGAGGCGGTGGTGGTCACGACCGACTGGACGCCGCCCACGTCGTTGGCTAGCCGCGACTGGATCTCGCCGGTCTTGGTGTTCGTGAAGAAGGCCAGCGAGAGGGTCTGCAGGTGGGAGTACAGCCGGTCGCGGAGGTCCCGCATGACTAGCTGCCCGACGCGGTTGGTCTGGTAGGTCTGCAGGATCCCGATCGCGCCGTTGACGATCGGCACCGCCGCCATGATGCTCACGAGGGTGTAGAGCAAGTCGAGGCGGGGCCCGCCCCGGACGAACAGCGCCTTGCTGAACACCGCCTGGATCAGCAGCGGGTTGACGATGCCGATCATCGAGGTCACCACGATGAGCCCGACGACCACCGCTACCTGGGTCCGGTACGGCCGGAACAGCGGCAGCACCCGCCGTGCGGTATCCCGCCCGTTGTGTGCCGGCGCGTCCAGGGCCTGCGTTATAGGCGCGAACAGCGGCCCCCGCCGGGCGGTCATCCCGCTTGCCGCCACAGCTTCATCAGCCCAGCCTGGGCTGGCCCCGGCGCGTATCGTAGGCCCCGTGCGCTTCACCAAACTCGGACATTCATGCGTCAGGCTAGAGAAGGACGGCGCCGTCCTGGTCATCGACCCCGGCACGTTCACCGACGCGGCCGCGGCCCTGGACGGGGCGACTGCGGTCCTGGTCACCCACGAGCATCCGGACCACTTCGACGCGGACGCGATCCGCGCGGCGCTGTCGGCCGACCCGGACCTGGTGCTGGCGGCCAACCGGTCGATCATCGCGCAGTTGGGCGAGTTCGGCGACCGGGTGCTCGAGACCCGCCACGGCGCCGAGCTGTCCGTCGCGGGCTTCTCCGTACACGTCTACGGCGTGGATCACGCGCTGATCCACCAAGACATCCCGCTGGTCGTGAACAACGGGTTCCTGATCGAGGGCGAGCTGTTCCACCCCGGAGACTCCTACACCATCCCGGCCGAGCCGGTCGGCACGCTGCTCCTCCCGATCAGCGCCCCCTGGCTGAAGGCGGGGGAGATGATCGACTACTTCCGCGCCGTCGCGCCCGCCCGCGGTTTCGCGATCCACGACGCGATCCTGAACGAGGCCGGCGTGGCTCTGATGACCAGGATGATGTCCGTCGCCGCCGCTCCCAGCGGCGCGCTAGTCTCCCGGCTGGAACCCGGAACCACCATCGACCTGTGAATCGCTGATCGGAAGGGGAGGGCAGTGGACGAACGGCGCATCACGGTGGACGGCCAGGAGCTCGCGTACACGCAGAGCGAGGGCGCGGGCCGGCCCGTCATCTTCGTGCACGGCAACTCATGCTCGTCCCGCACCTGGAACGCCATCCTGGCCGGCCCGTTCGGGCAGCGCTTCCGCTGCCTGGCCATCGACCTGCCCGGCCACGGGGACTCGGCCCCGGCCGCGCATCGCGAGGATTACTCGCTGCCCGGTTACGCGAGAACGCTGACCGGCTTCGCCCAGGCCACCGGCGCGACCGACGCGGTTGTCATGGGCTGGAGTCTCGGCGGGCACATCGCGCTGGAGGCCGCTCGTGGCCTGCCGACGGCGGCCGGGTACGTCGTGTTCGGCGCCCCGCCGGTCTCCTCGGCGGCCCAGATGGCCGAGGCCTTCCTGCCCAACCCGGCGATGAACGTGGGCTTCGCCGCCGTCGTCTCCCCCGAGGAGGCCCGCACCTACGCCGCCAGCTTCACCGCGCCTGGTTCCGCCCTGCCCCTGGACGACTTCGTAACGGACATCCTCCGGACCGACGGCGAAGCCCGCGCCGGGCTGTTCGCCAGCGTCCTGGAGGGCCGCTTCACCGACGAGCTCGCCATCGTGGACGCCCTCCCGCAGCCGCTGGCCATCCTGCACGGCGAGGCCGAACAACTCGTCAACCTCGCCTACCTGCAGAAACTAGCCCCACCCACCCTGTGGCGCGGCTCTGTCCAGGTCATCCCCGCCGCCGGCCACGCCCTCCACCAGGAAGCCCCCGAGCCCTTCACCGCCCTCCTCGAGCAGTTCATCTCCGACCTCCCCTAACCAGATGGTCCGGCTTACCCTTGATGTCTCGAATGGCCGCCTGACCTAACCCCGTCCGGTACGCTACCTATCGTGATGGTTCCATCTCATTGCGCAACCGTGCCATGAGGTCCGATGACGGCCGACCGCTCTGACGATCCTGCCGACCAGCCGGATGAACGCCCAGATCACCCGGCCGATCGACCGAACCCGCCCGCAGACGACGCCAAACAGTCCCGCCGCGACGAGATCGAGCCGCGCAGCCGCCAAGAGGCCTACACCGACCTCCGCGCCATCACCGAATCCCCAGAACGAACCGAGCCCGCCGGCCGCTCCGAGCCAGGCGCCCGCTCCAAGCCCCCCGAGCCACCCGAGAACGGCCATCAAGCCGAGCCGGAATCGCACTGGGAGGAGACGGCAGAGCTAGGCCGGTCGATGTGGGTCGAGTACAAACGCCATTGGTCAGCCGAGGAGCGGCCATCGGTGGACTGGTCGAAGGTCTTCAGCCGCGAGGTCAACGTTGAACTAGATGAGGAATATGACCGCACGTCGCAGAGGGAGCGGGACACGATCTCGCCGAGGATGTGCGAGGTTGAGGGCCGCGATGCAACCCGCCAACTCGTGGGCTTCGATCACCGCCTTAAGGGTCCTGACCGGATCAAAGAAAAAGTCTATGAGGATATGGATCTGTTGGGCCGCTCCCCGCGTGAAGCTATTTCGCTCCTTCCTGATGCGGTTCGTTACACGTTTCAGTACGACGAGGCTCGGTACACTCAAGGCGTGTGGGCAGATATCGCACGCATGCAAGAGCAGGGTTTTGAGCTGGCCAAGCTCAAGAATTTGTGGTCGGATGATCAGTACAAAGGCATCAATAGCCAGTGGATCGAGCCAGATACTGGTCAGCGCTTCGAGCTGCAATTTCACACTCGCATCAGCTTCGAAGCCAAAGAGATTACCCACGGCGCCTACGAACGGTTGCGCATGCACCCGGATGACGCGTTGGAGGTACTTGTGTTGGAAGCCTTTCAGGCAAAGGTTACCGCCTCCGTACCGGTTCCCCTTGGCGCCACCAGCATTCCCGATTACTCGGAAGGAGAGTGGCATGACAGATAAGGTCACGTTCTACGCAATCATCGACGACCTGAGCAGCCGTGAACGGCCTGCGGGAGTTCTCCGCCGGGTCTACTTCGAAGCCGGAGGCAGGCGCGACGAGGCATTTAGCCGTGACCTCATCTGGAAGCCCACTGCGCTGCTTGTGTCAGCAGAGCGAGGCGACTTGAAAAACGAGTTCATCGAAATCACCGAGGACGAGGCGAACCAGATCGTAGACCGCATCCGGGCTACAGTCACGGAACCCTGAACTATCGTGGCCGCCAGTTCGTTGTGCAGACAGCATGGCCGTCGTCGGCGGTGAGCCTCGCCGTCGTCCGTGATCAGGGGAGTCTCGATGCGCGTCGTCGTCGACAGTGTCATCTTCGTCGTCTGGGTGGCCTTCTGGATCTACTGGCTGGCGGCGTCTGTTGGCGTCAAGGCAGGCCAGACACGATGGACCCGGTTCGCAGGCGTCCGGCTCGGCATCTTCCTTGTCGTTCTGCTCTTGCTGCGTGTCAAAGCCTTCAAGACACATGGAGTCACCAACGACCCGTGGTTGGAGGGCATCGGCCTGGCTGTCTTTCTGTTGGGGCTGGCGCTCGCCGTTTGGGCCAGGGTGTACCTCGGCCGGAACTGGGGCATGCCGATGACTCAGAAGGCCGATCCGGAACTGGTCACGAGTGGTCCCTACCGCAGGGTTCGCCATCCCATCTACTCGGGCATCATCCTGGCGATGATCGGGACAACGATCGCCATCAGCCTGTATTGGCTGGTAGCGGTCGTCGTGCTCGGAGGGTACTTCATCTACAGCGCCACCGTGGAGGAGCGCTACATGGCCGAACGCTTCCCAGACTCCTACCCGGAGTACAAGCGGTCGACGAAGATGCTGATCCCCTTCATCCTCTTACGGAGCGCTTGACCAGCCGGTAGGCGCGGCTGAAGGCGTCCAGCGCGCCCCCGGCGGGCATGCTCAACGCCCCACCATCCCCCAAGTCCCCATTCGCACCTACTCGATCACGAGGCCATACTGATCGACGATTTTGCGGGAGTATTCGGGCTTGCGGGAGGATTTGGGGGATCAGAGTGCACCGGATCCTCCCGGAAGCCCGAATACTCCCGGGTAATTCCGCAGCGGAGGCCCAACCCCGGCGCTACGCGCCCCCCGAACCGCCGCCCAGTGCCCGCTCCTCACCCCGTACCGCCACCCCGTCCTCGACCCGAACCAGCACGAACGCGCTGAACCCGGACGCCTCGAGCCGATTCAGCTGCGTCCCGAACTTCCCGCTCCGCCGCACCGTCTCCACGACTCGCCCGGCCCCGAACTGAACACGCAGCTCCCGCGCCACCTCCAGCGCGTCCGCCACGGGCACGTCCCCCTCCACCAGCACCGCCAAAGCGTCCCGCGCCACCCCCCGGGCTAGCAGGTCCACGATCCGCTCGAACCCGATGGAGAACCCGCAGGCCGGAACGTCGTGCCCCAGCGAGCGCCCGATCAGCTTGTCGTACCGCCCGCCCCCGGCCACCGACCCGCTCATCTCCGGGTGGATGATCTCGAACACCTGCCCCGTGTAATACCCGAGCCCCCGCACCAGTGTCGGATCGAAAACCCAGCTCAGTGCTCGTTCCGAAGCCAGCCGGTCGAGGCACGCCGCAACGTCGGCCAAGTCCGACACGACCTCCGCGGGCAGCCCAGGCAAGCTATCGGCCAAGGCCTTAGCGAGCCGGTCCCCCGGCACCCCGACCAGTCCCTGGATCGTCGACTCCACCACCGAGACAACCCCGGGATCAAACCCGAGCCCGATCAACTCCGAACGAACCCCGTCCCACCCGATCTTGTCCAGCTTGTCCACCGTGACGAAGAACGGCTCCCATGCATCCGCGGGCACCCCGCACTCGGTCGCCAGCGCCGAAAGGAACCGCCGGTCCGACACCCTAACCGTCGTCCCCTCAAGCCCGACCGCCGCCAGCGCCGAACTCGTCGCCTCGATCAGCTCCGCCTCCGCTAGCACGGAAGCCTCCCCGATCATGTCGATGTCGCACTGATAGAACTGACGGTACCGACCCCGCTGCGGCCGCTCCGCCCGCCACACCGGCCCGACCTGCAACGACCGGAACGGCATAGGAAGCCGAGCGTGATTGTGTCCGTAGAACCGGGTCAGCGGCACGGTCAGGTCATACCGGAGCCCGAGATCGACCAGGTCCCTCAACTCAGTGTCCGCGGCCACAGAAGCGGGCAGCCCGCGCCGCAGCACCCAGTAGGCGAGCTTCTCGTTCTCCCCGCCCTGCCCGCTCGTCAGCCGGGCGATATCCTCCAGCGCCGGCGTCTCGATCCGCTGATACCCGAACTTCCGGTACACGGCCGCGATCGACTCCAGCACATGGTCACGGACAGCGACGTCCGCGGGCAGCAAGTCCCGCATCCCCCTGGCCGGGCTGTTATCGATCTTCATGAAACCAGGCTATCGGACCGACCACGGAGCTGCGGCCTGCAAATACAACGCGGACTTAACCAGCCAAGGGTTGCCGCTGGGTTGGCACAGGGCTACGGTAGAGGCCCAGCATGTCGGTCAACTGGAGGGAAGTGAAGATCAATGCCAGATTTCGGCAATCTCGAGCACGAGGCGGAGCAGCTCGCAGGCGAGCATTCTGACGTCGCGGACAAGGGCCTCGAGGAAGCCGGCCAGATGGTCGACGATAAGACCGGCGGGCACTTCGACAGCGAAGTCCAGCAGGGCGAGCAGTCGATCGAGGGAGACCTCGGCGGCCAGTCAGGCAACTAGAACCGCAGGTCAGAGGCGTAGAAATCGTGGGGGGGCGCCCTTATAGGCCCCCCCACGTCATTCTTACTCTTCGGTCAGGTCCTCGATGACGGCGTCGGGCGCATTGTGCTTAACCGACTCGATGCCGTGCAGCGCACTTTCCTTGCTTTCGTAGTGCTGGCTGGTGGCGATGACCTGTCCATTAGCCGCGTGCAGGTTGAAATGGAATTTGCCTGTGCTGCCCTTTTCAAGGACGAACTTTCCGCTCATTTTAGAGTCCCTCCGACTGGTCGTCCCGGCGCTCAGGCCGCTCAGTGTAACGGCGCCACCGAACCCCCACAAGAGTGAGCAGCGACATGCGGATCGTTGAGCTGTCCAATCACCCCGGCGACATGCTGAACGAAGCATCGCGGCGCCGGCAAACCGCCGATAAGCGGGCGCATTCGCGATACGAGGATGCCCTCATCCAGCACCAGGCCCGCGTCCAGACCGCTCGGGTAAAGCGCAACCGGGCCCGCCAGCACCACCAGTGGTGGGCCTGGCTGCGGCTCGCCCTCGCCGTCTGGACGGAGAAACGGCGAGCCCCCCGGCCCCCCGGCCGCAACACCGAGCCCACCGATACCGAAGAAAGGATCAGGGCCGGGATCGCCGGGGAGCAGCAGGTCGCGGCCGAGCTAGGCCGCACCCTGACCGACGACTGGACGCTCCTGCGCGGCTACCGCAACCGGCGCGGCGAGATCGACCACCTGCTCCTCGGGCCGCGCGGCCTGTTCGCCATCGAGGTCAAGAACATCAACGCCACCGTCCACATCGACGGTGACCGCTGGCACGCCGACAAGTACGACAACTACGGGAACCTCGTCGAGCAGCGGGAGATCACCGACCGGAAGGGCCGCTCGCCGAGCGAGCAGCTCAACGAACCGGCCACCGAACTGGAACGCTTCCTCGCCCAGCGCGGCCAGAAGGTAACCGCCCAGCGCGTCGTCGTCCTCACCCACCGCCGCTCCCGCCTGGCTCCAGGCAGTCACCCGACGGTCAGCGTGGCCACCTCGACCGCTTCCGTGCTGAGCCTGCTCAACGAATCGCACCAGGAGCTTGACGCCAAGCAGCGCACCGAACTACAGCGCCTCATCCAGCGCGACCATGAGTTCCACGAGAGAACCCGCCGTCCCCGTCGCTGAGCGCCTGATAAGCCGCGCTTATCCCCGGCGCACCGCGGTCCCTTGGTGTTCGCCGGGGGCACAATCCGAACCGCCGCGCCGGCCCGGGCCTCCGGGCGAGAATGGCTACCAGGAGGGCTGACCACCATGAGTGAGAGTCGGGAACGCGAGGGCCAGCCGGCGGGACGAGGGCGGCTCGCCCAGGTCATCGCGACGCGGGGCGGCCTGGCGCCGCCCGAGGCGCCGTTCGTGATCGAGCACCGCGAGGCGCTGATCTACATGCTGTGCGAGGCCGCCGAGCTCGAGCACGGCATCATGTGCCAGTACCTGTACGCCGCGTTCTCCCTGAAGCAGACCGTCGACGAGGGCCTGACCACTGAGGAAGCAGAGGTGGTCCAGCGCTGGCGCAAGACGATCTCGCACGTGGCCACCCAGGAGATGCTGCATCTGTCCCTGGTGCAGAACCTGCTGTCCGCCATCGGCTGCGCCCCGCACCTGTCCCGGGCGAACTTCCCGCACCCGGCCAGCAGCTACCCGGCGGGCGTTCACCTGGCGCTGCTGCCGTTCGGCGAGCCCGCTCTCCAGCACTTCATGTTCCTCGAGCGCCCGGAAACCTATGACCTGGACGACGCCGAGGGGATGGCCGCCTTCGGCCGCGCCATACCCGCCATGCAGCCGGGCGAGATCGTGGCCCGCGGCCAGGACTTCGCCACCGTCGGGCACCTGTACCGGTCGATCGAGGCCGGGATCGCGCACCTCGCCGACAAGTTCGGGGAGCGGTGGCTGTTCGTCGGCCCGCCGCGGGCCCAGGCGACGGAGCAGTACTTCGTCTGGCCCGAACTGGTCGCCGTGACCGACACCGCCTCCGCACAAAAGGCCATCGACGAGATCCTCGAGCAGGGCGAGGGCCCCCGCGGGGACTGGAAGGACGCCCACTTCGGCCAGTTCGTCGAGATCCTGGACGAGTACAACCAGCTCCGCGAGGCCAACCCGGCCTTCGACCCGGTCCGCCCCGTAGTCACGGTCAACGTGCGCCCGGCCGTGCGCGAGACCGACACCCCGCTGGTCACCGACCCGCTGACCCGCCAGGTCATGGACCTGTTCAACGTCACCTACGAGATCCTGCTGCTGATCCTGCAACGCTTCTTCGCCCACACCGAGGAGACCGACGCGCAGCTCAAGGCGCTGGCCGACGCCACCGTCGCGCTCATGTACCAGGCCATCAAGCCGCTCGGCGACCTGGTCACCACACTGCCGGCGGGCCCGGACTACCCGGGCCGCACGGCCGGCCCCAGCTTCGAGCTGTTCTACGAGACCGATTACGTGCTGCCGCACCGCGAGGCCGCCTGGATCCTGCTCAGCCAGCGCATCCGCCAGGCCGCCGCGTTCTGCGAGCTCGGGATCCCGTGCGCCCCGCAGATCGCGGGCGGCCTGGGCGCGGTCAAGTCCAGCCTGACCGGGATCGCCGAGGCCCTTGAGGCGCACATGCCAGCCCGCGACGTCCGCCCCGCCGCGCTCGCCCCCGCTCCGGCTGAGGTCCTGCCCGGCCTCCTGTCCCGCGCCGCCGATTTTTACCGAACGACCGGTGGTTTCACTGGCCATTCCAACGAGTTCCTGTCCCACCTAGGCGACGCCGGCCGTTCGGCGTACCAGGCGGTACTGGCCCACCAGGACGACCCCCGGATGGTCGCGCGCCTCGTCGACAGCGTCCTGCGCCCGCTAACCGAAGCCGTCCGCGACGTCTCAACCGCCCACAGAATCGCCCCCGCCCCTCCCATCCCCGTCGAGCCGACCCCCGCCCACTCCGACCCCAGAGCGCACACCCCAGCCGACTCGACCGCGCCAACCTCCGCCGACTCGACCGCGCCAACCTCCGCCGACTCGACCGCGCCAACCTCCGCCGACTCGACCGCGCCAACCTCCGCCGACTCGACCGCGCCAACC
>JBOHCK010000168.1:0-13109 GCA_050698755.1 Streptosporangiaceae bacterium | reverse complement strand
CGTCTTCGTCGCCGCGCCGGACGCTCCGGTGGGGCGGGTGGAGCTCGCCGCCCCGGCGGCGGTGCGGCACCCGTCGCCCGCCTCGCCGGCGGCGGCCGAGGCCGGATTCGTCGAGCTGTTCCAGCGCCGGGTCGCCCTGGCGCCGCATGCCCCCGCGGTCGTCCATGACGGCGTTTCCACCAGCTACGCCGAGCTGAACCGGGGGGCCAACCGGCTGGCCCGCCAGCTGAGGGCACGGGGCGTGGGCCGGGATACGCCCGTCGGCATCCTGGCCGAGCGTTCGCCCCTGCTGGCGCTGGCCATCCTGGGTGTACTCAAGGCGGGCGGCGCCTACGTTCCGGTAGATCCGGGCTACCCGCCCGAGCGCATCGCGTTCATGCTGGCCGACGCCAACGTCCAGGTGCTGGTCACCCAGCAGGCGCTGGCGGCCGCGCTCGCAGGTTCCGGGGTCGCCCTGCGGGAGCAGACCGTGCTCCTGGAGGAGGTATCCCTGGCCGGTGACGACGCAGCGGGGGACCTGCCGGAGACACCGGATCCCGCGGCGCTGGCGTACGTGGTCTACACCTCCGGCTCGACCGGCCCGCCCAAGGGCACCATGATCGAGCACGGGTCCCTGGTGACTTTCGCTCGTGACGTGGTGGACCGGCTAGGGCTGGGGGCCGGTGACAGGTTCCTCCAGTTCGCCTCGCCGAGCTTCGACGTCCTGGCGGAGGAGCTGTTCCCGACCTGGCTCGCCGGCGGTGCGGTGGTGATCCCGAAACGGCACATCATCAGCGGGGAGGTCGATCTCGCGGAGCTGGCCGAGCAGGAGCGGCTGACGGTGATGGAACTGCCGACCGCCTACTGGCACGAGTGGGCCCGGGAGCTCGACCGGCTCGGCCGGGACCTGCCGAGCTGCCTACGGCTGGTGATCATCGGCGGGGAGCGCGTGCTGCCGGAAAGGCTCGGCCTCTGGCGGCGGCTGGGCGTACCGCTGATGCACTGTTACGGGCTGACCGAGACCACGGTCACGTCGACATTCTTCCGCCTGGACAGCGCCGACGCGGTGTACGAGTGGCCGAACCTGCCGATCGGGACCCCGCTGCCCTCCGCGGACCTGCGCGTTCTCGATCGCCGGCTGCGGCCCACGCCCGTCGGGGGCATCGGTGAGCTGTACATCGGCGGTGTCAGCCTGGCCCGCGGCTACCTGGGCCGGCCGGGACTGACCGCGCACCGCTTCGTCGCCGATCCCGACCCATCCCAGCCGGGCCGGCGGCTGTACCGGACCGGTGACCTGGTCCGCCTGCGAGCCGACGGCAACCTGGAGTTCTTGTCGCGGGTCGATACTCAGGTCAAGATCCGCGGCTTCCGGGTGGAGCCAACGGAGATCTCTTCGGGGCTGCTCGGGCATCCGCGCGTCGCGGAGTCCGTCGTCGTGCCGTACGAGCCCGCCCCCGGCGACCGGCGGCTCGTGGCGTACGTCGTGGCGGGCCCGGCGGGCGCGCCGGAACCCGGTGAGCTGCGCCGGTTCCTCGAAGACAAGCTGCCGGCGTACCTGGTGCCGTCTTTGTTCATCGAGCTCGACGCGCTTCCGCTCAACCCCAACGGCAAGATCGACTACGGCCGCCTCCCCGCACCGGACGCCACCCGGCCGGGCCCGGCCGGGGACTTCCTCGAGCCGCAGTCGCCGACCCAGCAGAAGCTCGCCGACATCATCGCCGCTGTGGTCGGGCTCTCCGCGATCAGCGTCCAGGACAACTTCTTCGAGGTCGGCGGCGACTCGATCCTCGCCATCCAGGTCGTCGCGCGGGCGCAGGAGGCGGGCCTGCGGCTCTCGCCGTACGACCTGTTCGCGCACCCGACCGTCGCTGACCTGGCGGAAGTGGCCACCGGCGGAATCGCGACCGATGCCGAGCAGGGCGAGGTGACCGGGCCGGTGCCGCTGGCGCCGATGCAGAGCTGGTTCTGCACCGCGGGCCTGCAGGATCCGGGCCACCAGAACACCTCGGTGCTGGTCGAGCTAGGCAGCCCGGTCGAGCCGCGGCTGCTCCGTGCGGCGGTGGAGCAGCTGCTGCTGCACCACGACGGTCTGCGTCAGCGATTCCTGCTGAACGGGTCGCGCACCCGGGTGCGGATCGCGCCGAGCGGAGACACGACGCCGTTCGAGGTCCACGACCTGTCAGACCTCGATCCGGCGGAACAAGACCGCAGGCTGCGTGATCTCACGGCAGCGGTGCAGTCCAGCCTGGACCTGGCGGTCGGACCGCTGATCAGGATCGCGCTGATCAAATTCGGCGCGGGGCGCGGGGACCGCGTCGCCGTCGTCGCGCATCGCCTGGCGGTGGACTCCGTCTCGATGCAGATCCTCCTCGAGGATCTGGAGACCCTGGTGGTCCAGCTGTCCGCGGGCGAGGTGGTGCGGCTCCTGCCCAAGACCACCTCGTGGCAGTCGTGGAGCCGCCGGCTCGCCCGGTACGCAAGCACGACACCGGTGCAGTCCGAGCGCGATTACTGGTCAGGGGTGGCCGCCACGCCGGCCGGCGAGTTGCCGCGCGACATCGCCTTCCAGGCAACGGACAACACCGTGGCGACGGCACGGACGGTGACCGTATCCCTGGACCCAGCAGCAACAGACCGGCTGCAGCGCGCCGTCCCCGGCACGCTCAACTGCCGCGTCGAGGAGGTCCTGCTGGCCGCGCTGAGCCGGACCCTGGGCACGTGGAGCGGGGCAACGCAGCACGTGATAGCCCTTGAGCGCCACGACCGGGAGCCGCTCTTCGACGATGTCGACCTGACCAGGACCGTCGGCTGGTTCAGCCGGACTCATCCGGTCACCCTGACCTGCGAACCAGGCGGTTCACCTGAGTCGGCGCTGGCGGCGGTGCAGGAGGCGCTGCGCTCGGTGCCGGCCGGCGGGACCGGCTGGCAGCTGCTGCGCCACGATGCCGATCCGGTGCCCGACGTGCCAGCCGAGCTCTCGTTCGCCTACACCGGGCGATGGGCCGAGCCGGCGTCGGGCGCCTTCACCATCGTGGCGGACACGGTCGGACACGACGAAAGCCCGGGTGCGCGGCGACCGTACGCGATCGAGGTCCAGGCGGGCATCCGCCGTGCCGAGCTGGGCGTCTCATGGCGCTACAGCGAGCGCGTGCACGACCGCGCGACGATCGAGCGGCTGGCCGTGCGCTACCTCGACGAGGTGCGGGCGCTGACCGACCTGAGCCGGCCCGCCGCAGGCTCCGGGCACGCCCGGCCGGACTTCCCGCTCGCGCACGTGGACCGGTCGCAGCTCGACGACTTGCTCAGCCGGCTCGGGAGCAAGCAGGTGCCCGGGTGAGCACGGACGACATCGAGGATGTCTACGATCTGTCACCCCTGCAGCAGGGCATGCTGCTTCATAGCCTGTACGACGGCGACGCGGATACCTACGTCGCCCAGCACGCCTTTGCCATAGACGGGCCGCTCGACGGCGACGCCCTGGCGGAGGCCTGGCGGCAGACGGTCTCGGCGCACACCGCGCTGCGGACCTCCTACCACTGGGAGGGCCTGGACAGCCCGCTGCAGGTCGTGCACGGCCACGTACGGGTGGACGTGCAACGGCAGGACTGGTCCGACCTCGGGGAGCGGCAGCGAGACCAGCGATTTCACCGACTGCTGGAAGACGAGCGAACCGCAGGTTTCGACCCGGCGCGGGCGCCGTTGCTCCGGCTGCGGTTGATCCGGATGACCGAAGATCAGCACCACTTCGCCTGGACGCACCACATGCTGCCGGTGGATGGCTGGTCGGTGCCGATCATCATCAACGACGTCGTCCGCCGCTACTATCACCTGACGACCGGCGCCCCCGCGCCACCCCCGACCGCTCCCTACCGCGATTACATCGCGTGGCTGGACCGCCAGGACCTGACCGCGGCGCAGGACTGCTGGAGGCACGCGCTGGCCGACTGGTCCAGCGCCAGCCCGCTGGGGCCGCTGTTGCCGGCCAGACCAGGCCAAGGCGCCGGGCCGGTCGGGGAGCGGACGGCCGAATTCCCTCCCGCGCTCGTCGCCGCGCTGCGGGCGGTGGCGGCCCGCCACAAGGTCACCCTCAACGTGGTTCTGCACGCGGCATGGACGCTGGTGATGCAGCGCTATACCGGCGGGTCGCAGGTGCGGTTCGGGTTCGCGAGCTCGGGCCGCCCGCCCGAGCTGCACGGGGTGGACCGGATGGTCGGCACGTTCCTCAACACGCTGCCGATCCAGATCGCGGTGCCGCACGACGGCGATCTCGGGTCGTGGCTCGCTGACATCCAGGCCAAGCTCACCCTGACCCGGCGGTACGAGTACAGCCCGTTGAGCCAGATCAGGACCTGGGCAGGCATGCCCGCGTCGATGTCGCTGTTCGACAGCCTGCTCGTCTTCCAGAACTACCCGTTCGCGGTCGAGGCGGGCCAGCCGGCCCAGCGGCTGTCCTTTCGTCCGCTCATCGACTTCGAGAAGACGAGCGTGCCGCTGACGCTGTTCGTCACGCCGCCGCCCGCCTCGGCCCTCCGCCTGCTGTTCCATCGAGACCGGTTCGCCCCGGAGGCAACCGACGAGATCATGCGGTACCTCGGCGCCATTCTCGAAGCACTCACCGGGGCGGAACGCCTCGCGGCGGTCGCCGCCGCCGCGCAACCGCCGGACCCGGCAGGCCGCGGTGCCAGCGTCCTTTACCCGGACGCCGGGCAGACCCTGCCCGGGCTGATCGAACGGCAGGCGACGGCGACCCCGGACGCGGTCGCCGTGGTCGCGGAGGACGGTTCCCTCACCTACCGGCAGCTCGTAAGGCGCGCCAGGCAAACGGCGGCCGCGCTGATCGCGGCGGGCACCGGGCCGGGGCAGGTCGTCGGGGTCTGCGCGGAGCGGTCGCCGGACATGGTGACCGGCCTGCTCGGCGCGCTGCTCGCCGGAGCCGCCTACCTGCCGCTTGAGCCGTCGCTGCCGGCCACGCGGCTGGCCCACATGATCGGCGACGCTGGTGCGGGCATGGTCCTCGCGCAGCGTGCGGCCGCGGCAATCGCGCGCGAGGCCGGCGCGCGGCGCGTGCTGACGTTGGGGGATATCGCCGGCGGGGCCGCCGGGGATACAGCGGCCGCGCTGAGCGGAGCGGACGCCGCGTACGTGATCTACACGTCGGGATCAACCGGGCGCCCTAAGGGCGTCATGATCAGCCACCAGGCGATCGTCAACCGGCTGCTGTGGATGCAGGAAGCGCTTCCGCTGACTCCCGCCGACCGGGTGCTGCAGAAGACGCCGCTGGGTTTCGACGTCTCGGTGTGGGAGGTCTTCTGGCCGCTGATCAACGGCGCGGCCGCCATCCTGGCCCGCCCGGGTGGTCACCAGGACGCCGACTACCTGGCCCGGATGATCGAGCGGCGCGCGGTGACGACCGCCCATTTCGTGCCTTCCATGCTCCAGTTGTTCCTGGACGGGCCGGCCGTTTCCCGCCTGACCTCGCTGCGCCGCGTGCTCTGCAGCGGGGAGCAGCTTCCGCCGACCCTGGCCCGGCGCTTCCAGGCGCTGCTGCCCCAGGTGGAGCTGCACAACCTGTACGGGCCGACCGAGGCGGCGGTCGACGTGACGTGGTGGGACTGCGCCAGACCCGCACCGGCCGGCGTGCTCCCGATCGGCGATCCGATCGCGAACACGCAAAGCTACGTCCTGGATTACCGCCTGATGCCAGCACCCCGCGCCGTGCCCGGCGAGCTGTACCTGGGTGGGGTGCAGCTCGCCCGGGGTTACCTCAACCGGCCAGGGCTCACCGCGACGAGCTTCGTCGCACACCCGCTCGCGGGTCCCGGCGGCCGGCTGTACCGAACCGGCGACCGGGTGCGCCGGCTGCCCGACGGCTCGCTGGAGTACCTCGGCCGGCTCGACCACCAGGTCAAGATCCACGGCTACCGGATCGAGCTCGGGGAGATAGAGCAGGTCCTGGCCGAGCACCCGGCGGTGCAGGAGGCGGCTGTGGTGGTCCGGAACAGGGCGGATGCCACGCAGCTGGCGGCCTACGTGACCAGCAGCGGCGGAGCCGAGGCCGACCCGCAGGAGCTGCGCGAGCACCTGCGACGCCACCTGCCCCGCCATATGGTTCCCGCCACGCTCACGATCCTGCCGGCCATGCCGTTGACTAGGAACGGAAAGCTGGACCGGGAAGCGCTGCCCGACCCGTCGCCGGCCGTCCCGGCGGACGGCGCGCGCGCCGTGCCCGCCACGCCGCAGGAGGAGGCGGTGGCCGCGGTCTTCCGCGATGTCCTCGGCCTGCCCGAGATCGACGTGACGATGAGCTTCTTCGACCTGGGGGGCAGCTCCTTCGACGCGGTCCGTGCCATCCGGCGGATCGAGGGCGCCACCGTCGGGCTGCTCGCCGCGCATTCCAGTGCCCGGGACCTGGTCGCAGCGCTGCAGCCCGCTGACGGGCATCCGGGCATCCTGCTGAGGATGACCGAGCCCGGTCCGGCCTCGCACACGCTGGTGTGCGTGCCGTTCGGCGGCGGCAGTGCCATCGCGTACCGGCCGCTGGCGCGCGCGTTGTCCGCGGACACGGCGCTGCTGGCGGTAGCCATGCCCGGACACGAGATAGGCGGCGAATCCGGCCTGCACTCGCTCGAAGACGTGGCCCAGGAGTGTGCGGAGGCGGTGCTCAGCCGGTGCGATGGGCAGGTCTCGGTATACGGGCACTGCGTTGGCGTGGCCCTCGCGGTGGAGATAGTCCGCCGGCTAGAGTCCGCGGGCCGGAAGGTGGAACGGCTGTTCGTGGGGGGATCGCTCCCGTTCTACCGGCCGGGGGTGAGCGGGCGGGTACTGGCGCGAGGGCTCGGCGCGCTGGCGGGCCGCCGGATACTGCCGATCACGGACCTTACGGTGGGCACCACGACGCGCGACAGCCCGGCCGCCAACCGGGCCGAGATGCGCTATCTACGGTCGATCGGCGGCTTCGCCAACGACATCGACCCCGATGTGCTGGCGTTCGTCATGCGCGCGTTCCGGCACGATGTCACGGAGGGCAGTCGTTATTTCTCCGAGTACTGGGGACCTGGTATCCACACTCCCGCGCTGACGACACCGATCACCTTCATCGCCGGGACAGACGACCCGCTGACGCTCCTCTGGGACCGTAAGGCGCAGCTGTGGCAGCGGTTCAGCCGGTCCGTGAACGTGGCCGCGGTGCCCGGCGGGAAGCACTATTTCGTGCAGCACCAGCCGGAGACGCTGGCCATGATCATCGAACGCGTGCTTAACGACGGCGCCACCCTGCTGAACCAGGAGGCCGGTCGCGAGCTTGCTCCGAGCGAGATGAGACACCCATGACCGGCCACATGCCCGGCCAGGCGCGGCAGCTGCACTCCCTGGTCACCGCGGACGGAAGGCTCGTGCTGTCCCTGGCGACGGTCCCGGTGCCGGCTCCCGGGCCCGACGAGGTCGTGGTCCGGATCGAGGCGTCGCCGATCAATCCTTCCGACCTCGGGCTGCTCCTGGCCGGAGCGGACCTGAGCACGGCCGTGGAGTCCGGGACGGCCGACGACCCCGTGATCACCGCGGACATCCCGGCTGAGCGGAGGCCGGCGCTGGCGGCCCGGGTGGGCGTCTCCATGCCGATCGGCAACGAGGGCGCGGGCGTAGTCGTCCTCGGTGGCTCTTCCGGCCCGGCCCAGGCTCTCCTCGGCCGGACGGTGGCCGTGCATGGCGGGGCGATGTACGCGCAGTTCCGGTGCGTGAAGGCCGCCCAGTGCCTCGTGCTGCCGGAAGGCACGCGGCCGTCGGAGGGCGCGTCCGCCTTCGTCAACCCGCTCACCGCGCTCGGCATGGTCGCCACCATGCGCCGGGAGGGTCACACGGCGCTGGTGCACACGGCGGCCGCCTCCAACCTCGGCCAGATGCTCCACAGGCTCTGCCTGGCCGAGGAGATCCCACTGGTCAACATCGTCCGCCGTCCGGAGCAGGAGAAGCTCTTGCGCGACCTCGGTGCCGCCTATGTATGCAATTCGAACTCGCCGACGTTCGCCAGGGAGCTAACCGCAGCGCTCTCCGCCACGTCGGCCACGCTCGCCTTCGACGCCACAGGCGGCGGCCGGCTGGCGGGCCGGATACTGGCCGGCATGGAGGCCGCGCTTACCGCCGCGGCCACTGATACCGGGTTCAATCGTTATGGGTCGGCCACCCGCAAGCAGGTCTACCTCTACGGCAGCCTCCACCCCGGACCGACGGTGCTCGACCGCACCTTCGGCATGGCCTGGGGAGTCGGCGGCTGGCTGGTCACCCACTTCCTCGACGAGATCGGCCCGGAGGAGGCGGCCCGGCTGCGGCGGCGAGTGGCCGCCGGGCTGAAGACGACATTCGCCACCACGTACGGCGCGGAGGTCTCCCTAGCCGAGGCGCTCCGCCTGGAATCCGTCTTCAGCTACGCAAAGCAGGCCACCGGAGGGAAATTCCTGATCAGTCCGGCCGAGTAGACGCCAACCGCCCGAACCTATTGCGACGGCCAGACCGTCGTCCACAGGGTGCGGCCGACCGGAGACCTTGTGTCGGCGCCACGTATTCCTCTACGACACCGGAGGAGCGCTAACGGGCGGAACCGGAGTTGCTTGCCTAGTCGGATGGCCTCGGGTGCGCCGTTCTCCAACGCTAATCATCCTGAAGTGCCACCGGGGAAAATAGAGTTGCTCGCCTCACTGGTCGTCGGCTTCGCATCCCTGCTGGAGATCCTTCGGAGGGGATAGCCCGCCATCGATCTCTCAAAGGCCTCGCTTGTCGGGCTGGCCGGATTCGAACCGGCGACCTCCGCGACCCAAACGCGGCGCGCTAGCCAAACTGCGCTACAGCCCGTGCGTGCCAGAGTCTAGCGTTCCGGGATACTACATCGCGCGTCACGGACAGCCGACGCTCCGAGTCTAGGCAACGTCCCCGAGCACCGCCGACATGACTTCTGCGGCCTTGGGGTCCTCCTCGTCGAGGATCTTGACGTACGGCGTGGTCGCCTGAAGGTCGCCGTGGCGGAGTCGGTACTGCACCCGCGCGAGATCGACACCCTGGTCGATGAGCCACGACGCGTGCGTGTGACGGACCTGGTACGGCGTGTAGCGGAACGGAAGCCCCGCCTCGTCAACGGCCGTATTCCAGATCCGCCGCCAGACGTCCGCGCCCAGGTACTCGGTCGGGTCGCTCCGCCAGGCCAGTGACCACTCGCGCGCCGACCGGCCGGTCCGGCGGCGCTTGCGGTCGCGCGCGTAGTCCGCGCCCCACCGGTTTTGGGTGCACGAGGCCGCGGGTTCAAATCCCGCCAGCCCGACAGATGCGGGTGCGTAAGCGTGCCAGCCGGCGGACGAACTCCACGACCTTGGGCCAGGCGTCGGCGCGTGCCGCCTGGTCCACCGGTTCGTCGACGAGGTCCGGCGGGAGCAGACCGGGCGGCAGCCGCGGGATCAGGTATCCGAGCGAATGACCGGCCTCCGGGTACTCAAGCACCATGTGGCCGTGCGGGTCGCCGTGCTCGCGGAGCCGCCCGGACAGCGCCCTGGCCATGTCGGCCGAAGGCCATACGCGGTCGGCTCCCGCGGCGACCAGGAGGATGGGCCCGGGTACCAGCTCGACGGGGATCAGAGCCGCCGGGTCCTCGCACTCAGGGCCGGAGCGGGCCGCGTACGGCAGCGCCCTGCCCTCCAGCAGCCACGCCGGGCCGCCGGGCGGCCAACTGCCCGCCACGACGTTCCCCGGCACGGCCGCCACCACGGCGCCGACGCGACCGCCCGAGTGGATCGCCGTCAGCATCGCCGCCTCGCTACCGCGGGACATGCCGAGCACGGCGAGCGGCACACCGGCCGCCAGCGGCTCCCGCAGCACCCGCAGAGCGGCCAGGAAGTACTCCAGGGGAACATCCCGCAGCCGACCGGGCAGCCCCGGCCGCCCGAAATACGCCACGGACAACGCCCCGATTCCCGCCCGGGCCAGCGCCTCGCCCACGTATGAGGGCTCACTCCCACCCGACCCGCCGATCACCAGGACGGCGGCCAGGGGCGCCGTCGGCAGGAACAGGGTCCCGTGCACCGGCGCATCGGGTCGCCGGAAGATCTGGACCGTGAAATCTGCCATTCTAGTCACCCGCCGTTTCGGTCAGGTAGAAATCAGGACGCCGAGGAGGGCCCGGACGGCTCCGGTCACCGGCTTGAGCACCTCGTCATCGGGCAGCTCGGGAGGTGTCGTGAGCGCAATGCCCGTGGCGGCCACCTCGCTCACCGCGCGGAGTGCCCCGGTTAGCTGGCGTACGCCGGCCGGAGGGACCTGAACACCGCTCTGGCTAACGCTGAGCGCCGCCGCGGCGGTGGCGTCCATCACCCGCTCCAGGCCGACCAGCGCGGGATACCACGCGGTCGCGCGCCGGCTGATCGAGGGCGGCTCGGCCATGGTCCGCTGGAACTCGGTGCGCACGTCGGCCAGGGCCCGGTACGTCGCCCACCGCGTCCGCGCCCGGACGGGAACCCGCCCGGCCCTCCTCCCCGCCGAGACCCCGCCCCCGGCGGCCGTCCCGGCCACGGACGGAGCCCCCAGCGCCTCTTCCATGTACCTGGCGACGTCCAAGGCCGCCGCCGCGAACTCCCGTGGCAGGTGCGCGTACCAGGTCATCGGCCAAGGCGCGAACCCGATGACCAGCGCGATCGCGCACCCGATCAGCGAGTCGACCAGCCGGTCTTCGGCGAGCCGCCATCCGGCGGGGCTGAGCAGGTCGATCAACACCACCACCAGGCCGGCGGGATCACCGGCGGCGGGCTCCCGGACCTGATGGCGTCGGCCAGCCCCGCCACCGCCGCGACCACCGATGCTGGCGGCGGCGTTCCGGCCACCCCTAGCGCCTGGGCCGCTTCGGCCAGCAGGTGGCTGGCGTTAAGCAGCGCGATCAGGCGCATGGCCTCCCGGCTCCGGCCCGCCGCGGTCGACCTCCCGCGCAGCAGCGTGTCGTACGCGGTGCTGAGCGCCCCGGTCACCGCCTGCCGTCGAACGGCGAACCCGTCCGGCGCCGAACGCAACTCCGCTGCGAGCGCCGTATAAACCGCGGCCACGTCGCGCTGCTCCTGGCCGTGCCGGGGACAGCAGCCACCCGGGCAGGATCAAGATGAGCGCCCACGCGGCTCCCACCACGAACCCCGCGACCGTATGCCAGACCGGCCGCTGCGCGCCGAGCGGCCCGAGGCCGAGCCCGCAGTACACCAGGAGCTGCAGCCCGGTCGCGGAGCCGATGTCGCCCAGCGCGCTGACCGCGCCCGACACCCCCGCGACCAGGACGAGCGCCAGCACGGCGATCGAGCCGTGCCCGTGGATGACGGACCCGATGGCCAGGCCCGCCGCGCCACCGAGCACCGCCGCGGCGGTGACCCGCTTGACCCGGTTCACGTACGACCCGCCGGTGTCGGACATCGCGCCCATCAGCCCGCCCATGGCCGGGAGCACCCCGAGCGTGCCGCGGCCCACGGCGAAGGCCACCGAGAGCGGCAGGCAGATGGCCAGCGCTGCGCGGATCATGTCCGGCCACGGCACCGGCACCGGCTTCGGCCGCACCACCTCGGCCAGCCAGTCCGGCACCACCGCAGACCACACCGCCGCGGCCCGCGACCTGATCAGTTCGGAGCTCCCGTCACCTCACCATTTTCCTTATTCCGAACGACGGTGGTGCCTCACCCGCGCCCGCTCTCCCCTTCGCAGGCCGGCGGGTCCGTGGGAGAGTACCGCCATGGACGATTCGCGCTATCTCGAATGCCTGTCGTCGGACTACGCGAGGCTGCGCGACGCCGCGGCGGCCACCGAGCCGACCGAGCCGGTGCCGGGCTGCCCCGGCTGGACCATGGGCGACCTCGTCTCTCACGTCGCCGCGGTCTACCTGCACAAGGCGACGAGCATGCGGACGGGCCAGGTGCCCGAGCCGTGGCCGCCGCCAGGCCTGGACGATGAGCCGCTGCTCCCGCTCCTGGAGCGGGCCTACGGTGAGCTGATGGCCCAGTTCAGCGAGCATGCGCCGACCGACCCCACGCCGACCTGGTACGACCCGGACCAGACGGTGGCCTTCTGGATCCGGCGGATGGCGCAGGAGACGGTGATCCACCGGATCGACGCCGAGCAGGCCGCGGGCCTGCCCGTGACCCCCGTGCCCGACGACCTAGCCGTCGACGGCGTGGACGAGGTGCTGAAGCGCATGCTCGCCTACGACTCGGTCAAATGGCCCGACGAGTTCTCGCAGATGGAGGGCCACCTGGCCGGAGCAGGCAGCCGGGACGCCATCGTGGTCGTGGCGGGCCAGGCGGCGTGGACCGTCCGCCCGACGCCCCGCGGGGTCCCCGTCGAGGACGGGGCCAGCGACCACCCGCGGGCGGCGATCGAGGTGGCGCCCGAGGAGATGCTTCTGTGGCTGTGGGGCCGGGCCGGCGACGATGCCGTCCGCGTGACCGGTGATCAGGAGTGGGCCGACTACCTGCGCCGCATGCTGGCCGAAGTCACCCAGTAGGCCTAACGCCGGCGCGCGGGCGGTTCGTGCACCGACGCCGCTCTCGCCCGGAGCAGGAACTCGGCGTAGGTATCAGGCGCCCGATCCGTCTCGACCAGGCCGTAGGACATCAGGAGCGCGTTGGCCCGCACGTTGGCGTAATGCAATTTGATGAACCCATCGCGGACCCAGCGGGCCACGCGGACAATCCGGGAAGCCATATCTCCAGAGTATGTCCAGCTCAGCGCCGCCCGGACAGTGGCAGTAACGCCGTATTGACACGACATCCTGCCAAGCCTGGGGCATACTCAAGGCATGCTCCGTAACATCGCCGTCGTGGTCGTCAACGGCTTCCTGCCGTTCGAGTTCGGGACGATCTGCGAGGTCTTCGGGGTCGACAGGACCGACGACGGGCTGCCGCCCTACGAGTTCGCCGTGGTCGCGGGGGAGCCGCCTCCGATCCGCGCGCACATCGACTTCACCATCTCACCGCCGTTCGGCCTGGAGCGGCTGGAGGAAGCGGACCTGATCGCCCTGCCCGCCGTCGGTGACGCGCGTCTGGGGCTCCTCACCGGTACCCCCGCCCGCGTCACCGGTGGCCCCGCCCGCGTCACCGGTGGCCCCGCCCGCGTCACCGGTGGGT
>JBOHCK010000167.1:0-13189 GCA_050698755.1 Streptosporangiaceae bacterium | reverse complement strand
GGCCGCCGGAGAACTGCCGTGGGTACGCGTGGACCGCCTCTTCGCCGAGGCCGACCAGGCCGAGCAGCTCCCTGGTGTAGTCGGGTATCTCCGCGCGGGGCACGACGCGATGCACTCGCAGCAGCTCATGCAGCATGCCGCCGACCGTCAGACGAGGGTTCAGCGAGGAGTATGGGTCCTGGAAGACCATCTGTACCCGGCGCTGGTCGGTCCGGGACCGGCGGGCGGGCACGACCTTGCCGTCCAGGCGGATCTGGCCCTGGTCGGCTTTGAGCAGGCCGGTGAGCGCCCGCGCCAGCGTGGACTTGCCCGAGCCGGACTCGCCGACCAGAGCGACTGCCTCGCCCCGCTCGATCCGCAGGTCGACTCCGTCGACGGCGTGCAGCATGCGCGACTCGTGCCGGAGCCGGGCGGACAGCGCCGAGCCGACCGAGAAGCTGACCGACAGGCCGGTGGCCTCGAGCAGCGGCGTGCCGTCATCCTGCGTCCCCGGCCCGGCGGCGACCAGAGGCTGGGCGCTCATCGGTCGGCTCCCTGGGCGTCCAGCGCCTCCAGGCAGCGTTCATAGTGCAGGCAGGCGGTGGCCCGCCCGGCGCCGATCGGGTTCAGCGTGGGAATCGTGGTGACGCAATCCTCCTCGGCGAACGAGCAGCGCGGGTGGAACCGGCATCCCGACGGCGGACTGATCAGGCTCGGCGGCGACCCTGGTATGGCCACCAGGGATGACCGCGGGTGGTCGACGTCGGGAGCCGACCGCACCAGCCCGAGCGTGTAGGGGTGAGACGGTCGGGTCAGGACCTCCCGCACCGCCCCGCGTTCCACGATCTGGCCCGCGTACATGACCGCGAGCTCATCGCAGACCTGAGCGACGACCGGCAGGTCGTGGGTGACGAACACCAGGCTCGTTCCCGACTCGCGGCAGAGCCGAGTGAGCAGCCGCAGGATCTGATCCTGGATCGTCACGTCCAGCGCGGTCGTCGGCTCGTCGCAGAGGACTACCGACGGTTCGCAGGACAGCGCGATCGCGATCATGACGCGCTGGCGCATGCCGCCGGAAAACTCGTGCGGGTAGGCCCGGTATCGCCGTTCCGGGTCGGGAATGCCGACCCGCCGCATCAGTTCGAGCGCTCGCTCGCCGGCCTTGGCCCGGTTCATGCCGAGGTGTACCTGCGGTCCCTCGGCGATCTGCGCGCCCACCCGCATCACCGGGTTCAGTGCGCTCATCGGCTCCTGGAAGATCATCGCGATCTTTGGCCCGCGGACCCGGTTGAGCTGGGTGTTGCTGAGGTGGGTGAGATCCTGGCCGTCCAGCAGCACCTGCCCGGCCGTTATCTTGGCCTCCGGCGGCAGCACGCCAAGCACGGCCCGCAGCGTCATGCTCTTGCCGGAGCCTGATTCGCCTACCACGCCTACGGCCTGGCCGGCCGGAACTTCGAGGGAGACCCCGTCCACGGCATGCACGATGCCGCGCCGGCTGGCTATCTCGACGTGCAGGTCGATGACCTCAAGCGAGGACCGGTTCTCACCTGCGGTGGTCATGACTGGCCCAGCCGCAGGAGGTCGGCGAGACCGTCGGCGAGCAGCGACAGGCCGAGACCTGTGACTACCACGGCCAAGCCCGGGATAGTGGTCAGCTGCCAGTGCGTGGTCAGGAAGTTCTGCCCATCGGAGATCATGGTTCCCCAATCCGGCGCCGGCGGCTGGATGCCGAGGCCGAGATAGCTGAGCGTGACGATGGCCAGGATGTCCTGCTCGATGTCCACGGACAGCGCGTAGACGATGGCCTGAGAGATCACGTTCGGCAGCAGGTGCCTGCCCATGATCCGCACGGCAGACAGGCCGCCGGACTGCGCCGCAGCTACGTACTCCTGACGCTTGGCGACCAGGATCTGGCCCCGGATGATGCGGGCGTAAGACACCCAGCCGACCAGCGTGATCGCGATGTAGATGCTGCGCTCGCCCGGGCCGAGCACGAACACCAGGGCGATGATCAGCACGAAGAACGGGAACGCGACGACGATATCGACCAGTCGCATGATGACGATATCCACCCAGCCGCCGAAGTAGCCGGCCAGGCTGCCGACGATCGTGCCGAGCACGAACGGCAGCAGCACGGCGATGAACGCGATCAGTAGGTCGGTCCGCCCGCCGTAGAGCAGCCGGCTCCAGGTGTCGCGGCCTAGCTGGTCGGTGCCGAGCAGGTGATGCGCGTTGGGGCTCTGCAGGGTCGCGGAAAAGTTCTGCGTGTCCGGGTTGTACGACGTCAGCAACGGCGCCGCGATCACGAGGAACAGGATCAGGCCGGTGATCACCAGCCCGGCCATCAGGGTCGGCTGCCGGTACCAGCGCGACCGGCGGTTCTGCGTGCGCCCACCGGCCGCCTGGGGGGCTGAGCCCGGCGAGCCTTCCGCGGCGGGGATCGAGATGGCGCTCACCTAATCGAACCTCACTCTTGGGTCGAGGGTCGCGTATGCCACGTCGGTCAGCAGGTTGACCAGCACCACCATGATGCCGAAGACCAGGGCCACCGCCTGGACCACCGGGAAGTCGCGTTCGAAGATGGACTGGATCATCAGGCTCCCGATGCCGGGTAGCCCGAAGACCTGCTCCACGATCAGGGTCCCGCCGATCAGGAAGCCGATGTTGATGCCGAGCACCGTGACGGCGGGGATGATCGCATTACGCAGCACGTGCCTGATGAACAGCCGGCTGGCGGGTACGCCCTTGGCCCGGGCGGTCGTGATGAACTCGGCGCCGAGCACATCGAGCATGCTGGCTCGGAGGCTGCGGGTGATCACCGGGCACAGCGCGATCGCCACGGTCAGGCTGGGCAGGAACATCGAGTGCAGGTGGCCGGCGAACCCGCTCCCGTAGCCGGTGACCGGGAACAGCCGGTACCGCACCGACAGCTGGCTTTGCAGGATCAGCGCCAGCCAGAACGCCGGCATGCCCAGGCCGAGCAGGGGAATCACGCGGACCACGTGGTCCCGGATCGCGTCCTTACGGCTCGCCGCGAGGATGGCTAGCGGCACGCTGATGATCACGGCCAGGACGGCGGCGTAGAGGAGCAGCCACAGCGTGACCGGGAGCCTGCTGGTGATCAGTCCGGACACCCCGGTGCCGTAGTACAGGCTCTGGCCGAGGTTGCCGTGGAACAGCCGGTCCATGTACAGCCAGTACTGGTCGGCGAGTGGCCGGTCCAGGCCCCATTGCTTGTGCAGGATCGCGATGGCCTGCGGGGTCGCGTGAATGCCAAGGATGGTCCGGGCGGGATCGCCGGGGATCAGGTGGACCATGAAGAAGGTGATGATCGTCACGCCCAGCGCGGTCGGCACGAGCAGCGCCAGCCGGTGAATCACAAACGCCATTCGGCCCACGAGAGCCTCGCTTTTACCTCGGAGGGAGAGCGTGCCGGGCGCCGTTACGGCGCCCGGCACCTCCTGTCGTAGGGACCACCGTGTGCGGGATTTGGTTACTTACTCAACCACACGTCCTGCATGTGGTAGTTACCGAGCGGCGTGACGAAGAAGCCGTGCACGTTCGACGTGGTGACGTAGGGGTACGGCGAGTAGTACAGGAACGCCATGAACGCTCCTTCGGCGGCGTCGGTCTGGATGGTGTTGTAGAGCGACTGCCGTACCGACGGCTGCTGCTCTATCTCCGCCTTCTTCACGTCCTGCACCACGGTCGGGTTGTCGTAGGTGGTGAAGAACGACTTGGCGCCGGACGTGGGGTTCAGCGCGAACGTGGCCAGCTCGTCGGGGTCGGGAATGTCCATCGTCCACAACGACACGAACATGTCGTACTTGAGAGACTGGAAGTCCCCGTTTGCCGTGTTCGGGTCGAGGGTCTGGATGTTGACGTTGATGCCCAGCGGCTTGAGGTCGGCCTGCGCGATGGTCGCGATGGTGGCGTAGTCGGAGTTGCCGGACGGGAGCAGGAGGGTCGTGGTGAAGCCGTGCGGCACGCTGGACTCCGCCATCTGCTGCTTGGCCGCAGTCAGGTTGAACTGGAGCCCGGGGGTAGTCGGGTCGTAGTACGGCACCTGGGGCGGGAACAGCGAGTTGGCCGGCTTGCCGTTGCCGAACAGCACCGCGCTGATAATCGCTGACCGGTTGAGCGCCAGCGAGATAGCCTGGCGCACGTGCACGTCCTGGAACGGCTTGACCTGCTCGTTGAAGGTCAGGTACGTGGTCTCCGTCGAGGGGAACAGGGTCATAGTCACGCCTGCGCTCGTCTTCAGCGACGCCACCGTGGACCAGGAGGGGAACTGGTCGATCTGCGCCTGGCCGCCCTGGATCTGCAGTTCCCTGGTGTTGTCACTGGGCACGTCGGTCCAGGTCACGCTGTTCAGGTAGGGCTTGCCCGGCTGCCAGTAGAACGTGTTGCGGATCAGCTTCAGCGCCTGGCCCTTGTGCCAGTAATCCCACTTGAACGGGCCCGTGCCTACCGGCGCCTGCCAGAACTGCGAGGCGCTTTCGCCGCCGAAGTTGTTAGGCACTATCCCGTTGGCGAACAGTGACAGGTCGGCCAGCAGCGGTGCCCACGGGTACTTCAGGTTGACCACGATGGTCGACGGGGTCGGGTCGTCTACCGATTTGATGGCCGCGTCGATGTATCCCCAGCCGGCTGAGGCGGCCATGGTCTGCTCGAGGGAGAACTTCACGTCCGCCGATGTCATCGGCTGCCCGGTGGAGAATTTCACCCCCGATCGCAGCGTGAAGGTGTAGGTCATCTTGTTGGCTGACTCCGTGTACGCGGTGGCCAGCCAGGGCATGACGCTCTTCCCGTTACTGGTCACCGTGTACAGCGGCTGGGTGATCTGCTCGAGGATCCAGATCGAGTTGTTGTCGAAGACGTTGGTCTCGTTCATCGACTGGGCGTCCTGCGGGTTGGCGAAGATCAGGTTGCCCCCGCGCACCGGGCCGCTGTTGGACGCCGGTGAGTTGCTGGAGGACGACGACGCGCTGCCGCCGCACCCGGCCAGCAGCGTGAGGGCGCTGCCGGCGATCAGGACCTTGGCCAGTGCGGTTCGGTGTATCACGAGCACCTCCGGAAGTTTCGGGGTATGAACCGGCGGCGGCAGCAGGGGCCACCGCAGTGGCGACAGTTACGATCGGCCAGCCCTTCCGGCGCCCCGGTGCTGGCCAGGACCTGCACCTATCGGTGCACTAAGCAAACCTTTGTCCAAGCAAACCTTTGTCCACCAAAAGTGCGCGCAGGGCCGCTCGGTTGTCAATAGCCGCGTTTCGCTAGGCAAAGGTTTTACCGTGTTGTAACGTTCGCGCTGTGCGATACGTGGTGCTCGGCTGCGGGGCGATCGGCGGCACCGTCGCCGCCGGGTTGGCGCGCGATGGCCACGATGTGCTGGTCAGTGACGCCGATCCCGCGGTCGTCAGCGCGGTGAATTCGGCCGGGCTGCGGATCTGCGGGCCGGTCGAGGAGTTCACCGCCTACCCGCGCGCGGTCGTGCCGGACGCGCTGCCCGCGGCGCTCGACTACCCGGTGCTGCTGGCGGTCAAGGCGCATCAGGCTGCTGGGGCGGCTGGGGTCCTGGCCGGCCGGCTACGCGGCGATGGTTTCGTGGTCCTGCTGCAGAACGGCCTGCCCTGGGCGGCCGTCACTGCTGTCGGCCAGGACCGGGCGGTCGGGGCGGTGGTGAACTTCGGCGCCGACGTACTGGAGCCCGGCGTGGTACTGCGGGGTAACCGCGCTAGCTTCCTGGTCGGCGAGTTGGACGGGCGGCCCAGCGGCCGCGTCCAGTCTGTGGTCGCTGCCCTCGCCGACGCCGTGGCGACCAGCGAGATCCTGGGCTACATCTGGGCCAAGGAGGCCTATGGCGCGACGTTGGCCGCCACGGCGGTCAGCGACCTGGCGATCCACGCCGTGTTCGCCGACCCGGCCTACCGCAGGCTGCTTACTGCCGTGGCGGGCGAGGTGCTGGCCCAGGCCCCGGTGCGCGCCCTGTCCTTGGACGGATTCGACCCCGCGGACCTCGACGGCTCGCTGGACCGGATGGCCGAGTTCAACCTGCGGTCAGCTAAAACCCATTCCGGCATCTACCGCGACCTGGCCATCCGGCACCGGCCCACCGAGGTCGAGGCCATCCTCGGCTCGCTGCCAGGGTTCTTGCTGCGCCGGATTAACGAGATGATCAAGGCGATCGAGCAGGGGGAGCGGTCATGCTCCCGCGCGAACCTGGACCTGCTGGCCAGCTATGAGCGGCTAAACCGGCTCGGCCCGCCGCTGAACGCCGTAGCGTCCGTCGCCGGGGCACCGCGGCGCGCCGCGCACGGGCCGCTGGCCGGCCAGCCGGTGGCCGTCAAGGACATCATCGCCGTGGCTGGGCTGCCGACACGGTGCGGCAGCCCCGCGAGCGACGCGGCGCCGGCTGCGGCGGACGCCCTGGTGGTCGCCAGGCTGCGCGGGGCAGGCGGCGAGGTGTTCGCCACGACGCAGTGCCTGGAGTTCGCGGCTGGCTTCGCGCACCCGGACATCGGCGATACCCGCAACCCCCGTGATCCGTCCCGGACCTCGGGCGGCTCGTCCGGCGGCTCGGCCGCCCTGGTCGGCGCTGGTGTCTGCGAACTGGCGATCGGAACCGACACCGGCGGGTCGATCCGGATTCCCGCGGCCTACTGCGGGGTCGTCGGGCTCAAGCCGACCTACGGGCTCGTGCCGGTCGACGGGGTATTCCCGCTGTCGCCTGGCTGCGACCACGTCGGCACGCTGACCGCCACCGTGGCCGGTGCCGCCGCGCTGCTGCCCGTCATCGCCGCGCGGCCGGCTGAGGAGCCGCGGCCGGCTGAGGAGCCGCGGCCGGCTGAGGAGCGGCGGCCGGGCTCCGATGGCGTGCCGTCCCGCACCATCGGCGTGCTGGCCGCGCAACTCGCCGACCCGTCGGTGACCGCCGAGGTGCACCGGGCCCTCACGGCGGCGTTTGACGCCCTGGCCGCAGCCGGATGGGAGCTGCGCGAGATCTACTCGCCCTGGCTCGGCGAGCTGCCCAGGTGGGAACAGGCGCTGGCCGCCATCGTCGCCTGCGATGCCTACCAGGTGCACCGCGACCGGGACACCGGCAAGTACGCCGCGGGCACCAGGGCGCTGCTCGAGGCTGGGCGCTCGGTCACGCTCGCGCAGATCGCCCGGGCGCAGGCCGATCGCGAGTTCCTGAGAGCGCAGGTCGACGCGAGCCTGGACGGCGTGGACGTGCTGGTCGGCCCGACCGTGGGCTACTGCGCGCCGGAGCAAGACCCGCCGTTCGGGGTCGGCGATGACAATGCCGAGGGGCGCTTTACCGGGCCGTACAACCTGACCGGCCATCCGGCCGTGTCCATCCCGGTACCTGCCACCGGCCTGCCGGCCGGGCTGCAGCTGGCCGGGCGGCACGGTGCTGACTTCGCGCTCCTGCGCGCCGCCGCCGCGATGGAACGCATACTCGCCGCGATACGAGAGGCGCCATAAATGGCGCCATGTGAGAGGAGTAGCAGATGCCGCCTGCCGTGGTCCGCCGCACGCTCAAGCTCGCCGGGCTGGAGGTGCCGCTGGTCGAGGTCACCGGATCGGGCGATGGCCCGCTGCTGACCGTTATCGCCGGCGTGCATGGCTGTGAGTACGCATCCATGGCCGGAGTCCGCCGCTGGCTCCGGGCCCTGGCGAAGCAAGAGCTGCACGGCCGGGTCCGGGCGGTACCTGTGCTGAACCTGACCGCGTTCGAGACGCGGACCCCGTTCGTGGTGCCCGAGGACGGCAAGAACCTGAACCGCTGCTTCCCAGGCAATCCTGACGGGACGCTCGGCGACCGTCTGGCCTACGACGCGTTCAGCCAGCTGATCAGCGGCTCGGACGCGTACATCGACGCGCACTGCGGGGATATGGTCGAGGCGCTGCAGCCATTCGCCCTGTATGAGGCCGGGCCCGCCGAAGCCCGGGCCCGCGACCTGGCCACGGCGTACGGCCTGCCGTACGTGATCCGGCAGGAGAAAGGCCCGGACCGGGCCGTGTCCGGGACCTCCAGCGGGGCAGCGGCCGAGGCCGGCATCGCGGCTATCACCGCCGAGGCGGGCGGCTGCGGCCTGGTCGAGGAGCACGCGGTCGCGATGCACGTAGCCGGTCTCAATGGGGTGCTGAGCGTCCTGGGCATGACCGGCGGCGGGGTCGGCCGCGAGCCCGTCCGGCCGCCCACCTACCTCAGGCGGTTCGTATGGCTGCGCTGCCGCCAGGCGGGATGGTGGCAGCCGGTCGTGGCCGCGGGCGACTCACTCGCCGCGGGCCAGGTGATCGGCACGGTCAGCACCCTGGACGGCGCCGAGGTACACGAGACCATCACCGCGCCCGTGGACTGCGTCGTCATGTTCCTGACCAGCTCGCCCGCCGTCGCCGACGACGGCCTGCTGATCGGGCTCGGAGCGGCCTGACGGCCGGTTTGGCCACCGGAGGCTGGCCGGCTAGGAACGTACTATGCTGCGCGCTGGCCAGGTGGGGCTGCGGGCCCGGGATGAGGCAGACGTCCCAGTCTTGCACGCCGAACTGTATGAGGACATCGCGATCCGGGTGCAGGCCGACTCGCGCCCGTGGCGCCCGATCCCCGCTGGCGCCGCCGGGTTCGTGCCCGAGGGCAAGCTCCGCGGGGCGGCGTGGGTCAACGGGGAATGGGCCGACGAGGTGCTTCTCGGCATGCTGGCCACCGACTGGGAGCGTGGCGGGAACAGGCTGCCGGGTGAAGGCGAGATCCCGGGCAGCTGAAGCCGATCGCCCAGGCCCAGGCGGCTTCACAGCGGTGCCGTGCGCGTCAGCCGACCCCGGGTTCGGGCGTCGCCTCGGTTTCTAGCGCCTTCTGCTCGGTTTCTGGCGCCTTCTGCTTGTGCTCCCGGCGCAGCCTGCGCAGGACCGGCAACGCCGCGAAATAGGATCCGGAGAAGGCGATGCCACCGACGCCGAGATCAATCGAGATCCGGCCCTGCCGGGCCCAGTAGACATCCCTCAGGTCGAGCAGCAGGGCGAACTCATCGACGATGAGCGCCAGGCCAGCGCCGTAGCAGACAGCCACCGTCGGGTGACGGCGATGGCGTTCCTCGCCGCGGACGGCGACCGCACCGACGCCGGACAGCATGCCGATGCCCCACATGTAGTGGTGCAGGTGCTCGCCGCCGACGTTGATGTTGCCAAAGGGCCCCCGGCCTGCTCGGATGCTGTAGGTCAGCGCCCGCAGCCCGGCAAAGGTACCGGTGAAAGCCAGCCAGCTCAGCAGGGCGGACTGCTGCCCGGGGCCGAGTTCCTCCCGGTACGCGCGGCGGACCGCGCCCGGCGATGGAAGCAGGTTCGTCACACGGCACCACTACCCGCCCATGGGCCGGACAACCCAAGGGAGCAGCGCTCGCCAAAGCTCTACGGGACCAGTCCGAGAATCTCGGCGGCGGCCCGGGCGCTGGATCGGGACGCGCCGTAGGTGACGAGGTAGCGCGTGCCCGGCGGCGGCTGCCAGAGCGGCAGGCCCATCTCGACCAGGACCGCGTCGGGCCGCGCCGAGAGCAAGGTGCTGAGCAGGGACCGCACGGCCGGGTCCCGGTGCGCGTCGCGGACCACGACGACCAGCGACCGGTCGGCCGCGGCTTCCAGGATCCCCGCCGCGGCATCCGGGTCCGGCCCGTCCGCCGACCGAGCGTCACGGAGAACGTCGACGCGGCGAATGCTGCCGGCCGGTGCCCATGGGCCGAGCCCCCACCCGAACCGGCCGGCCGCGATGTTCTCCCCGGGCTCGATCTCAATGATCACGGGGTTGGTCAGTTCCGGGCGAGGCCCGGACAGGCGGACGGCGCGGCGAGCCGCCACCAGGCCAATGCTGCTCCCGTCCGAGCCGGTGCCGCTCCCGTCCGAGCCGGTGCCGCTCCCGTCCGAGCCGGTGCCGCTCCCGTCCGAGCCGGTGCCGCTCCCGTCCGAGCCGGTGCCGCTCCCGTCCGAGCCGGTGCCGCTCCCGTCCGCACCGGTGCTGACCTGGTGGTCGCGCGCCAGGCCCCCGCGCAGGCGCGCGACCCGGTCGGCCGCCTCCTCCAGCCGGCTCCCCGCCAGCGTGCCGTCGCGGACGGCGGCGGCCAGGGCGTCCCGTACCGCCAGGTAGCCGTCGTCGCCGGCGTCCCGGCCCAGGCACAGCAGGTCCGTGCCCGCCGCCACGGCGAGCACCGCGGCCCCGGGCATGCCGAACCTGTCCCTGGTCGCCCGCATCTCCAGCGCGTCGGAGATGACCACGCCGTCGAACCCGAGTTCGCCGCGCAGCAGCCCGGTGATCGCGGCGGGGGACACCGAGGCGGGCAGGTCGCCGGTGAGCTCGGGTACGCGCAGGTGGCTCGGCATGATGGCGGTCGTCCCGGCCTTGATCGCGGCGATGAACGGGGGCAGGTCGCGCCGTCGCAGGTCCTCCAGGGTGCCCTCGATGGTGGCGATGGCCAGGTGCGTGTCCGTCTCGGTCCGGCCGTGGCCGGGAAAGTGCTTGGCGCAGGCGGCGACCCCGGCGTCCTGCAGCCCGGCCACGGCCGCGGCGGTGTGCCGGGCCACCAGGTCCGTGTCCGCGCCGAACGAGCGGGTGCCCACGGCCGGGCTGTCGGCGGAACCGAGCACGTCGGCACACGGCGCGAGGTTGAGGTTGACGCCCAGCGCCGCCAGGTCCCGGCCGATCGCCAGGTACACCGCGCCCGTCAAGGCCACGTCATCCACCGCGCCGAGAGCGGCGTTCCCCGGATAGGAACTGCCCTCAGCAAACGCGACCCGGGTGACGTCACCGCCTTCCTCGTCGATCGCGATGACCGGCTTGTCCGGCGCGGCCGTGCGCAGCGCGGCGATCAGGGTGCGCACCTGCTCCGGACTCGAAATGTTCGGCCCGAACAGCGTGACGCCGCCCAGGCCGCGCTCGAGCGCCCGCAGGACCCACCCCGGAGCGGAGGCTCCGGGGAACGGCGGGATGAGGATCGCGTCAGCCAGGCGGAGCAGGCCCGGGTCGGCGCCCGTCCCATCGCCCGTCCCCGCCCTCGTGTCGTGGCTCACCCCTTCACCGCCCCGGCGATCAGCCCCGCCTGCAGGCGGCGCTGGACGACAAGGAAGAAGGCCATGACCGGGATGGTGAAAAGCGTGGAGGCGGCCATGATCGGTCCCCACTGAGCCCCGTTCCTGCCGTAGAAGTACTGCACGTAGATGGGCAGCGTGAACTTCGCCGTATCGGTGCCGAGGAACGTCAGCGCGAAGATGAACTCGTTGTAGGCGAAGATGAACGCGAACACGCTGGTCGCGACCAGACCCGGGGCCACCAGCGGGAGCAGGATCCGCCAGAAGATCTTGACGGGCCCGGCACCGTCGATCGCCGCGGCCTCCTCGAGCTCGCGGGGCACGGCGGCGACGAAGTTCCGCAGCATCCAGATGGTGACCGGCAGCGCGAACGCCGTGTAGACCAGGATGAGCCCGACCAGGCTGTCCAGCAGGTTCAGCGACCGGAAATCGATGAACAGCGAGATCACCAGCGCCTGCTGCGGCAGCATCTGGACGACCAGCAGCATGATCAGGTAGGTGGTGCGGAACCGGAACCGGAACCTGGCCACCGCGATGGCGGCCAGCAGCGCGATAATCGAGGACGCCACCACGGCGACCACGGTCACGAACAGGCTGTTCTTCAGGAAGTTCCAGTACGGCAGCCCGATGATGCTGCCGTCGATCACGGTGCGGAAGTTGGACAGGGTCGGATGCGCCGGGAGCGGGTGCGGGGTCAGGGAGTACCACTCGGTGGCCGGCTTGAACGCGGTCGACACCATCCAGAAGATCGGGAACAGGGTGATCAGCGCGACGAGCAGTCCGAGCAGATTCAGCCCGGCCCGGCGGGTCCGGCGGGTCCAGAACCGCCTACGAGACCTGGCCGAAGACGGCCGAGAAGGCGGGCCCGAAGGCGGCCCCGAAGCCCGCGCGGCGCGTGCGGTCAGGATCGTCATGTCAGCGCCCCCTCCTTAACCGATGCCCTGACGTAGCCGACCGTGATGATGAGCAGGATGATCGTGAGGACGAACGCCGCCGCGGAGGCCAGGCCGTAGGCCGGCGGAAGCTGGAACGCGGTGGCGTATTCGTAGATGCCGAGGTTGTACTCATCGCGCTGGCCGAGTTCCCCGATGATGATGTACACCTGCGTGAACACGGCGAAGTCCCAGATCACCGAGAGCAGGAACAGAAGCTGGAAGATCGGCCGCATTAGCGGGTAGGTGACCTGCCAGAAGATCCGCCAGCCGCCCGCGCCGTCCACCCGCGCCGACTCGTGCAGCTCGGACGGTATGGTCCGCAGCCCGGCGAGCACGCTGACCGCGATGAACGGGAAGCCGGTCCAGATCACGAGCAAGGTCACCAGCGTGTAGGCGGGCAGCGCCGCGTTCGTCCAGGAGAAGCCGGCCCAGTGCGCGCCGCCGCCCAGCCAGTGCGGCAGCTTGGTCAGGAGCCAGTCGAGGACTCCGCCGTCCGGGGTGGCGAGCCAGACGAAGATCACGCTGGCCGACACCGCGGGCGTGGCCCAGGCGAGGACCGCCACCGAGGAGACGAACGTCGCCATCTTGCGCCCCAGGCGGGCGAGCAGCAGGCCGACCAGGGTTCCGACCATAAGCGTCAGCGGGACCATGATGGCCGCGGAGATGACGCTCAGCCGCAGCGACAGCCAGAATTCCGGGTCGTGCAGGATCTGCGAGTAGTTGCCGAAGCCGATCCAGGTGGACGGCGCGGCCCCGGCGAGCTGCGGCAGCCCGTAGTTCTGGAACGAGAGCATCCCGATCTGTGCCGTGGGCCACAGCACCAGCGCGGCGATCAGCGCGAGCGAGGGAAGCAGGAGCAGGTACGGGGCCACGCGGTGACGCCGGATCCAGACCGAACCCCGCTGGCGGAAGGTCAGCGGCGGGCCGTGCCCCGAGGGGGGACCAGCCGGGGAGCTGACGCTCCCCGGCTGGCCGTAGTCGGTTCTCACCATGCGGAGATTAGCCCGCTAGCTTTCTGTGCCCGTGTTCAGGACCGTCTGGAGCTGCGCGTTGGCCTGGGCCACGGTGGAGGTGAACGGCGCGCCGTTCATGAGCGACTTAAGCATGTCGTTGAGGATGAAGTACTTGCCGGTGTCGGCCGTCGGCCAGTTCTTGGCGTTCAGCGGCGCGATCTGGCTGTTCGCGGCGGCCGTCGCGAA
>JBOHCK010000166.1:0-13259 GCA_050698755.1 Streptosporangiaceae bacterium | reverse complement strand
CGACAAGCCCCACCGCGCCGCCTGGGCACTGTGGCGACGTCGCCACCAGTACGGCGCCCAGCAAGCCCACCAGCGATGGCACGCCTACGCCGACCAGACGCCACGATAACGAAATACAACTGCCGTAACTGACGAGACGGCGCAATAAGCCAGAAAGTTTCCATAAGTTAGAAAATTGGCAAGAATGGACAGCGAAAGACGGAAACAGGTAGCAAACGGTCATCCGGGTAACATGTTCGCGGACTGTTAGACGGGCGTCTCGCCGACGACGGTGGCCCAGCGTGGCGCCGATCGCGGCCAGCGCCGCCGGCCGTGGCGACGGAGTAGCTGGAGGGCGGGGACGTTCGCGGGCAGGTTGAGGAACGATAAAACCTGGGTGGCTCGGGCTGCGCCAGTTCGCGGTGCTCACTAAGGTAATCGAGTGGATCCGATCTTGCTGCTCTCCATCCGGGCCGACGACGCCGCGGCCGATAACGAGTACGAGTCCTTCCTGAGCCTGGCCGGGCTTGAGGAACGCGACCTGCGGCGCTTCCGGCTGGAGCAGCACGCGCTGGGAGATGTCGACCTGCGGGAATGGTCGGGGATAGTGGTGGGCGGCGGGCCGTTCAACTACTCCGATCGCGCGGACGCTAAATCGCCGGTTCAGCGCCGGGTCGAGGCGGACCTGGATCGGCTGCTAGACGCCGTGGTTCCGGCCGACTTCCCGTTCTTCGGCGCCTGCTACGGCGTCGGGGCGCTCGGCAGCCACCAGGGCGCGGTGGTAGGCCGGCGTTACGGCGAGGCGGTCGGGTGCGTCCGGGTCACCCTCACCGAGCAGGGGCGGCTCGACCCGCTGCTGCGGGAGATGCCCGACGCGTTTGACGCGTTCACCGGGCACAAGGAAGCCATCGACGAACTGCCTGGTCACGCTGTCCTGCTGGCCAGCTCGGAAACCTGCCCGGTCCAGATGTTCCGGGTCGGCGCCAACGTGTACGCCACCCAGTTCCATCCGGAGATGGACGCGGCCGCCTTTTGCATCCGGATCGACGTGTACAAGCACGCCGGCTACTTCGAGCCTGACCAGGCCGACGGGCTCAAGGCGCTGGGCAGGCGCAGCGACGTCCAGCATCCGCCCGCGATCTTGCGTGAGTTCGTCCGGCGTTACGGGCGGAACAGGGTGGCGGCCGCGACCGGCTAGGGCCGGGCATGCGAGCACCGGGCTGAGGGTGGGTCGCGACCGGTTAGCCGCTGAGCGTCCGGGCGAGGGCGCTGGCCAGCGGGGCCGTGCAGTTGGCGGCGAGGTGCAGCAGCACCGGCGCGGCCAGGCTGCCGGAGCGTTCCCGCAGCACGGACAGGACCGCGCCGACGGCGGCGGTCCCGGCTACGACGGCGGTAACCCCGGCGATCCGGGCGCCACGGGTGGTCGCGAGGCGGTTGGCGGCCAGCGCCTCGGCGGTCGGGCGGATGTGCCACAGGCCGAACACCGCGCTGGCCACCGCGGTCGCCGCGGGCTCGGCTAGCACCCGCCGCAGTGCCGCCTGGAGCACGCCGCGGAACGCGATCTCCTCCCAGGCCACGGTGCCGACGGGGATACGCAGCAACACGTGGTAGGCGAGCTGGCGCCGGTCCAGGACGGCGACGCGCTGGTCGTCGAGCAGAGGCCGGGCGGACGGGGTCAGCGCGGCCAGGGCGAGCGCGGTCACGACGGGCGCGGCTGCCGCCGAGCCCAGCTTGATGCCGGACCGTAGCTGGTCCCGGTGGAGGCCGAGGTCGGCTGGGGTCAGCCCACTGGTCGCGGCCGCGGCCAGCATGGTGGCGGCGGCGACCGCGTTGACGGCCGGGTACCAACGCCGGTGCCAGGGCTGGACTCCGGCCAGGTTGTTGTAGCCGGCCAGCACGATGCAGGCGACTGCGGCGAAGGACACGTCCGCCGAACGGGGGGGTGCGAGGATAGGCGGGCGGCGGGAGGCGGGGTTGCGCAGGCGGCGGGGGGCCGGGTTACTCACCGGGGCGGACCAGGCCGCTCTCGTAGGCGAAGACGACGGCCTGAGCGCGGTCGCGCAGCGCGAGCTTCATGAGGATCCGGCTGACGTGCGTCTTGATCGTCTGCTCCGCGACGATCAGGTGGGCGGCGATTTCCGTGTTCGACAGGCCGCGGGCGACCAGGGCCAGGACCTCGGTCTCGCGTTCGGTCAGGTCCTCGACGTTCCTGCGGCTGGCGGCTCGGGGCGCGCCCAGGCGGGCGAACTCCGCGATCAGGCGGCGGGTCACCCCAGGGGACAGCAGCGCATCGCCGGCCGCGACGACCCGCACGGCCTCGGCGAGCTCGCCGGCCGAGGCGTCCTTGAGCAGGAAGCCGCTGGCGCCGGCGCGCAGCGCCTCGTAGACATAGTCGTCCAGGTCGAAGGTGGTCAGGACGAGAACGCGGGGCGCGCCGTCTTCGGCCGCGATCTGCCGGGTGGCCTGCAGGCCGTCGAGCACCGGCATGCGGACGTCCATGAGGATGACGTCGGGGCGAAGTTCGGCGACGCGGGCGATGGCCTCCTGCCCGTTGACGGCCTCGCCGACCACCTCGATGTCGGGCTGCGCGTTGAGCAGGATGGAAAAGCCCGTGCGCACCATCCCCTGGTCGTCGGCGACGACCACGCGGATGGTCACGACGCGTCCTCGGTGCTCATCGGCAGGACCGCGCTCACCTGGAATCCCCCGTCTTCGGTCGGGCCCGCGTCCAGGCTCCCGCCCAGCATCGCGGCGCGCTCTCGCATCCCGATGATGCCATGGCCGCCGCCGACCAGCCGGGGGGACCGGGACGGGCGTGGCGCAGGGTCGTTGCGGACCTCCAGGTCCAGGCCTTCGGGGCGGTACCCGACGTGCACCTCGACGTGCGATCCCGGCGCGTGCCGCATCGCGTTACTCAGCGCCTCCTGCACGATGCGGTACGCGGACAGGTCCACGCCATCCGGCAGCGTCACAAGGTTCCCGGTACTGGTCACGGTGACCGATACGCCGCCGCCGCGGGCCGAGTCGAGCAGCGTGCCCAGCTCGGCCATACCCGGCTGCGGTGCGGTATCCCGCCTGCCGGTGCGCAGCACGCCCAGCACGCGGCGCAGCTCGCCCAGCCCGGCCAGCGCGCTGGCCCGGATGTCGCCGAAGCTCTCCACCAGTTCTGGCTGCGGGTTGGCGACCTTGTAGGGCGCCGCCTCGGCCTGGATCGCGATCACCGACATGTGGTGGGCGACCACGTCGTGCAGCTCGCGCGCGATGCGCTGCCGCTCCTCGAGCAGCGCGCGCTCGCCCGAGTGCCGGATCTCCTGCTCGGCGAGCTGGCGCTCACCGCTGCGCCGCTGCCGGACGACGAGGCCGACCAGCAACGGGATGACGGACAGGAAGACGGCCTCGGGCGCCGACCCGGGATCGATGAACCCGGCCCCGATCACGGTGACGACCGCCGCGGCGGCCACGATCCGCGGCTTGCAGCGAACCGCCAGCGAGTACAGGCAGAGGCCGTAAACGACCAGGACGACCGGCATGTACCCGGACGAGGAGAGGAACGTCGGCGAGATGTACAGGCTGGTCGCGATGACGGCCAGCACGGAGGCCACCCAGGCGGGAAGCGGGAACCGCGTGCGGAACGCGAGCGGCGCGCAGGTGACGAAGGCAAACACCACGAGCGGGCCAACGGGGTGATGGCCTTCGGAAACGCCGTTCAGCGGCCTCAGCACCGAGTCGGTGATGGCGAAGCAGATCAGCGCCACGATCACGTCGGCGATCTGGACCAGATCGAAGCGCCCGCGGACCAGCAGCCGGCGAGGGCGGGGCGTCGGCGGGCTCGCGGCGTCGGTCATGAACGTCGCCGCGAAGTTGCGCACGTCGTCCTGGTCCATGCCCCCAGCGTAGGCGCGGCGGCCCGCGGACTCCGTCCCCCGGCAGGCGTATCTCTGCACCCCCTACCCCGGTAGGGGGGCGTCCTGGCCGGGGAGGCCGACGGCGCCGCGGGCGGTGGCGCGTGCCACCGGCCCCGTACCTGCGGGCCAGGCCGGCAATCGGCTCCTCAGCGTGACGCCGACGAGCCCCCCGCGTCCGTAACTTCCTGATCGCGGTGCCAAACGATGCGGCACCCGACCCGGAGGAAGGACGCGATGATGAAGCTTCGCAGGCTGGCGGTCGTGCCGGTGGTCTTGGCGGCGGTGCTGGGCACGACCGCGGCCACCTGGCCGAGCAGCCCTACTCCCCTGCCCCAGGCGCCGCCGGCGCTGACGGCCAGCGCGCTGTCGGCCCGTTACGCGGCCGACGCGCAGGCGATCGGATCGGCTGAGCGTACGGCCGACCGCGACGGCAACACCCAGCTCGCTGGCGCGCTGGCCGAGCTGCACACCCAGCACGTGCTGTTCTTCAGCTCGGCCGGCAACGGCCTGGCCGCGATGGTGCTCGGCAACCTGGCCACCGCGACGCGGGTGGCGATCCTGGTTCCGGGCTCGGACACGACCTTGGCCACGTTCTTCTCCCGGGGGCCGTCCGCCCCCGGCGGCGGCGCGTTCGCCCTGGCGGCGCAGGCGCGGCGGCTCGACCCGGGGGCGCGGCTGGCGGTCATCGCCTGGCTGGGGTATCCGGCCCCGGCCATGCTGAGCCCGTCCGTATTGACGTCGGGGGATGCCGGGCAGGGGGCGCAGGCGCTGCGGCCGCTGGTCGACGCGCTGGCTCGGCACGGCGACCAGGTCGCGCTGCTGTGCCACAGCTACGGCTCGGTGGTCTGCGGGCTCGCCGCGCCGCACCTGCCGGTCACCGACATCGCGGTGTTCGGCAGCCCCGGGATGGACGCCTCCTCGGTGATCACCCTCGACACCGGCGCGCGGGTGTGGGCCGGCCGGGAAACCAGCGACCCGATCCAGTGGGTGCCGCACCTGCGGCTGTTCGGGCTGGGCTTCGGCGCGGACCCGATGTCGCCGGAGTTCGGGGCACGGATCTTCGCCACCGGCGACGGGGGCCACAGCGGCTACCTGGACCCGGGCTCGGCCTCGCTAGCCAACCTGACCTACATCGCGCTCGGCGACGCCGCGGCGGTGACCCGATGACCGCCCTGGCGCAGGTCCGGCAGGTCGCCCGCCGCATCGACGCCGCCACGCCCGCAAATCGCGACCGCGCCGTCGACGTGCTGCGCGCCCTGGCCATCGCCGGCGTCATCGGGGGCCACTGGCTGGTCACCTCGCTCGTCGCCAGCAGCAGCCACAGCGGTACGGTGCTGCACGACGACAGCCCCCTGGCCACGATGCCCTGGCTGACCCCGCTCTCCTGGGTGTTCCAGACCCTCGCCGTCTTCTTCCTGGTCGGCGGGTACTCGGCCGCCCGCAGCTACAAAGGCGGGTACCTCCCCTGGCTGCGCAAGCGCATGGTACGGCTCGCCCGGCCCGTGGCGGCCCTGGCGGCCGTCTGGATCCCGGTCACGGCCGGGATGTGGCTGGCGGGCGTCCCGGCCACGACTATGCACACTGTCTTGTTCCTGGTGATCAGCCCGTTGTGGTTCCTGGGCGTGTATGCCGGGCTGACGGCGATGACCCCGGCGGGCCTGTGGCTGGTCGGGCGGTTCGGCCCCTGGGCGGCTGCGTTCCCGGCCGCGGTGGTGGCGATCGCCGACCTGGTGCGGTTCGGCCTGGGCGGGCCCTCCTGGGTGGGGTGGCTCAACCTCCCGGCCGGGTGGCTGGTGCCGTACCTGATCGGCCTGGCCTGGGGGCGGGGGTCGCTGCGCGGCCGCCGCGGCCCCGCGCTGATGCTGGCCGGCGGGGCCGCCGCGACCGCCGCGCTGATCTGGTGGGCGGGGTACCCGGCCAGCATGGTCGGCGTGAACGGGGCCCGCATCTCGAACCTGAACCCCCCCACCCTGGCCGCGGTGACGTTCGGGATCGCCCAGTGCGGCCTGGCGCTGCTGCTGCGCGACGCGCTGGCGCGGGCGATGCGCCGCCCGGTGGCGTGGGCCGCGGTGGCGATGGTCAACCTGTCGGCCATGACCCTGTACATCTGGCATGAGACCGCGCTGGTCACGGTCAGCTCGCTGAGCCTGCTGGCCGGCCGGGTGCCGGGCCTGCTCACCGCCCCTTCCAGCGGCCTGTGGGTGGCCGAACGGCTCATCTGGCTGCCGGTGTTCGCGACCGTGCTGGCCGGCCTGTGGCTGGCCTTCCACCGGGTGGAGCGCGGTTAATGCGGACCCAGGGGCAGCCGGGACGGAGGCTTGACCTCGCCCAGCCGCAGGTAGGTGATGAGCCGCTGGCCGCCGCGGACGGCGAGGGCGGCCAGCACCTGCTGGAGCTCGGCGACGTCGCGGGCCACCGCGGTGATCAGGTAGTCCATCTCGCCGGCCACGGTGTACGCGGCGGTGATCTGCGGCGTGGACTTGATCAGGTCATCGAACCTGTCGCTCGAGTGCACGTCGTGACGAGCCAGCGTGGCCGCCACGTACACCTGGAGCGGGAAGCCCAGGGCGTCCGGGTCAAGCTGGGCGCTGATGACGCGGATGACGCCGGACTCCTTGAGCCGGCGCACCCGTTGCAGCGTCGCCGCCGGGGACAGGCCTACGAGGCGGGCGAGCTCGACGTTGGTCCGGTCCGCGTCCTCCTGCAGTGCAGCGAGCAGCGCAAAATCAATTTCGTTCAGTTGAACTGGCATAGTTCAAAATATTATCTTGTCAAAGCGCCTGAGCATCAAATTTCGTGGCCCGCGAGCCGAGTATGGATGTATGAACACGAACCGCCGTCAAGCCCTGGTGGCCCTCTGCGCGGCTGGGCTGCTGTGGGGTACTACCGTGCCGCTGTCCAAGCTGGCGCTGGAGTGGCTACCCGCGGGCTGGCTCACCGCGGTGCGCTTCGGCCTGGCGGCCGCGATTCTGCTGGCCTTCACCAGGCGCGGGCTGCGCGCTGCCTTCACGCCGAGGGTGCTGATCTACGGCGCCATCGGGTACGGAGGGACCGTCATCGTCCAGAACGCGGGCATCACCAGGACCAGCGTCACCCACGCGGCCCTGATGATCGGGGCCGTGCCGGTGCTGGTGGCGATCATCTCGGCCGTGTGGCTCCGGGCCGTGGCCCGGCCCGTGGCCTGGGTGGGCTTTGCCGTCTCGCTGGCCGGCGTCGCCCTGGTCACCGGCGGCGGAGGCGGCGGCGCGACCCCGCGGGGCGACGCCCTGGTACTGGCCTCGCTGCTGCTTTCTGCCACCTTCACCGTCGCGCAGGCCCGGCTGCTGCCCGGCCGGAACCCGATCGCGGTCACCGCCGTGGAGTTCCTCGGGGCCGCACTCGGCGCGCTGGCCTTCTCGGTGGTCACCGAGGGCGTGCCCGCTCGTCCGGCGGGGACGGCTCCCGTGCTGGCCGTCGTGGTGCTGGGCGCCTGCGGCACGCTGCTGCCCTTCACGCTGTTCGCGTTCGGGCAGAGCCGGGTGTCGTCTGAGGTCGCGGGGGCATTCCTCAACCTCGAGCCGCTGATCGGCTCCCTGGCTGGCGCCGCCTTCTTCAGCGACCCAGCGGGGGCGAGGCTCCTGTTCGGCGGCGCGGCCATCCTGGTCGGCATCGGGCTGAGCACCCTCACGCTGCTCCGCGGGGGCGGCGGGGACGCCGCCGGCCGCGCGGTGCGCGGCTCGGGGGCGGCCGGGGTGACGCAGGGCGCCTGGCCGGAGACGGCCGGGGTGACGCAGGGCGCCTGGCCGGGGACGGCCGGGGTGACGCAGGGCGCCTGGCCGGGGACGGCTGGGATGACGGGGGGCACCTGGTCGCGGGCCGACTGGCTGAGCGTGGGGTCAACGGGCGTCGTTCGGCTGTGGGTCCCGGATGTTTTCCGGCCTCCCCATATCGTGGCCATCACCCGCGGACCGATGAGGTCGACGCGGGGGTGGCACCATAGTCCGTTCGGGATCTAGGGGGTTTCAGCTCGCGTGCGGGCGCGCGCGGAGAACGGGTGGGCGGCGCGCCAGGCGATGGCGGTGGCGGTCAGGGCGGCGAGGCCGGCGGTGAACATCGCGGCGCGGTCGCCCGAGACGCCGATGCCTCCGCTGACGCCCTCGGCGACGGCGGGCAGCAGGGCGGCGCCCACCGCGGCGCCGATCTGGCGGCTGGTGTTGATCATGCCGCCGACCAGGCCCTGATCGGAGTCGGCCATGCCGCGGCTGGCGAGCACGGTCGAACCCAGCGCGGTGCCCGCGGTGCCGAAACCGATCAGCGTGACGACGAACAGGACCGGGCTGTACCCGTCGGCGGGCAGGTGCGTCAGGACGCCGAAGCCGATGGCGGTCGTCGCGGCGGTCAGCACGAGCAGGCGCTTGACGCCCATGCGGGCCGCCAGGCGCGGGCCGAGCATGCCCATCGTGAAACCGACCACGCCCTGCGGGGCGATGACCAGCCCGGTGAACAGGGGCGACTCGTGCAGGACCTGCTGAAGGTAAAGGGACAGGACGAGCATCTCCCCGCCGTTCCACAGGCCCATCAGGAACGCGAGCGACGTGGCGTTCCGCAGGGCGCTGCGGTGGAGCAGGGACGGGCGGATCAGGGGTTCGGGGTGCCGGGCCTCCGCCTTCACGAAGACCGCGGCCGCGGCGGCCGCGGTGATGGCGGCCGCGATGACCAGCGGCGAGGTCCAGCCGGAAATGGCGCCCTGGGACACGGCGAACACGAGGAGCGTCACGGCGCTGGTGATCAGTAGCGCGCCGCGCACGTCAAGCCTCGGGCGGCGGGACGTGCGGCCGGCCTTGGCCTGGGCGGCACCGAGGATGGCCGGGGCCACGGCGGCGGCGAGCAGGCCGACCGGGACGTTGACCAGGAACACCGCGCGCCAGCTGGTGAACTGCACCAGGATGCCGCCGAGGACCTGGCCGGAGACGAAGCCAACCGAGGCGATCGCACCGTACAGGCCGATGGCGCGAGTACGCTCAGGTCCTTCGGGGAAGCCGGTGGTGATGAGGGAGAGCGCGGCGGGAGCGACCACGGCGGCGCCCGCGCCCTGGATGACCCGGGCGGTGATCAGCAGCATAGGGTCCTGCGCCAGGCCTCCGGCCAGGCTGGCCAGCGAGAATGCGATCAGGCCCGCGATGAACATGCGCCGCCTGCCCAGCAGGTCGGCGGCCCGGCCGCCGAGGATGAGCAATCCGCCGAACGAAATGGCGTATCCCGTGACGATCCACTGCACCGCATCCGGCGGCATGTGGAGCTCACGCTCGATCGAGGGAAGGGCGACGTTCACGATGCTGAAATCGAGGACGACCATGAACGCGGCGACGAGGATCAGGGCTAGCTGGAGAGGGTGGCGAGTCTGGGCCGGGGCGGGGTCGGCGGCGGGGTTGACGGGATTGACGGTGGTCGCGGCGTTCGGGGCTGCAGGACGGTTGGGGGGCGCGGTGACGGGCATGATACCAATCAAATACGTTACGGATCGTTTCGGATTTCTATTGGACGGAACCTGGCCATGAACCTGGATATTCCGGCCGAGGTGGACGGGCTGGCTGCCGCAGGCGGCGGGGCACCGCGGGGGCGGCCGCGGAGTCAGGAGGCTGACCGGGCGATCCTGGCGGCCACGGTGGAACTGCTGGCCGAGCGAGGGCTGGCCGCGATGTCGATCGAGGAGGTCGCGGCGCGCGCCGGGGTCGGGAAGGCGACGATCTACAGGCGGTGGCCGTCCAAGGGCTTGCTCGCGCTGGATGCCTTCGTCGCGTCGTTCCGTGCCGAGCAGCCGCTGCCGGACAGCGGGACGCTACGCGGCGACATGCTTGACGCACTGCACGCCTGGGTGCGGGCGGTGACCCGCACGCCCATGGGGCGGACGCTGGCGGACCTGATCGCTGAGGCCCAGCACGACCCGGAACTGCGGGCGGCGTGGCGGGATCGGGTGCTCGAGCCACTGCGGTTCCAGCACCGGATCATGCTGGACCGCGCGATCGCCCGGGGCGAGATCCCGGCGACCGTGGACCGGGAGGTCGTCCTCGACCTGTTCTTCGGCGCCGCCCAGCACCGGCTGCTGCTCGGTCACCTGCCGCTGACCGAGGACTTTATCCATGAGGTCGTCGACGTGATCCTGGACGGCATCCGGCGCGCCTAGCGGCTGGTGACGTGACCGTGCAGGATCTGGTTGATGGCCGCGATGATGACCTCGGCTGAGTGGCCCGCGTTGTCGGTCAGCTCGGTGATGAGCAGGGTCAGCTCGGGAAACCGGGTCACAGCGCTCTTGCGACCGCTCGGCTAGGTAGCCGGCAGGACGGCTTCGGCTTCGATCTCGACGAACCAGGCGGGGTCGAGTAGACCGGAGACGATCACGGCGGTGGCCGCCGGGCGGATCTCGGCGAAGACCTCGCCGTGGGCGCGGGCGACCTCAGGCCAGTGGGCGGCGTCGGTGATGAACATGCGGGTCCGCACGACGTGATCGAGGCTGGTACCCGCCTTGTGCAGGGCCTCGCTGATCAGGTCCAGGCACAGCCTGGCCTGGCCGTGCGGGTCGGGCGGCGGCGGGCCTCCGCCGGGCGGGACCGGTGCGGTTCCTGCGACCAGGACCCGGTCCCCGGCCACCACCGCGCGGGAGAACCCGAAGATGGGCTCGTAGGGCGAATGCCCGCTGATGCGCTGACGTTGCACGCAGGCATTCTTTCACCGATGACCGGAGCCGGTTTGCGAGCGGGCAAGCGGGTAGCAATCAGACGGATCGAGTGTCGGCCAGGCGGTGGCTAGCCCCGGCTTGGCCGAAGCCGGTGTCACGTCATATCTTGAATGTGGATAGAGCTGCGGGCGCGAATCGCTCGAAGCGCTCGAGGCGAAGGAGAGCCGGCGATGGCCGAAGGTGAGCACCAGGTGCGGAAGTGGTGGTCCATCCTGACCGCCTGGCTGCGCGGCGGACAGCGGGCGGACACGACGCGCAAGGCTAAGGCCGCGATACAAGACCTGCGGGACAGTGACAAGGGACGCAAGGCCAAGGCGGCGATCCGCGACCTGCGGCAGGGCGAGGTCGGGCGTAAGGCCGAAGCGGCGATCCGTGACCTGCGCGAAGGCGAGGCCGGGCGCAAGGCGAAGGAGGCACTGCGCGACCTGCGGGACAGCGACGCCGGGCGCCGGGCGCGGGACGCGCTGCGGGACCTGCGGGACAGCGACGCCGGGCGCCGGGCCAAGGCCGCGATCCGCGACCTGCGCGATGGAGACACGCCTCGCGACGACTCCTGACGCTCGGGTTCGTCGCGACGATGGCCGCAGCGGGGTTAGCGGGCAGAAGCACCACCGCTCGTTCGGGAAATAAGAAGGGTGCGACGGACGGCAGCCTGGCTACCTGTTGGGGCAGGCGACATCCTGGGCTGGTACCTGGGGATCCGACGGATCCTGGAACAGCAGGGGGATCCCGAACGGGACCGCCACCCAGTGCGTGAAGATCAGGAACCGTTCCTTCACGTAGAAATCGACGACCTCTGACCAGCTGCCCTTGATGTAGCATCCGCTGCTCAGCCGGACCGGGATACCGATCCGCATCACCTGGCCGGGCCCGAGCGTGAGGCCGGCGACCGGGCGGGCGGCGGGTAGCGGCGAACGCCAGGTCTCGATCCATCCGAGTGGCTGGCCGACCGGGATGAGCGGGTAGGTCGGCGCGCCGTCACGGATCATCGCCTGCTGCTGCGGGCCGAGGATCGACACGGCCTCGATAGTGACGGCCTCGGGCCCGGTGTTCTGGATGCCCTCGACGACGGTGAAGGCGCCGGACTGCGGCGGTGCGTAAAGCTGGCCGGTCTGGGTTCCGAACGTGTTGACCACGCGGAGGCCGGCGCCGGCGGGCAGGCCAGGGAACGAGCCGCCGCCCTCACCGCTGAACGGGGGGATGGGCTGGTAGGTCCAGGCCAGCACCGTCAGGACCACGAGCGCGGCCACGACCAGCGAGGTCAGGGTGGCCGGGGCCCAGCGCCGCCACGGGATGCGGGCGCGGGACCGCGGCGAGGGGCCGAAGCCGGGCGGGTCACCACTGCCCGGTTGAGTCCCGGGAGACTCCGTAACGGCCATCGGCTGCCTCCGCGGTCACGGTCACCTGTCCCGACGGTACATCGATTTGCGCGCGGCGCTGGGGTCCGGGCGGAAATTCGGTTGCACGGAGCCTGGTCGGTGTGGCAGCCTGCAGCCGTCCGGCCGGTAGTGGCCGGCTGAGCGGAAGGGAGAGGTCACGTGTCTATGCCCGTCGCGGGCGCGATGCCGCCTGCCCTGTCCGACACTCAGCCGAGGAGCACTGCCAGTGCCCGATCATTCCTCCGCGTACGGCGGAGAGTTTCGATACCGCCGCGGTAAGCAGCGTTTCGACGACGACGCGCCGACCACGGCCAAGCGCGCCCGGGTGCGCCGGGCGCTGCCGTCCATCGAGGTGTTCGACGCGACCGACGGCCTGCCCGAGGGCGACCGCTGGACCACCTGGGATCAGTCGACGCCGACCGAGCGCGGTCCCAGGCCCTACCCGGACTGGCTGGTCACCGAGCTGGCCGCCGTGGATACCGAGCTCGGCATCCTTAAGACCGGCAAGGAGGCCGACGTCTTCCTGCTCCGGCGCGGCGTGCCGGGGACGGACCGGTCGTGCCTGCTCGCCGCCAAGCGGTACCGGTCCGCCGAGCACCGGATGTTCCAACGCGACGCCGGCTACCTGGAGGGACGCCGGACCCGGGGATCCCGGGAGAACCGGGCCGTCGCGCTTCGGAGCACATTCGGGCGGGAGCTGATCGCCGGTCAGTGGGCGGCCGCCGAGTTCGGCGCGCTGGCCCGGCTGTACGCGGCCGGGGTGCCCGTGCCGTACCCGGCGCAGATCCTCGGGACCGAGCTGCTGCTCGAGTTCATCGGCTCGGCGGACGGTACGGCCGCGCCGCGGCTGGCCGAGACCAGGCCTGACGCCGAGGAACTCGCCGCGCTGTGGGACCAGCTGGTGCAGGCGCTCGTCGACCTGGCCAGGGACGGGCTGGCCCACGGGGACCTGTCCGCGTTCAACCTGCTGGTGCACGACGGACGGCTGGTCATGATCGACCTGCCGCAGGTGGTCGACGTGATCGCGAACCCGCGCGGGGCCTGGTTTCTCACCAGGGACGCCGAGAACGTCGGTCGCTGGTTCGCCCAGCACGGCCTGCACGGCGTCAGCCCGGAACCGGCGGACCTGCCCGCCCTGCTGCACCGCGAGGCCCGCCTCGATTAAGGCGGTGAAGGACGCGGATTCGGAATCGAGCAATACCGAGACCCGCACGATCGACATGACCGCGGCGTCGACGACCTGAGGGCAGGCGCCCTCAGAGCCTGAGCCTGAGCCTTAGC
>JBOHCK010000165.1:0-13264 GCA_050698755.1 Streptosporangiaceae bacterium | reverse complement strand
GTGCGCCGCCGTGGCCGCGCACGCCGCCTAGCATCCGGGCCGGGCCTCAGCCGCGGAACACGTCGAGCGCGTTGGTCCCGTCGTTCGCCACCAGGAGGTCGTCGCCGGCTCGGGTCATGATGATCCCGAACAGGTCGCCCGCGCCGTTCTTGATCAGCGTCCTGGTCCTGACCTGCCGGCCGGCCGGGGTGATCTCGACCGCGTTGCCGTTATTGCCGTTCACGACCACGAGGTCGCCGTTGGGCGCCAGCGTCATGCCCAGCGGCGCGTTCAGCGCCCCGCCCGCGGACACGGTGCTCGCCGCGGCCGTGACGGAGTCGGTGCGGGTGAGCGCCTGCGGAATGGCCGAGACGCTGTTGGTCAGCGTGTCGTCCACCTACAGCGTGCCGTTGGCCGCCAGGGCCAGCCCGGTCGGCGCCAGGACGAGCGCCGCCTTGTTGGCGGCCCAGGGGAACTTCGTGCCGATCACCGTCGTGCTGGTCGGCACGGGCGGCGCCGTGGCGCTGAGAGCCAGATCCAGGCGGACCACGGTGCAGTTGCCGGTCACGGGCACCCCGTCGCGGGTGGCGGTATTGCCGCCCAGCGCGTTGGAGACGAACAGCTCGGCCGACGACGCGTCCGACTTCACCGTGAGGTCCCAGGGGCCGACGATGTTGCTGTTCGTGATGGTCTCGGCCACCTGGCCCCGGTCGTTCAGCACGATGAGGCACCCGGCGGGGTTCACGCCCGGCAGCGCGCCTCCGCGCGTGGTCGGCAGGCTACTCGCCCGGCTGCTTTGTCTGACGGGCAGGCAGCATGGCCTGCCCCCGGTCCCGACCTAAATAAACGGGAGGGACAGCGGGGCGGTTCACCCGCGATACCCTGCAGCCGTGTCCGATCACGAAACGCGCAGGAAGTCGTTCGGGTCGGTGGCCGCCGACTACGACCGGTACCGCCCTTCCCCGCCGGCGCGGGCGCTGGACTGGCTGATTCCGTCTGGCGCGCAGGCGGTACTGGACCTAGCGGCCGGAACCGGAGCCGTGACCAGGGAACTTATCGGCCGCGCGCCGCGGGTCATCGCGGTCGAGCCGGACGAGCGGATGCGCGCCGTGCTGTCCGCCAGGTGCCCGGACGCGGAGATCCTGGCCGGGTGCGGCGAGGACATCCCGCTGCCCGGTGCGTCGGTGGACGCGGTGGTGATCTCCGCCGCCTGGCACTGGCTCGACCCCGACCAGGCGGTCCCCGAGATCGCTCGGGTGCTGCGCGTCGGCGGCAGGCTCGGCGTCATGGGGATCACCAGGGACGAGCGGGTGCCGTGGGTGGCCGAGTTCAACCGCCTGGCCCACGAGGCCGGAGGCGGGGCCCGGCGGCGCGAGGCGCGGGACGACGACGCGCACGGGTCGGTCGGCTACCGGGGACGCCGGCGAGAGATCACCTTCCCGCCCGGCATTCCGTTGTCACCGGTCGAGGACCTGGCGGTGCAGTTCTCGCGGCTGAGGACCAAGGACGAGCTGCTCGGCCTGATCGGCACCTACAGCGGGGTTATCACGCTCGAGGCTGATCAGCGCGCCGATTTCACCCGGCGGATCAGCGCCTTCCTGGACCGCCAGCCGTGGGACCGGGTTGACGTGCCGATGATCTGCTGGTGCCTGCGTAGCACCCGCCTGTCCGGTTAGCTCAGCCCTGGCGCAGGCCGCGGTCGATGAACCGGATCATCCAGGCGAAACTCTCGTCCGGGTCCGCCTCCCACTGGAACCCGCAGGAGGCTTCCAGCATCGCGAAGCCGTGCATGGTGCTGCGGATGGTGCGCAGGGCGTGATCCATGTCGGCGTCGCTGACGCCGTAGCCGCGCAGCACGGCGGTGATCGAGTTGAGGACCCGGGTGCTCGCCGCCAGGAGCGGGTCGCCGGGACCGGTGAGCTCGGCGCCGATCGTGGCCGTGTACCGGCCCGCGTGCGCGGTCACGTAGGCCCGGACCGCGCTCATCATGGCGGCCAGCGCGTCCAGGCCCGCCTGGCCCTGGACCGCGTTACCGATCACCTCGCCGAGCTCGGTCATGGCCAGGGCCGCGACCCGGTGCTGCAGGTCGGCCAGGCCGGCGACGTGCTTGTAGAGCGACGGCGGGCGGACGCCGAGCCGGCCGGCGAGCAGGCCCATGGTCAGGCCCGAGTACCCGATCTCGTCGGCCAGCCCGGCGGCCGAAGCCACCACGTCGGTGCCGGTCAGCCCGGCTCTAGGCACCCGCGTGCTCCTTCAGGAACGGCAGCAGGGCGGCCAGGACCTGGTCGGGGAACTGGGTGTGCGCGTAATGCCCGGCCCCGTTGACCATGACCAGCTGGCCTAGGCCGGCCGGCATCCCCGCGACGATCCTGTCCCCCTCGGCCTTCGGGTCGGGCCAGTCCGGATCGAGGGTGCCCATGAACACCAGCGCGGGGCACCGCAAACTGCCCAGTTTGGCGGCCGCGTCGGACGGCTGCGACCTGCCCATCGCCTGCGCCGCGTCCATCCGGCCCGGCTCGCGGAGGTTAGCCGCCAGCGCGCTCATCGCCTGAGCGTAGTCGGCCGGCTTGGGGCCGGGGAAGGCGACGTTCAGGTAGCTCAGCCACACGCCCACGCTGCCGGTGAGCGCGGTGCCCAGCAGGCGCAGCCCGCCCCGGCGGTACCGGCGGTTGGTCACGAAGGCGCCCAGGCTCAGCTTCGGCACCAGGGTGAACGGGTCGACCTCGACGATGGCGCTGAGGAGTTCGGAGGCGTCGGCCGCCGCGATGGTGGCCGAGCCGCCGGCGAAGGAATGCCCGACGATGACCGCGGGCCCGCCGAGCCGCGCGATCAGCGCGAGCAGGTCGCCTGCCGTGTCGGTCCTGGTGTAGGACGGCCAGCCGGTGCTCGACTCGCCGTGGCCCCGCAGGTCCGCGGCGGCTACTCGGTAACCGGCGGCCACCAGCGGCGGGACCAGGAACCTGAAGGAGTGGCGGGTGTCCCCCATGCCGTGCGCGAGCACGACCAGCGGTCCCTCCCCCGTCACTTCGTACGCGATCCGCCCGCCCGCTACGTCCAGGTACTCGGTCATGGTTCCTCCTTGGCTAATTTAGATAGCTTTAAAGCTAATTTAATTAGCCAAGAATGTCAACCGCGCTCTCAGCGGCGACGACGGCCGTCTGTAATAGCCAGGCGGGTTGCGCTCTCACGCACCTGACCTGTCCGGCCGAGGAGGCGGCGGCGAGCAGGGCATTGGCGGCGAGCAGGTCATCGGCGGCCACGATGCGCGGGGGTAGCGCGCTGGCCGCCGGGCCGGCCAGCGCCCGGGCGCAGCCGTAGGCGGCGGCGCCGATAGCCAGCTCGGTCAGTGACCGGGCCGCGGCTAGGCCCAGGGCTGCGGCCCGCCGCGCCGAGGTATCCGGTCACCGTCGCGGTCTTGGGCCCGATCCGGTCGATGGACACGCCCAGCAACGGGCTGAGCAGGGCGGGCGGGGCAGCCCAGCAGATGATGGTGACCGAGACGGCGCCCGGACTGGCGTCGAACCGGTAGGCCGCGAAGCCCCACAGCACGATGGCGGAGGCCCAGCCTCCGATCGAATTGACCGCTTGCCCGGCCACCAGCAGGGCGAAGCGGGGATCACTGAACGCGGGACGAACCGCGCCTGACATCTCACGGCGCGGTCGACTGAAGACGGGCACGACCAAACCTCCACGCGGGGGCGAAGAACCACGGCTGGGGCCGCAGCGTCCAGGGCCACGCGAAGGCTGTTAGCGAAGGCTGTTAGCGGTGACGGATCAGCAGGCTCCGGGGCCGGGCGGTGCGGGCGGGTCGACCGTGAGGATGGCAGACATGGCATCTCCCTCCCGGCGGGCCAGCACAGCGCCGGCGGCGGCCTGGCATCTCGCCCCGGCGGCCACGGCCGCAGGCGGCGAGCTTACCCAGCATCCCACCGCCCGCCCTCCCCTGTCACCGGGGTTACGGACGGGCGAAGGAGTGGTGGCGGCGGCCTGCTACACGGCCGGGGTGACCGGTGCCTTTGACGCGCCGTTGAGCGATGCGGTCAGGGCGGGCATCGCGGGTACGGTCGGCAGGCTGTGGTCGTCCCCGACTTCGACGACTGGCGGCTCCGCCCGGGACTTGCGGTCGAAGAAGCGCAGTAGTTCCACGGGGATGGGCATGACGAGCGTGCTGTTCTTCTCGGCGGCGACCTCGACCACGGTCTGCAGCAGCCGGAGCTGCAGGGCGGCCGGGTCGGCGGACATGACGGTAGCGGCCTGAGCCAGCTTCTTGGAGGCCTGGTACTCGCCGTCGGCGGTGATGATCCGCGCGCGGCGCTCGCGTTCGGCTTCGGCCTGGCGGGACATCGATCGTTTCATCGATTCGGGCAGGGAGATGTCCTTGACCTCGACCCGCTCGACCCGGATGCCCCAGGGTCCCTCGGTGGGGGCGTCCATGACGTCCTTGAGCTTGGCGTTGACCTGCGCACGTTCGGACAGCAACTGGTCCAGGTCGCTCTGGCCGATCACCGATCGCAACGAGGTCTGGGCGACCTGGGACACGGCGTAGGTGTAGTTCTGCACGTTGATGATCGCCTTGCCCGGGTCGATGACCCGGTAGTAGACGACCGCATCCACCCGGACGGTGACGTTGTCACGGGTGATGCCCTCCTGGCCGGGTACCGTCGCCGCGATGATCTGCATGTTGACCTTGCGCAGCCGGTCCGTAATCGGGTTGACCCAGGTCAGCCCCGGCTGGCGGATGTCAGGCAGTATTTTGCCCCAGCGGAAGACGATGCCCTGCTCGTACTGATTGATGATCCTGAAGCCGAACATCTCGGCCGTCCCATCCCTGGCGCGTGGCGCACCGGATTCACCGAACCCGCAGACGGCACCGGCGTGACTGCCAGCGTTCGAAATGCCCAGGGCCCATCTGCATTGTCTCACATCATCTGCCACCGGCCGGTCAGGCTGGAGAGCGCAGGTAGTGCAGGACGGCCAGGACGCGGCGGTTGTCGGTTTCGTCCGGGGGCAGGCCGAGCTTGCTGAAGATGCTGGCCACGTGCTTCTCGACGGCGCCGCCCGAGACCACGAGCCCGGCGGCGATGCCGGAGTTCGACCTGCCCTCGGCCATCAGGGCCAGCACCTGGCGTTCCCGCGGGGTCAGCGAGGCCAGTCCGCCGCGCTGCCTGCTCGCGCGGAATAGCTGACTGACCACCTCGGGGTCCAGCGCGGTCCCGCCCGCGGCCACGCGCTCCAGCGCCGCCGTGAACTCGGCGACGTTGGCCACCCGGTCCTTGAGCAGGTAGCCGACGCCCGCCGCTCCGCCCTCGAGCAGCTGGGCGGTGTAGGAGGTCTCGATGTACTGCGAGAACATCAGCACGCCGGTGCCGGGGAACTCGCTCCGCAGCGCTAGTGCTGCCTTTAGCCCCTCGTCGGTGTGCGTGGGCGGCATCCGGATGTCCACCACGGCCACGTCCGGCCGGTGTTCGGCCACCGCGGCGAGCAGGCCGTCCCCGTCGGGCACCGCCGCGCAGATCGTATGCCCGCGGTCCTCGAGCAGCCGGATCAGCCCCTCGCGCAGCAGCGCGGCGTCCTCGGCGATCACCACCCGCATGACCGATTCCCCTCGTCTGAAGGTGTCCCTAGGCCTTCAGCGGCAGCGTGACGGTCACCAGGGTAGGGCCACCGGGCGGGCTGGACACGTCGATCCGCCCGTCCACCGTGGACACGCGCTGAGCCAGGCCGGCCAGGCCGCTGCCGTGGGCCGAGTCTGCCCCTCCGATGCCGTCGTCGCACACTTCGAGGCGTAGCACACCGCCTCGTTCGGTATGAATATTGACTTTTATCTCGTTCGCGTAGCTGTGCTTGGTCGCGTTGGCGATCAGCTCGGCCGCGCAGAAGTAGGCGATGGTCTCGATGGCCGGGGCCGGCCGCGGCCCGATGCCGTCGGTTACGGACGCGGGGATCGCGCTGCTGGCGGCCAGGCTGGTCAGCGCGCTGGCCAGGCCGTTATCGAGCGCCGGCGGGTGGATGCCGCGGGCCAGGTCACGCAGGTCGGCCAGGGCGTCCATGGCGTTGCGCTGCGCGGCGTCGAGCAGCTCCCTGACCGTGGCGACCTGCGGGGTCTCATCGTCATCGCTCAGCTTGTCCCTGGCCATGCCCAGGTTCATGGCCAGCGCGGCGAGCCGCATCTGCGCGCCGTCGTGCAGGTCCCGCTCGACCCGCCGCAGCGCCGTGGCCGAGTCTTCCACGGCCAGCGTCCTGGTCCGCTCCAGCTCGCTGATCCTGCTCGGCCCGAGCAGGCCGCGGACCAGCGCCCGGTCCGCCGCGTTGATGCCCCGGGTCAGCCAGGCGCCGGCGATCACGAGCGCCGCGCCGGTCAGGGCCGCGAGGAGCGTGCCCGGCCAGCTCCCGATGTTGAAGGATCCCCAGAACGGCAGGGGTACCCCGGCCACCAGGGTCCCGCTCGAATTGTGGTGGAACAGCAGCCAGAGGGCCGGGTAGCTCACGTCGACCAGGCCGAAGCCCGCGAGCGTGAGCGCGTACAGTTGCACGGCGGCGACCGGCAGCTTGATCAGGCTGTACGAGACCGCGCGCCAGGCCACCCGGTCTCGCAGCCGCCGGTCCAGGCGGCCGAGGATGCCCTTGCCCGGCAGGAAGCGCTGCGGTGCCGCCACCTCGCAGCGGAGGAGCCACCTGGCTATGCGCCGGTGCAGGGCGCCCAGGCGCCTGGCGAGCAGCAGCGCCAGCGTGAGCAGTAGCAGCCCGACGACGGTGCCCAGGATCGACGCGGTGATGGTCAGGCTGGCCGCGAACGAGAAAACCGTGACCAGGAACCCCGCCGCCCCGGCCAGCCCGCTGATGCCGCAGTAGACCAGCTCGCGGACGGTCCGGCCGGTGAACGGGATACGCAGAACGGTGCCCGCCACCCGCCGGAACCTGTCGTCCATGGGTCTAATTGTCCCCGGTTACGGCCGCCGATCACGCGTCCCGGCGCGCCAGGGCCCAGCCCCCCGCGGCCAGCACCACCACCGCGTACCCGCACAGCAGGGCGAACGCGACACCGGGAGACAGCGCATTGGCCTGCGCCTTGACGGCGGTCAGCGAATTCTCCGCCATCGGCATCGGCAGATACTTCCCGGCCGAGTTCTGGATCGAGGTGCCCAGGGGCAGCAGGATCAGCGGCAGCACGAACACTACCCCCACTACCGCGGAGATCGCGCCCGCGGTGTGCCGGAGGATCGCGCCGAGCCCTAGGCCGATGAGCCCGATCAGGGCCGGGTACGCGCCGGCCATGAGCACGGCCCGCAGCACGTCAGGCTGGGCGAGCGAGGCGTGCGGGGCCGGCGACTTCAGCACCACCTCGCCTGCGGCGAAGGCGGCGAAGGCCAGGATCTCCCCCGCCGCCAGCGCCACCGCGGTGAACACCGCCGCCTTCGCGGCCAGCACCACCGAGCGGCGGGGCGCCGCGGCGAACGTGGCTCGGATCATGCCCGAGGAGAACTCGCTGGTGATGACCAGCACCCCGAGGACGCCGACCGCGAGCTGGCCGATCAGCAGCCCGGCGAAGCCGTCGTTGGTCGGGTCGAAGGATGCACGGTCCGCGGTCGACATCGTGACCCAGTGCACATGGTTCAGCACCAGGATGGCCAGGGCGATCATGCCGGCCGCGAAGACCAGCAGCGTCCACCAGGTCGAGCGGACCGAGCGCAGCTTCAGCCACTCCATCCGGGCGACGGTGCGGAAGCCGTAGCTTCCCTCGGCCCGGCGGGCGGCCCTGGGCAGGATCACGGCGGTCATGACAGGCTCCTTAGCTTGTCGATAGCGTCGATGGCGGAGTACTCGGTGCTGCCCGCGGTGAGCTCGAAGAACGCCTCCTCGAGGGAGGCGGACCTGGCGGACAGCTCGGCGACCGTGGTCTGGGCGAGGAGCCGGCCCCGCCCGATCACGATGAGGTGGTCGGCGGTCTGGGCGACCTCGCTGATCAGGTGGCTCGAGATCAGCACCGTGCGGCCGTGCGCGGCCAGGTTCTTCAGGAGCGTGCGGATCCAGCGGATGCCCTCGGGGTCGAGGCCGTTGACCGGCTCGTCGAGCAGGAGCACCCCAGGGTCGCCGAGCAGCGCGGCGGCGATGCCCAGCCGCTGGGCCATGCCCAGGGAGAACTTGCCCGCGCGCCGGTCCGCCGCCTTCTCCAGGCCGGTGATCTCGAGCACGTCGTTGACCCGCCGCCGCGGGATCGCGTTGCTCGCGGCCAGCGCGGTCAGGTGGTCGCGGGCCGAGCGGCCCGGGTGAAAGGCCTTGGCCTCGAGCAGCGCGCCGACCTCGCGCATCGGCCAGCGCAGCTCGTGGTAGCTCTGGCCGTTGATCCTGGCCACCCCGTCGTCCGGCCGGTCCAGGCCGAGGACCATGCGCATCGTGGTGGATTTGCCGGCGCCGTTCGGGCCGAGGAAACCGGTCACCGTGCCGGGGCGGACGTCGAAGCTGAGGTGGTCAACGGCGATGGTGGAGCCGTAGTGCTTGACCAGGCCGCGTGCCTCGATCATGGGAAAGCCCTCCAGTCGTGGTAGAGCGGGCCCGGCCCCCGTACCGGCGGGCACGCTCGTCGGCGTTCGGGATTCACGCTAGGGATGTAGGCCCCGGCGGGGAACACGGTCACCACCCGTCTTGGTGGTGGGGTTTACCCCCGCGGCGTGGCGCCGCGGCATAACAAAACCGGCCCTGGGGGCTAGCCCCGGGGCCGGTTCGGTGCGCTGTCTACCAGTGGTGCCTGGTCGCGTAGGAGTGGTTCTGGATCATCTCGGTGTCCTCCGGCGGCGAGTAGACCGACTGGACCGCGACCCGGCCCGGGCCGGTCAGCCGCAGGAAGATGCTGCGGTAGCTCCACCGGTTGCTCCAGAAGGCGAAGCCCATGTTCCGCGGGTACTCCAGGTGCAGGTGGGCCCGGACCGAGACGTCCCGGTAGAGCAGGGAACTCGGCTGGATCAGCAGGCTCTGGCCGGGCTGCAGGTCGCGGATGAAGGTGTTGCCCGGCGAGTGCAGCAGCAGCAGGCCGGGCCCCTCCTGCGCGGCGAAGACGTCACCGAACTGGCCCATCGGGTAGTGGGTCTCCCGGTCGTTGCCGTCCCCGGTCTGGTACCAGACGTCGGTGGGATGCCAGCTGTACCCCATGTTGCCCGTGGCGGTCAGGAACCGGTGCTCGCGCACCCACATCTGCTGGCCGGGATGAAGCGGCAGGGCCACGACCTCGCCCGCGTGGTTGTCGGACAGCGCGACGTGCCCGGGGCCGCGGGCCTCCAGCATCATCAGCGGCATCCCGGCCATGGTGCGGGTCCACGCGCCGCGCATCGGCATGTTGGCGAGCTTGGTGGCCGGCTCGGCCCACAGCAGGGTGTGGTGGGAGAAGTAGATCCAGTCGGTCGGCGCCAGGTTGAACTCCGCGACCGGGACGGTGGTGCCGGCGATCTGGCAGTGCGACTGGCCGAACTGGAGCCGGGCCATGTCCTTGATGGGCGGCTGCTCGACCCACCCCGAGTCGCTGACCGAACTCCTGATGTCGACCGGCGCCCCGCACAGCGGGCAGGTCGGCGAGTTCGGATCGCTTTGCTGCCGGCAGTACCGGCATACGTAGGTGTTCATCCCGCGCTCTCTGGGTGTCTTCGGTTCTTCGCGGCGGTCGGCGGTGGACTCACTCGGAGTGATGGTGGACGTACATCGACTGGATGCCGACCCGTCCGGGCCCGGTCATCTCGGCGAGGTACATGCCGTGCCGCACCAGACCGGTCTTGAGCGGCATCTGCTGGGCCTGCATCTGCACGCTCGAGTCCTTGTACAGGAACCCGCCCGGCTCGACCAAGATCTTCTCGCGCGGCTGGAGGGTCCGCTCGAGCACGTTCCCGTTCCCGTGTAGCAGGAGCATGCCGGGCTGGCCGGAGGTGATGAAGCGGTCCATGTACATGCCGCTTCCGCCGTGCAGCAGGTTGACCAGGCCCTTGATCCGCACGAAGGAGTACTGGACGCTGTGCGAGGCCACCAGGAAGGCGTGCTCGCGGACGTCCAGTTCCATGCCGGGGTGCAGCGGGAGGACGACGAGCTCGCCTGGCGCGTCGCGGGAGAACGCGATGCGGCCCGGGCCGTTCGCCACCGTCACGAGGTGCGGCATGCCGCCGACCGAGCGCTTCATGCCGCCGCCGGTGTTCAGCGACGAAAGCGGGACCGACTCGTCCTTCCACAGCAGCACGTGGTGCTCGAAGTAGACACCGTCCTGCGGGTGGAGGTTGATCTCCGCCACCGGGACGAGCTCGCCCTCGACCTGGCAGGTGCTACCGGAGAACTGGAACTCGACCATGTCGCGCAGCCGGGGCGCCTCGCGCCAGCCGGAATCACTGACCTTGTCCCGCTCGTCGAGGGGCGCGCCGCAGGTCTGGCAATTGGGGGTGCCCGGCTGGTTCTGCGCTTGGCACCACCGGCACTGGATCATATCCACGATCCGGAAGATAGCAGGGAACTGACGTTTGACAAGCGCGTATGCCTCAATCTTCAGACCGGGTAGTGTTTCTCCCATGGCACTGCTCGGGCGGGAGTTCATCGCCGTACCTGATGACCGCAAAGGTCAGATCGTCTTCAAATGGCCGGACGTCTCCATCCGCCGCTACACGCGCGCGATCGTCAACGCGGACGAGATGGCGATGTTCGTCAACACGGGCCAGGTCGTGCAGACCCTCGGCCCGGGCCGGCATCAGATCGACGCGAGCGAGCTGCCCGGGCTCGGCGCGGTCATCGACCACGTCAGCGGCGGCAACGCCTACCGCGCCGAGCTGTACTTCGTCGGCACGCGCGAGTACACCGGCTTCAAGTTCGGCGGCCGGGTCGATGACGTTCAGGACCCGCGGACCGGGCTGGTCGTGACCCTGCGCGTGTTCGGGGACTACGCGTTGCGCGTGGCCGACCCGGTGCGGCTGATCACCAACCTGACCTCCACGGTCGATGTCACCGACAACGAGCGGATCGCCGGGTGGGTCAGCGACCAGCTGCTGAAGGTGCTCAGGACCCACGTCACCACCCAGATCATCCGCAACGGATGGCCCATCCTCGGCCTGATGGCGTATTCGGCGGAGATCGAGCAGTCGACCATCGAGGCGGCCAACGGCCAGCTCGCGAACTACGGCGTCGAGCTGACCCGGATGGGTAACTTCGACGTCAACCTGGCCCCCGAGGACGAGAAGCAGCTCAAGCAGCTCGCCAAGGACACCAGCTACTCGCAGCTGGCCGGGGGCTTCCAGCAGTACGCCGCGGGTGAGATGGCCCTCGGCGCCGGGCAGGGCATGGCCCAGGGCGGCGCCGGCACCGAAGGGGCGTTCCTCGGCGCCGGGTTCGGCTTGGCCAGCGCGTTCGGTATGCAGCAGGCCCAGGCGGTTCAGCAGCAGCAGGCCGCTCAGCAGGCGGCCCAGCAGCAGGGGATGCCGCCGTACGGGCCGGGCGGCCAGGGCGCACCGCAGGGACAGGGCTACCCGCAGCAGCAGCAGCAGCAGCAGTACGGTCAAGGGCAACCGCCGCAGGGCGCGCCGCCGCAGCAGGCACCCACGCCTGCCCAGGCGGCGCCGACCGCCCAGGCGGCCGGGGCGGTGTGCGCGTCGTGCGAGGCGCCGAACCCGACGGGAGCGCGCTTCTGCATGAACTGCGGCCAGACGATGGCCCCGGCGGTGCAGCACTGCACCGAGTGCGGGACCGAGCTGGCCGAGGGCGCTCACTTCTGCGCGGCCTGCGGGACCAGGGTCGGCGGCTGAGCCCTCTTTAGTCCCAGGCCGGCTCCGTCGCCTCGCGGACGTTCCCGTCGGAGGCGAAGATGAGGAACCGCTCGAACGACCGCGCGAACCAGCGGTCGTGCGTGACCGCGAGCACGGTGCCCTGGTAGGACTCCAGGCCCTCCTGCAGGGCCTCGGCGCTCGGCAGGTCCAGGTTGTCGGTCGGCTCGTCGAGCAGGAGCAGCGTGACGCCGGCCAGCTCGAGCAGGAGGATCTGCAGCCTGGCCTGCTGTCCGCCCGACAGCGTGCCGAACGGCTGGCGGGCGCACGCCTGCAGCTCGTACCGGGCCAGCGCGGACATCGCCTCGTTGATCAGCAGCGCGTGCTCGGTCATCAGGATCTCGACCGGGGCCCGCCCCTCGAGGTCCGGCCGGGCGTGCGTCTGTGCGAACAACCCCGGCACCACCCGGGCGCCGAGCCGCGCCTCGCCTTCGTGCGGCACCTGCTCCCCCGCGAGCAGGCGGAGGAAGCTCGTTTTGCCTGAGCCGTTCGCGCCCAGCACCGCTACCCGGTCTTCAAACCAGACCTCTATACCGAACGAGCGTGTGGTACCCGTCAGCGACAGATTCTCGCACACGATGGCGCGCTTCCCGGTTCGCCCGCCGCGCAGCCGCATGCGGACGTTCTGGTCCCGCGGGGCAAGTTCCGGCGGGCCCTCCTCCTCGAACCTGCGCAGCCGGGTCACCGCAGCCTGCAGCCGGGACGCCATGTCCGAGTTGTAGCTGGCCTTCTGCCGGTAGGTGCGTACCAGCTCCTTCAGCTTCTCGTGCTCCTCATCCCAGCGGCGCCGTAGTTCCTCCAGACGGCTGATCCGGTCGGTACGCGCCTGGGCGTAGCCGGAGAAGCCGCCGCCGTGCACCCAGACATGCCGGTCCTCGACCGTGACGATGCGCTGCGCGCACGCCGCGAGCAGTTCCCTGTCGTGGCTGACCAGGAGCACCGTCTTCGGCGTCTCGGCTAGCTGCCGCTCCAGCCAGCGCTTTCCCGGTACGTCCAGGTAGTTGTCCGGCTCGTCAAGGAGCAGGACGCCGTCCGGTCCCCGCAGCAGCGACTCCAGCACCAGCCGTTTCTGCTCCCCGCCAGACAGCGTGCTCACGTCGCGCCAGCGGCACTCGTCATAGGGGATCCCGAGCGCCGTGACGCAGCAGGCGTCCCAGTGCACCTCGGCCGCGTACCCCCCTGCTTCGCCCCACGCGGCCAGCGCGGCCGCGTAGCGAAGCTGGGCAGGCTCGTCGTCTCGCTCCATCATCGCGAGCTCGGCGGCGTCCAGCCGGGCGGCGGCTTCCCGCACCCGCGCCGGGGCGACCGAGAGCAGCAGGTCGCGGACCATCGGGGCGGCGCCCATTCCGCCCGCGACCCTCCCGTCGGCGACGGCTGTCTTGCCGATGAACTGCCGCATCACGCCGAGTCCGCCGGTGGCCGCGACCGTGCCGGACTGCGGCTGGATGTCCCCGGCCACCAGCCGGAGGAGCGTGGTCTTGCCCGCGCCATTCGGACCGACCAGG
>JBOHCK010000164.1:0-13306 GCA_050698755.1 Streptosporangiaceae bacterium | reverse complement strand
GCTGATACTCAACCCGGCCCGTGGGAATCCGGGCGGTCTGTCGGCCGGGGCTCAGCTGAACACTGCCTCTGAGCTGGCCGTTCGCACGCTATCGCCACTGGCCGTTCCGTTGTTGCTCAACCCCCGATTCCTTGACGGCGGCCTTGACCAGGTCGATGAAGAGCAGGATGTCGTTGGCCGTGATGGGCTGGCCGTTGGACCACCTGTAGCTGCTCTTCAGCGAGATCGTGATGGTCTTGTCGCCGTTGGAGTACACCGGCGCGTTGGCGATGCTCATCGGCGGGTACAGCTCGGGGTCGGTCCCGTACACCGTCCAGTACAGCGGCCGCCACATCTCCCAGATGAACGTGAAGTTGTTGTAGACCGAGTTGGAGGCGCCAGGCACGACAGGGAGAATCCAGTTCGGGGTGGCGCTGGGCAACTCCGACCAGGTGATCGTGCCCGCGTGCTTCGGGCCGTTGGCCGCCGCAAGCGGCACCGAGCCGATGCTGCCCGGGACCGTGACGGACCCGGGGGTGGTGGTGTTCGTGGTCGAACTGTGACTGCTGCTGCAGGCGGCGAGCGCGGTAAGGCTCGCGACTGCTACGGCTACTCCGGCCGTTTTGCGGCGGAACTTCATGAGCGAATCGCCCTTCTGTTGAAGTTCGCCGGCGATCCGCTCCGCCCACCATGGCCGGTGTCCGAGTTAGCCGAAGCGTAAGTTCAGCATGGCATCGATCTTTCGGCAGTAAAGTCACAAATTGCCATCGATCCTTCCGGCGGAAGCCCCGCACCACCGCAGAATCTCCGCGGGAAGGTGGGACCACAATGGACCATGCCGTCGGTGGTGTTCGTGATCAACCGGGCGCTGGTCCGCGATCCGCGCGGGTTCGGCCGGCGGTGCGTCGCCGCGGCCGGGAACTTCGGGTGGGAGCCGGTGCTCGCGGAGACCAGCCCGGGCGAGAGCGGGCTGGGGCTGGCCCGCCAGGCGGTGGCCGGCGGGGCGGGGCTGGTGTTCGCGGCGGGAGGCGACGGCACCGTGCGCGCTTGCGCGCAGGCCCTGGCCGGCACCGGGATACCGCTGGCCATCGTGCCGCTCGGGACGGCCAACCTGACCGCCCGGGCGCTGGGCGTCCCGGCCCGGCCCGCCCCGGCGATCGAGGTCGGGTTCCGCGGACGGGACCACCGGATCGACCTGGCCAGCGCGGAGCTGGGCGTTGGGGTGGATGAGGGGACTCTCTTTGCGGCCATGGCCGGGATCGGACTGGACGCGGCGGTCGTCGGGGCGGCTCATGCGGCGGGGAAGCGCAGGCTCGGGTGGGTCGCGTACGCGGTGTCCGGGGTGGCGCACCTGTCGCTGCCGCCGCGGGAGTTCACGGTGCGCCTGGACGGCGGGGAGCCGCTGGTCCGGCGGGCGCGGTGCGTGGTCGTGGGGAACGCGGGGCTGCTGCCCGGGGGGTTCCTGCTGCTCCCGGAGGCCAGGTGCGACGACGGGTGGCTGGACGTCGGGATCCTCGCGCCCACCGGGGTCCTCGGCTGGCCGCGCGTGGCGGGGCTGGTGCTGACGCGCAGCCGCCGGGCGGGCGGCCAGCTGGAGCGGTTCCGGGCGCGGCGCGTGGAGATCGGCGCCGCGATGGACCTGCCGAGGCAGATCGACGGGGAGGTCATCGCGCCGGGGCGCGCGCTTACCGTGACCGTGCGCCCCGGGGTGCTGACGGTCCGGCTGGGGAGGTCGGGACGGCCCGGGGCGGGCACCACCGCTCGTTCGGGAAAAAAGGAACGTAGTTGAATGGGGGTGTGGGGCACGCGGCCAGCCTGGGTACGGTCCTGCGGGAATGGGGACGGATCGGCGTCACCGGGTTCGGGGGGCCGCCGGCGCACATCGCGCTGCTGCGCCGGCTGTGCGTGGACAGGCGGGGGTGGCTTGACGCCGCCGAGTTCGAGGACGCGATCGCCGCGTGCAACCTGCTGCCCGGGCCCGCGTCCACCGAGCTCGCGATCTTCTGCGCGTGGCGGGTGCGTGGCCGGCTGGGCGCCGTGGTCGGGGGCCTGGCCTTCATCGTGCCCGGGCTGATCATCATCCTGGTCCTCGCGGCGCTGTTCCTGGCCGGCCAGCCGCCGCTGTGGGTCCGCGGCGCGGGGGCGGGGGCGGGTGCCGCCGTGGCCGCGGTGGCCTTGCAGGCCGGGTGGAGCCTGCTGGTGCCGAGCTGGAAGCGCGCGTCGGTTCGGGAGCCGGTCCGGGCCTCGCGCCTGCGCTGGGCCGGGTACCTGCTGGCCGGCGGGGCCGCGGCGGCGACGATCGGGCCCTGGCTCGTCCTGGTCCTGCTCGGGTGCGGCGGGTTCGAGCTCGCGCTGCGGGCGCGGCGCTGGCCCGCGGCCGCGGCCGGAATCGCGCCGCTGTTCCCGGCCGCGCTGGGCGGCGGAATCCTGGCCTCGGTCGCGTGGGTGGCGTTCAAGGTGGGGGCGCTGTCGTTCGGGGGCGGGTTCGTGATCATCCCGCTGATGCAGGCCGATGCCGTGGGCCACCACTGGATGACCAACGGCCAATTTCTGAACGCCGTCGCGCTGGGCCAGATCACCCCGGGTCCCGTCGTGCAGACGGTCGCCGCGGTGGGGTACGCCGCGGCGGGGCTGCCTGGTGCGCTGCTGGCCGCGGCGGTCGCGTTCTCGCCCTCGTTCGCGTTCGTGCTCGGCGGCGGGCGGTACTTCAGCAAGCTGCGGGACAACCGCTACGCGCAGTCGTTCCTCGACGGCGCGGGGCCCGCCGCGATCGGCGCCATCCTCGGCGCGTCGGTCCTGCTGGCCCGCGCGCTGTCTGAGCCGTGGCAGTTCGCGGTGCTCGGCGGGGCGGCCGTGCTGCTGCTGGGGCTGCGGCGCGGCGTGGTCCTGACCTTGCTCAGCGCCGCCGCGGTGGGCCTGGGCGTTGCTCTTGCGGGCGGACCGCTCCCCCTGTAGCGGAAGCGGCGCAGCCGCAGGCTGTTCGCGACCACCAGCGCCGAGGACATCGTCATCGCGGCGGCCGCGATGAGCGGGTTGAGGAAGCCCAGGGCGGCCAGCGGGACGGCCGCCGCGTTATAGCCGAACGCCCAGGCCAGGTTGTACCTGATCGTGCGCAGAGCCGACCGGGCGAGGGCGATCGCCTCGGGCACGATCGCCAGGTCGTCCCTGAGCAGGATCAGGTCGGCGGCGGCCAGCGCCACGTCGGTCCCCGCGCCGATCGCCATGCCCAGGTCGGCGGCGGCGAGCGCCGGGGCGTCGTTGGCCCCGTCGCCCACCATGGCCACCTTGTGCCCGTGTGCCTGCAGGTCCTTGATGACGCCGGCCTTCTCGGCAGGCAGGATCCCGGCGACCACGTCGTCGATGCCCACGGCCGCGGCGACGGCCCGCGCGGTCGCCTCGTGGTCGCCGGTGAGCAGGATGGGGTGCAACCCGAGTCGGCGCAGGTCGGCCACGGCCGCCTGGGCCGACGCCTTGATCGTGTCGGCCACGGCGAGCGCGCCCCGGACCTGGCCGTCCCAGGCGACCAGGACCGCCGTGCGGCCCTGCGCATGCCACCGGGCGCACTGGGCGGACAGGCCGTCGGGGATTTCGGTCCCTTGGTCACGCAGCAGCCGCTCGCGCCCGACGATGACCTCGCGGCCCGCCACGATCCCGCGCGCGCCGAGACCGGGCAGCGCCTGGAAGTCTTCCGCGGCCGGCAGCGGCCCCGCTATCTCGGCCCGGGCCGCCGCGCTGATCGCCGCGGCGATCGGGTGCTCGGACGCGTGCTCCACGGCGCCGGCGTAGCGGAACAGCTCGCTGCGCCCGGTCTGCGGGGCGGTCGTCACCGTGGTCACCGCCATCTGGCCGGTGGTGACGGTCCCGGTCTTGTCGAGCACCACGGTGTCGATCACCCCGGAGGACTCCAGCGCCTGGTGTCCCTTGACGAAGATGCCGAGCTGTGCGCCGCGGCCGCAGGCCGCGACCAGGGCCGCGGGGGTCGCCAGGCCAAGCGCGCACGGGCACGCGATGATCAGCACGGCGAGCCCTGCGCTGAACGCCTGCTCGGCGGGGACGCCCGCCAGCAGCCAGCCGGCCAGCGTCAGCGCCGCCGCGGCGAGCACCAGCGGGACGAACACGCCCGCCACGCGGTCCGCGAGGCGCTGTATCGCGGCCTTTTCTGCCTGCGCCCGGCCGACCAGGGCGACCAGCTGGGCCAGCTGGGTAGCCTCCCCGACGTGGGTGGCCCGGACCACCAGCCGCCCGGAGATGGCGATGGTGCCCGCGACGACGGGGTCGCCCGCGGCGGCCTCGGCCGGGACGGGCTCGCCGGTCATCATGCTCCGATCCACGGCCGACGCGCCGGATAGGACCTCGCCGTCCGCGGCGATCTTCTCCCCCGGCCGGACCACGAACACGTCCCCGGGCTCGAGCAGGTCCACGGGGACCCGCCGCTCGGTCCCGTCGGCGCCGAGCACGCAGACGTCCCCGGCGGCCAGCGCCGCCAGCCCGCGCATGGCCTTCCCCGCCGAACTGCGGGCGCGGGCCTCGTAGAACCGCCCGGCGAGCAGGAACGTCGTGACCGCCGCGGCGACCTCGAGGTAGATGCCGCCGCCCGAGGCGTGCGCCAGCTCGGCGAACACGCTCACCTTGGAACCTTGGTCCAGGTGGAACATCGCGTACACCGACCAGCCGCAGGCGGCGGCGACCCCGAGGGACACCAGCGTGTCCATCGAGCACGCGCCGTGCCTGGCGTTCTGGATGGCCGCACGGTGGAACGGCCACGCGGCCCACAGCGCCACCGGCGCCGCCAGGGCCACCAGGACCCACTGCCAGCCGGGGAACCGGTAGGCGGGATACAGCGACAGCGTGACCGAGGCGTCGCTGAGCGGGACGAAGAAGATGAGCGCGAGCAGGAGCCGCCGGCGCAGGTACCTGGCGGCCTGGCCGTCGCCGGGGTCGCCTTCCCCGGCCCCCAGGGCTCCGGCGGGGATGACGACCTGCGCGGTGTAGCCCGCGTCCTCGACCGCCGCGACCAGCGTCCGCGGTGAAACGGCCGGTGGCGCTGTGATGGTCGCCCGCTCCGTCGCGAAGTTGACCGAGGCGACGACCTGTTCGCCGGTGGAGGCGAGCTTCCTCTCGACCCGCACCGCGCACGCGGCGCAGGTCATCCCCCGGATCGACAGCTCGATGGTCCGCGCGGCGTCGACGTCACCGGCCCGCGGCGCGGCGGCCACCTCCTGCATCTGGTCTCCGATTCCAGTCCTCTTGGCTTCGGGCGCAAGGCCGCCATCGCCCGGTTTAGGTTACCGACCGTCACGACTTTTGCCACAATTAGGGATAAATACTTGCGCACGCTAACAGAGCAGTACCATAAGTGACCGCCCGGCCTGGCGGGTTTGGCCACATATGTCCTCCTGGAGCGGCTCCGAACGTGATCCACTTTCACAACTTCACTTATGGCGTGCTGAATCCGGTCCTGGCTTACCTCGTGTCGTGCGTAGGCTGCTTCGCCGGACTCCGGTGCACCACCCGGGCCCGCGCGTCCCGCGGCGCGGGGCGGGCGCGCTGGCTGACGCTGGCGGCCCTGGCCATCGGGACCACCGGGATCTGGACGATGCACTTCATCGCCATGCTCGGGTTCACCATCCCAGGCCAGCAGATCCGCTACAACGTGCCGGTCACCATCTTGTCCATGCTGATCGCGGTGCTCGTGGTGGGGATCGGGATCTTCATCGTCGGGTTCAGCCGACCGGGAGCCTGGCCGCCGCTGCTGCTCGGCGGGGCGATCATCGGAGTCGGCGTCGCCAGCATGCACTACCTCGGCATGGCCGCGATCCGGGTGCCCGACTCGCTGGTCTACAACCCGGTACTGGTCGCGGTCTCGGTGGTGATCGCGGTGATCGCGGGGACCGCGGCGCTGTGGGCCGCGCTGCGGCTGGACAGCCTGTGGTCCGCCATCGTCGCCTCGCTGATCATGGGCGTCGCGGTCAGCAGCATGCACTACACCGGCATGGCCGCGCTGAGCGTGCACGCCGCCGCCCCGGGCCGGACGGTGAGCTACGCGTGGGCCGCCAGCGCGGAGGGGCTCCTGCTCCCCCTCATCCTGGGCCTGTCCTGCGCGGGATTCCTCTTCTCGACCGTGCTCTCCCTCTCGCCGACCGCGGCCGAGATGGTCGAGGAAGCCGAACTGATGTCCAGGATCGGCCGGGCCCCGCAGCACCAGCCGTACCAGCGGGCGGCCAGCCAGGCCTGGCCGGATGCGGATCAACGGGACGGTCAGGGGCAGGCGGGGAGCCTGTTCCGCCCCACCAGGCCCGGGCCGCCCGGCTCTTAGGGGGTAGCGGTTTCGATTCCGGCCGCGCGGAGGCGTTCGGCGTTCTGGTGGTCCTGGGCGTCGTAGGCGTGGATCTCGTCGGAGTAGGGCTGGCGGGGGGCCTGGGTCCCGGCCCGGGCGAGCGCGGCCGGGTCGACGTCGGCGCGGTAGACGAACGTGGCGTTGCCCTCCAGGACGGGCGACCATCGCCCGTCGCTGACCTGCAGTGACGCCGTGGCCATGCCGCCGGCGTTGCGGACGACGACCTCGCGTTCTGGGTCGGCGCGGCGCAGGCGCGAGTAGACCGCGCGGGCCGCGGCCATACCCGATCCGCAGGAGGCGGTCAGGCCCGCGCCGCGCTCGAAGGTCCTGACGAAGACCTCGTCGGGCGCCAACGGGAGCATGACCGACAGGTTGACCCCCGCGGGGAACCGCTGCGGGCGGGCCGCCACCTGCTCCCCCATCGCGATCAGGTCGGATTCGACGTATTTGTCGACCACCGCGACCAGGTGGGGGTTCGGGATGGTCACCGAGGTGAACACCAGGGCCGGGTCAAGCTCGGGCAGGGCGACCTCGACCGCCGGGCTCAGGCCCGCTACCACCGGGTCGGGCGGGGCGAAGTCGACCGGCGGATGCTCGAGCCGCACCTGCCGCACGCCGCCCGGTGTGGTCGGGCCACGCCGGACCGTGTACTCGCGCGGGCCGCTGCGGATCGTGACGGCGTCCTGGCCGCGCAGGTCGAGGATGACCCGGCCCAGGCAGCGCATCCCGTTCCCGCAGAACTCGGCGGCCGAGCCGTCGGGATTGAAGAACCAGGCCTGCGGGACCGGCAGGCTCGGGTCGTAGAAGTAGATGCCGTCGCCGCCGAACGGGCCCTGCCGGTCGCACAGCCGACGGACGAACGCGAGCATGTCTGCGTCGGACGCGAAGTCGTGCGGCGTTCGGGCCATGAGGAAGATGTCGTTCCTTGACCCGTGCGCGTTCAGGATCTCGGCCATCGCAAGCCAGCCTAGCCCAGCGGCCGGGCTGGGCTCTGCCTATCGAACCGGGCCTGCCGTTCCGGGCCTGCTGTTCCGGGCCTGCTGTTCCGGCCGGGCCGCCGCGGGGCCGTAGCTAAGCTGGCGCGGGCGTGCAGGCCGGGGCTGCGCCGGGCGTGGCGCCCGGGTCGCCGCCGGTCGACGTCGGCCGCGTCAGCTACGACGCTCGGCTGCCAGGTCGCCGCCGGCACGTCATCATCCCAGGCGGCGTCCGCTGAGGGCTTCCGCCCGCCGCGCCGGTGAGACTCCCCGCGATGCGAACCCGTTTGTCCCAGAAAACCCATTATTCCCATGTGCCCCACCAGTACCTTGCCCGTTAACACTATTGAACTCGTTATCCCCTGATGATTTGCCGCCCGCTGAGGAGCCGTTAACCACGTGGAACCCGTTAGACCCGACGACCACGGTCGGGGCGAACGCCGGATAGGTGGAAAAGCGCATGCCATCGGCGTAGTTCCGTAGCGCCACCCGGGCCCAGTCGAGCATGTTCGTCGGCAGGTCACCGACCGGGAACCAGCGCACGTCGGCCAGGGCCGGCTGGCCGGTCCAGCCGGAGACGGACAGGAAGAACGCGATGCGGCCGCTGCCGGACACGTCGTGCATGACGTGAGCCAGCGACACGTTCTCGGCGCCGATCACGATCCCGGCTTCGCTGGCCACCCTGATGGCCGTCTCGACGATCGTCTCCCGGTCGGCGAGCTGGCCGGACGGCGGCTCGTAAGCGCCGTCGCCGTACCCGGTGTTGGCCCGCTCCCGCAGCAGGATGCGCCCGTTCCTCGCCAGCACCAGGATGACGTCCACGACGACCCTGCGACGTTGCATTACGTCGGCAGCTATCGAAGTGTCGCCGGTGATGCCCATAGTGATCGCCTCGCCGCCGCCGTGCCCACCCCACTCCTGGGCCCCACTACCCAGGAGAGAGCACGGTATCGCCGGGCCCTTGTGGATCGCCATGTGCACAAGGGCCGCCAAGTTGTGGACGGCAGCCGGGAATCGGCGCGGGGTCTGTGGACACCTGGACCCACGGACCTTGGCCCGCCTGGCTGCGCGGGGTGTGGATAACCCCGCGTGCATGTGGACGACCGGCCTGAAGATTAGCTGAAAATTGCACCCGCGATGATTTCGCGGCCCGATGATCGTCGTTAGAGGGGAAGGGAGTACCGATGACACGGATACGAGTCCTGGCCGGGACGCGCAAGGGCGCGTTCGTCCTGACCTCGGACGGAAGCCGCGCGAAGTGGGAGGTCAGCGGCCCGCACTTCGGCGGCTGGGAGATCTATCACATGAAGGGCTCGCCGGTCGACCCGGACCGGATCTACGCCTCGCAGAACACCGGCTGGTTCGGGCAGCTGATCCAGCGGTCCGACGACGGCGGCGGCACCTGGCAGCCGGTCGGGAACGACTTCACCTACGCGACAGACCCCGGCACCCACCTGTGGTACGACGGGACCCCGCGGCCGTGGGAGTTCAAGCGGGTCTGGCACCTCGAGCCCTCGCTGACCGACCCGGACGAGGTCTACGCGGGCGCGGAGGACGCGGGCCTGTTCAGGTCCCGCGACGGCGGGGTGACCTGGACCGAGCTGACCGGGCTGCGTACGCACTCTTCCGGCCCGGGCTGGCAGCCGGGCGCGGGCGGGCTATGCCTGCACACGATCATCCTGGACCCGGTGCACGCCGGGCGGATGTTCGCGGCGATCTCCGCGGCGGGGACGTTCCGCAGCGATGACCACGGGGAAACCTGGCGGCCGGTCAACCGCGGCCTGCACGACGAGGGCACCCTGCCCGAGGAAGAGCCCGAGGTCGGGTTCTGCGTGCACCACGTCGAGATGCACCCGTCCCGCCCCGACACGCTGTTCATGCAGAAGCACTGGGACGTGATGCGCAGCGACGACGCGGGCGAGACCTGGCGGGAGGTCAGCGGCGACCTGCCTTCTGACTTTGGCTTCCCGATCGGAGTGCACGCGCACGAGCCCGAGACCATCTACGTGGTCCCGATTACCAGCGATTCCCTGCATTTCCCGCCGGACGGGCGGTTGCGGGTGTTCCGCAGCCGGACCGGCGGCGACGAGTGGGAGCCGCTCACCCGCGGGCTCCCCCAGGAGCACTGCTACGTGAACGTGTACCGGGACGCGATGGCGGTCGACTCGCTCGAGGAGTGCGGCGTGTACTTCGGCACCACGGGCGGGCAGGTCTACGTGTCCGCGGACGAGGGTGACACCTGGGAGGCCATCGCCCGCGACCTGCCGGCGGTGCTGTCCGTGGAAGTCCAAACCCTTTCGTGACCGAGGTCCGGGTGGTGCTGCCTGCACACCTGAAGAACCTGGCGCGCGTACAGGGCGAGGTCACGCTCCACCTCGGGGGCGAGCATGATCCCGCCGGATTGACACGCCAGGCGCTGCTCGACGCGCTGGAGACCGCTTACCCGGTGCTGCGCGGGACGATCCGCGACCGCGCGACCGGGAAGCGGCGCGCGTTCGTCCGGTTCTACGCCTGCCAGCAGGACCTGTCCAACGAGCCTGAGGATGTCCCGCTCCCGGCCGCTGTCGTGGCCGGGAGCGAGCCGTTCCTCATCGTGGGCGCGATGGCCGGCGGCTAGCAGCCGTGAGCTCCCTGGCGGAGCTGCTCGCAGTTGTCGAGCACCAGCAGCAGCTGCTGCTGCCGGGCCAGCACCGTGACCAGGGAATCCAACACGGGCACCCCTGAGGCCTGGTGCACGCCGGGGGCCTGGTGCACGCCGGGGGCCTGGTGCACGCCGGGGGCCTGGTGCACGCCGGGGGCCTGGTGCACGCCCAGCTCCGAGCAGACGGCCGCAGGAACCAGCGCCGGGTCGGACACGCTGGCCAGCTCGGCTAGCCATACCCCGTCAGCGAACCGGCTGGCGGCCCGGCGCGCGACGTTCGCGGCCACCCGGGTCTTGCCCACCCCGCCAGGCCCGGTCACCGTCACCAGCCGGTACTCATCTAGCATGGCGGCCAGCTCAGTCACCTCGGCCGCGCGGCCGACGAAGCTGGTCAGGGGCGCGCCGACGCCGTGGAGGCCGGCCATGGGCGCGTCGGGGTCCGCCCGCGTCACGTCGGTAGCTTAGCCTGCCCGGCGTCTAAGGTGAGCGCATGAGCGACGTGGACTGGACTTCGCAGCTGGCCGAGCAGCTCGACTGGCACTAGAGATCGCAGTTGCGGCCCCGGCTGGACGGGCTGACCGACGCGGAGTACCGCTGGGAACCGGTGGCCGGCGCGTGGAACGTGCGGCCGCGCGGGACCAGTTCGGCGCCGATGACCGTGGGCAGCGGCGAGTTCATCATCGAGTTCGCCCGCCCGGCGCCGGATCCGGCGCCGGTGACGACGATCGCCTGGCGGATCGGGCACCTCGTGGTCGGCGTTCTCGGCATGCGGGTGGCCTCGCACTTCGGCGGGCCGCCCGACGACCACATGTCCCACGACTACCCCGGTGACGCCGCCACGGCGCTGGCCCAGCTCGACGCCGTGTACGCGCTGTGGATCGCGGGTGTGCGCGGGCTTGGCCCTGATGACCTGGCCCGGCCCTGCGGGCCGGCCGAGGGACCGTGGGCCGACAGCCCATGGCCGCGCTGGTCCTGCACATCAACCGCGAGATGCTGCACCACGGCGCCGAGATCGCACTGCTGCGCGACCTGTACCTGTGGGGGTACGGAGCGGACGAGCGGCGGTTACTCGTTCCTGGCGGTGCGCAGAAAAGGGTTTCGGTGCGGTACCGTCCGCCCGGACTGCGGGTTCGGGCTGTTCACCTGGCGGCGGGGTGGGGCAGCCCCTGGCAGTCAATGGTTGCCACATACTAGCGAAAAGGGGCAGCAGGCTGTCACAACCACATAGTTTGGGACGACTGCATGCATGTGATGTGACGGGCGGGCGGGACTGCAGTGGTTGGTGGGGCGGGCGGCTGCGACGCCGCCGAGCCGGAGAAGCTGGCCGAATTCTGGGGGCTGGCGCTGGGCTACGTGGTCGAGCCGCCGCCGGAGGGGTTCGAGAGCTGGGAAGAGTTCGCCGGGTCGATCGGGATACCGGAGAGCGAGTTCGGTGAGCAGGCCTCGCGGGTTGACCCGGCCGGTGAAGGCCCGCGGCTGTACTTCCAGCGCGTGCCCGAGGGCAAGGTGGCCAAGAACCGTGTCCACCTCGACGTGCGCGTAGCCGGGCGCGAGGTCCGGGGCGACGAGCGCAAGCGGCTGGTCAGCGAGCATGTGGAGCGGCTGGTCCAGGCGGGCGCGACGCTGGCCTGGCGGTCCGACGACGTCCGCGGCAGGTCGGTCACGCTGCGCGACCCGGAGGGTAACGAGTTCTGCGTGACCTGATACTGCGCCTGGCTGGCCAGGGGATTTAATGCCATTCACCCATCATCTGGCGGTTTTGCCAGGTATAACCGAGGGCGTGAATTCTGCCAGATTCGCCATGGGCGCCGTGGCCGTGGTGCTCGGCGTGAGCGCGCTAGCCGCCTGCACCAGCGCCAGCACCTCAACCTCGACGACCCCGGCGAGCAACTCCACCGGCCCGATCATCATCGGCGCGTCGCTCTCGCTGAGCGCCGGGCCCGCCGCCAACCCGAACCCCTTCCAGGCGGACGGCCTGGCGTTCCAAAAGGGGTACAACCTGTGGGCCGACGACGTGAACGCCCACGGCGGCCTGCTCGGCCGGAAGGTCGTGCTGGACATCAAGGACGACGGCGGCTTGCCGAACCAGGCGGTCACCAACTACCAGGTCCTGCTCGGCCAGGACCACGTGACCCTCGCCTTCGGGCCGTTCTCCTCGCTGCTGTCCGCGCCGGCCTCGGCGGTGGCGGCCAGGTACGGCTACGCGTTCGTGGAGGGGGCGGGTGGCGCGCCGTCGGTCTTCGACACCGTGTCCAACCAGGCCGACCGCAACACGTTCGACGTGAGCCTGCCGATCGCGGACGAGATGGTCCCGTTCGTGCACTGGATCGCAAGCCTGCCGGCGAGCGAGCGGCCGAAGAGCGCGGCCTACCCGATGGCCCAGGACCCCTTCGCCGACCCGCCGGTCGAGCTGGCCCAGACACTGTTGCAGAACCTCAACATCAAGACCGTGTACTCGAACACCTTTGCGGAAGTACAGTCGGCCTATACGGGGCCGGCCCAGGCGGTCGCCGCATCCGGCGCGCAGCTGGTGGTGCTCGGGTCCACCGACGTGCCCACCGTCCAGACCTTCATGCAGGTGTTCCAGCAGCAGCACTACACGCCCAAGCTGTTCATCGCGGCGTCCGGGCCCGACCAGGGTTCCGCGTTCGTCTCCGCGGTCGGCCAGGGCAACGAGAACGGGATGATGGTGCCCGACGGCTGGTACCCCGGCTACGGCCTCGCGGCCAGTCAGCAGATGGTCAAGGAATACATCACCAAGTACGGCGGCACCGCGTCCGACATCAACGCCGACGTGGCGGAGGCCTACTCGGTGGGCCAGATTATGGCGCAGGCGATCATCGCCACCCATAGCACCGACAACGCCAAGATCATCGCCTACCTGCACAGCGGCGTCACGCTGAACAGCGTGCAGGGTCCGGTGAGGTTCGACGCGCTGGGTGAGAACGGAGCCGCGGCGGCGTTCGTGTTCCAGTGGCAGCAGGGCAAATTCATCCAGGTCCTGCCGAGCATTGGCGGCTCGACCGTCATCAACAAGGCGGCGTGGGTCAACGGGATCACGACGTCCCCGACCTCCCCGCCGGCCTCACCTTAATGGGCGACGGCGTAGGCGGCCGGCGGGCCGGCCTGGCCAGATTTTCAGTACGTGATCATTTGCCGGATATTTGGCCAGCTGTCCCACTACAGTTACTGCATCCCACGCTGGTGCATCCGTAAGCATTAGGTATGAGTGGGCCAGTTGCGTCAGTTGCGTAACCAGGTAGGACATCAGTGATGGGGAACCACAGGGTGGCGAGCGTGGCACCGCGCGCCGGTCATGCCAACCAGTACGCCGGCGAGCCGACGACCTCGAGATTCACGAGTCGCGGCGCGGTG
>JBOHCK010000163.1:0-13380 GCA_050698755.1 Streptosporangiaceae bacterium | reverse complement strand
GGTCACGGCGCTGGTCACGGTGTCCGCCGCGGTCGTGGCCGCCGAAGTCGTACTGGTCACGGTGTTTGCCGTGGTGCTGGCCGCGGGGGCCGCCGCCGAGGTCGTGCTGTTGACGGTGCTAGTCACCGCGCTGGCCACAGGGGCGACCGGGGTGACCTGCGAGACCGTTGACGATGCCGTGGTGGTCAGAGCCGCCGGGCTCACCGCGCTGGTCGCGGTACTGGCGGTCCCGGTCGCGGCGCTCGCGGCGGTGCTGGCCGCCGTACTGGCCGTTCCGGTCACGACGTCTGTGGCGGTGCCGGCCGTTCCGGTCACCGTGCTGGCCGTTCCTGTCACGGCACCCGTTGCGGTGCTGGCGGCCGTGCTGGCCGCGCCGGTGACGGTACTGGTCACGGAGGGCAGGATCGGGCCGGGCGGCCCGGAATTGGGCAAGACGGTGGCGGCCGCAGCGGGTGTAGCAGCCAGCAGGCCTATGCCCACTAGGATGCACAGTCCGCCAAATGCCGCCCCGACGGTGTACAAAAGCACCTTCAGGGCCGACTGGCACCAGCCCTTCATGCGCGTCACGCTAGTCACCTAAATCGCCAATGTCTATACCCGTGATGCCATTTCAGCGAAATAATCTGGTGGCCGCCAGATAATACCGTCCGGATGCCGCACATTATGCTTTCCAGGATTTTCCGGGCGATAGCAAGTGATGCCCGATACGCACCTTTACACTCGTTCCGGACGGGTTTACCTGCTCCTCCTACCTGCACAAACAGGATATTCGGGAACAAAGTTAAGCCAGATGGCGAAGCCATGCGAGATTGGGATCCTTATTGCCGTTGCGGCGCCGATGTGATCCGTTATGGATTATCGGGCATCCCGATAATCCATAACGGACGCGGATTTCAGGGAGATATCGCGCTATAGGAGTTGCGGACGGGCGGAAGATTGATTGTGGTCAATGCGCTGATAGCCGGCATGATGGACACGACGGTGCTCTGACCCTGTGTCTCTACCCGGGCGGCGTACAGCGGCCCGGAGCCGGGCAGCGGGGTGATCACGACGGTGAACGTGGACCCGCTCTGGTTGCCTTTCGGAGGCGCTGCCGACACCACCAGCGTATGCCTGGCCTGGACCGATACGACCTGGCTCACGCTGGGCCCCGCCGCATGGCCGCTCGTGGCCAGCGCGATCTCGGTCAGGCGAACGCGAGCCGCCCCGGCCGGGGCCGACAGCGCGATCGAGGCGGAAAGACCCGAGCCGGTCGTGTTTCCCGCGACGACGGCCTGCTCACTGATGGGTGCCGTGGCCGCGGTGAAGGCGCCCAGGCCGCTACCGGGGACCAGTACGGCCGCCGAGACCGGAACGTTCGATGTGAGCACGAGGGCTGCAGCGGTGCCGCCGGCCGGCGCCAGTTGCGCGTAGAAGGCCGAATTGGGCGGCACGTCAACCGTCTGTGCACCGAACGGGTGATACAGACCCTGCGAAGTGATCGCCAGGACGCTCACCCGGGCGCTCAGGCTGCCGGGGACCGCGATGAACAGCCTCGCCTCGCTGCCGGACGGAGGAACCCCGGGGATCACCATGCTGGTCGAGGGCGCCGTCGTGCTCGGCAGCCAGCTGCTCCCGGCCGCGGAGCTCTCCCAGACGTCTGCGGCCACCCGGCCGATGCTGGTCCGCACCTCGATCGCGACCACCGGGGAACTGGCGCCCAGGGCCGACAGGGACTCGGTAACCGTCTCGTACGGCGGGACCGTGATCCCGGTGTCACCGTCGGCCTGGACCGGTCCGGCCTGGGTGATGACGCTCACGTCTACACTCGCGGCCAAGGCGTCGATGTTCATGAGGTCGAGCTGGATCTGCTTGGCGCCGCTCCCCTGTCCCGGTCCGACGAACCAGATATCCGAACCGGGTTCACCGCAGCGGACGCTGGACAGGCCTGAACTTTCTGTCTCCTCGGCCTCCATGGCCGGCGCCATGAGCCCGGTCCCGGTCACCGACCAGCCTTCGGCTACAGTCGTGCCCTTCTGGCTCACGCTGGACGCGGCTGGGACGGTCAGCAACGACAGCGCGCCCGGATCGGTCTGGCTGATCGGGCTCACGGCGTGCAGCTGGACTCCAGCCAGCGGGAGCGGGGTCAGCTCGACCTGGCCCAGCCCGGCGGCGGTCGCCGGCGAAGCTGGCCCCAAGGACCCCGGCGATCCCGCGATCAGCGCGACCTTGCCCGATCCGCCCCCTTGAGCGGGAGGGCAGGCCCGGACGGCGGAGCTGACCGCCACCTGCCTGGACGCTGCGCTGACCTGGGTCGTGGTGGCCGGGGCGGGCCTGACGAGTTGGGCGACACCGGCGATAACGCACAGCGCCAGCAAGACCACGCCGGCGGGCACGAAACGAGCTGGTCTCATGACCCGTCACCGAGTTCCCAGGGTGGGCGCTGGCTAGCCGACGCGGGGTCGGTTGCCCGCCCGGCGGACCCGTCACCGTCGTCGTCCCCGGTGAAGAAGTCAAGATGTTCGAGCGTTTGATCCTCCGCGAACTCGCCGAGATGCGGGCCCGTCTCGGCCGGGGACTGGGTGGGAGCAGGGGGATTGTCCGCGGGCTTGGCGGTGCCGCCGCGCCAGCGCGAAGGCTTCCCGTGCCGTGCCGCGTGCTGGCCGCCACGCGGACGCCGGGGGGTCTCGGACGGCGGCGCGGCGGGGGCGCTGCTGGAGGCGGGGACGCTGACCTCGGTGGGCGGCGACGCGCCCACGCTGCTGAGCGGCATGGCACTCATCTCGGGACCGGGGTCGTACGCGGATGCTGCGGGGTACCCGGGGTCGTAGGCGGACGCCGCGTCGTGCGCGGGGTCGTACGCGGATGCTGCGGGGTACCCGGGGTCTGCTGCGAACGCGTAGGGGTCCGGGACCGTCACCACGGGAGGTTCGGCGGCACGGAACTCCGCAGTGCTGGCTTCGCTCGCCTCAGGGGCGAGGACGGCCGGCTGCGGCGGCCGGCTGCGGCGGGCCAGCCGCGGACCGTGGGCCCGGTCCCGCCGCCTGCGCGGGGCGGGGGCGGGCTGGACTTCGGGACTGGGCTCCTGCGCCGGCGCGGGCGCCGCGGATCTGGTACCCGGCAGGGCGAACGCGAAGACGACCAAGACGGCGGCGGCCTCGAAGCCGAGGCTCAGGTCCCGCGCCGTCTCGTTACGGGTGATGACCAGGTGGCCGCCGCCGGCGGGCAGGGCGAAACCCTGCGCCCATCCGCCGACCGGATCGGCCGGGCGGGCCAGCGCGTGCCCGTTGAGGGTCGCGGACCAGCCACCCGCCGCCTCCGCGAGGACCAGGGTGCCCGATATTCCCGGCGCGATGGCCGCGTTCACGCCGATCGACCCGGAAGGCACCGGCAGTACGGTGCCGCTAGCGGTAATGACGCGCGCCCGCGCCACGGTCCCGGCGACCTCCCACAGGTCGTAGGCGGACGACTGGGTCAGCGGCATCAGGCCGGCGGCCCCGTCGATCTGGTGGACGAGCGACGGACTGACGGGACCGGGCAGCAGCACATAGCCGATATCGAACTGGCTGAGCACCTGTCCCGTGTTGCCCTCGTCGCCGCTCGCGGCCGCGTCCAGCGAGGCTACGACGCCGCCGAGCGCCTGGGTGGCCGAGGCGCCCGCGGTCAGCTCTGGCTCGCCGAGCACGGGGTCGGTATTCCGCAGCACGGTGTAGGTCAAAGTCCCGCCTTGCGGCCGCAGGACCAGCGTCCTGGTCTGGTTCGGACCCGAGGACGAGGCGGCCACAAACGGGGGCAGGATCTGCGGTCCCGCGGCGGCAATGGGGCCGCGGACCCCGGTGACCAGCCAGGCGCCGGCGGCCAGGACCGGTGCCGACGCGGCCACGGCCAGGACGGCCAGCACCATGACCCGCGGCGAGCTGAGACCGGTCAGCCTGCCAGTTACGGCCTGTTTCGCCTGCGCGAACCTCCGGACCGCCGACTCGACCAGCGGGGTGGCGGCCACCAGCAAGCCTGCGGCGGCGATGCAGGTCGCGATGCCCGGCCAGGCGCTGACCTTGGTCCCGCCTTCCGGCGGCGTCACGCGGACGACGCTCACCGCGAGCGCGATGGCCAGCCCGGCGAGCGCGATGCCCCAGCCGGCCTGCACGAAGACCATCCGCCGGCGGGCCAGCAGCGCGCCGAACGCCGTCAGGACCAGGCCCGCGGTCACCCAGGCGGGCGGGAGGCCCGGCCCTCCCGGGCTGAGCAGCACTACCGATTCCGGCCGCAATCCCGCCGCGGCCAGCCCGGGCCGCTGTATCCCGGCCTCGAGGAAGAACTGGGCAGGGGCGGTCACCAGCCGGACCGTCCAGGGGAGCAAGACCGCCGCGGGCACCAGCGCGACGATCGCGGCGCTGATGACGGTCGCCCGGCCGAGCCACCGCCAGGCCGCGGCCGCGCCGAGCGCGGCCACCACCGCGATCGGCCAGACCAGCGGGACGAAGGCCGCGGCCACCGCGACGAGCAGGCCGGTCGCCCACGCGGCCCGGCGGGCGGTCCGCGGTGGACGGGTGAGCATCCGCCCCACGGTGATGCCGATGAGCGGGACGAGGACGAAGACGACGGCGGTGCCGAGGCGCCCGGCGGCGACGGCGCCCATCGCCACCGGAAGCAGCGCGTAGGTGGCGGCGACCCAGACCCGCGCCGCCAGGACGCGCGTGACGCGCCGCATCGCCCAGTACGTCGCCATCCCGGCCGCGGGGACGCAGCCGAGCAGCACCACGTCCACAGCCAGCCAGGGCTTCCCCGCCAGCACGGTGGCCAGCACGGCCATCACGCCCAGGTAGGGGGGCGCGCTGACGGTCGAGCCGATGCCCGCCGCGTGGTAACCCGCCAGGTACTCGCGCCACAGATCGCTCGCGCCGCCCCACGCGGGCACGAGGGCCCCGCCCGCGAGCGTGGCCGAACCGCTCAGCACCGAGCCGACCAGGGACCTTTCCGCGACCAGCGTGACCAGGGTGAGCCCGGCGAAGAGCAGGACACCCGGGCTGGTCACGACGCGCCGGACGACCGAATCGGTGTCGGGCAGCGGCATGTCGTCGCCCGGCTCGTCGGTGACGGCGTGATGCCCTCCGACGGTGTCGTAGCCCGGACCGCTGGACAGCAAGGCGGCGGCTGACTCGGCGAGGCGGCCCAGCGTCCTGCCGCCGGGTAGGTGGTCGCGCGCGATCGACCAGCCGACCTTGCGGTGGGGCGCGCGCCTGCGCCGGGCGCGCCAGATCCTGACCGGGTGACGGAACAGCCAGGCGAGGGCGCCGAGCTGATCCCACGCCTTGTGCTGCTGCTTGGTGACGAGGAAGTACACCGCGCGGAGCAGCGACCCGGCGACGCAGCCGGCCACGATCGGGATCATCGGCCCGAGCGGCAGGTTGACCGCGAACACGTACAGGGCGCCGCGCCGGTCGGCCATACGCGGGCGCCCGCCCGCGGCGGGCGCCTTCCTGATCTGCCTGGCGGACATCTCGCGGTGGTAAACCACCGCGTCCGTGATCACCCGCACCTCGTAGCCCGCCCCGCGCACCCGCCAGCAGAAGTCGATGTCATCACGGAACAGGGGCAGGTCGGCGTCGAAGCCGCCCATCTGATCCCAGACGTCGCGGCGCACCAGCATGCCCGCCGAACTGACCGCCAGCACCGCCCGGTTGCCGTCGTGCTGGCCCTGATCGATCTCACCGGGCTCGATCCCGGTGAAACGCCGGCCGGCCCGGTCGGGGGCGATGCCCGCCTCGCGCAGCACGCGCCGGTCCGCCAGGTTCCTCAGCTTCGGGCCGACCACCGCCGTCGGCCGGCCGCGGCTGGCGCCCCTGAGCAGCTGCTCCAGCGCGTCGGCGGCGGGCTCGCAGTCATCGTGCAGGAGCCATACCCACTCCACGGCCGTCTCCGGTCCGGTCCCGGTCCGCCGCAGGGGCTTGCGAGCCGCGGGGTGCTGGAGCGCGCGGGAAATCGCCGCGCCGTAGCCGGTATCGGCGTCCATGCCGAAGACGGCGTCGGGGCCGAGGAGCTCGGTCAGCGTAGCCCCGCTGCGGTCCCTGCTCCCGGTGTCGACCGCGACGACGCGCTCCACGGGGTGCGTCTGCTCGCGCACCGCGTTGATGAGCCCCGGCAGCAGCCGGGCACCATCGTGCGCGACGATTACGGCGGTGACGACGTGACGGAGGTGCGCTGCGTTCTCTGACAAGGGTCCTGACCGGTGGCCTGGGCAACAGTGCTCCGCGCGGCTACCCGCCCCGGCAGAGCGCGTGGTCTACGTGAACGACAACCCCCGCGCCCACGACGGCATCAACGATACACAGGCTGAATTCGGTCAGCGGGGTGAACGCGTGATGTCCCCGCGCTACACCGCCGCCCGCTTCAGCCGGCGGCGTTCGCGCTCCGACATGCCGCCCCAAATCCCGAATCGCTCGTCGTGCTCGAGCGCGTACTCCAGGCACTCGGCTCGTACTTCGCAGCTACGGCACACGCGCTTGGCCTCCCGGGTCGATCCCCCCTTCTCGGGGAAAAACGCCTCAGGATCCGTCTGGGCGCACAGCGCCCGGTCCTGCCAGCCCAGCTCTTCTTCGTCCTCGGGACTGACGAAGACCTGTGCCAGCGAGATGATCTCGGTCACCGCCATCCTCCCTCCCCATTCGGAGCCCCCGGTCTTGCCCACTCCCCGCAGGAGCGAGAATCACATCAATGAAATTACACTAGCGTGTCTTGCTTCAAGTCAAGCGAAGAAGGTGATATTGGTCCCCGGGATGCCTGAGATGCGCAATAAATCACGTGAGGAATCAGCGCCGTCACGCTCCGTCAGTACTCCGGGAGGCCCTGGCTCGGGAACGGACGGATGCTGCCACACTCTTGGTTATGCGCATCACCGTGCTCGCCGGCGGCGTGGGGGCCGCGCGGTTCCTGCTGGGCCTGAGGCAAGCCACCACCCCGGACGTCGAGATCACGGTGATCGGCAACACCGGCGACGACATCACGCTGTTCGGCCTGCGGGTGTGCCCGGACCTCGACACCGTCATGTACACGCTCGGCGGTGGCATCAACACCGCGCAGGGGTGGGGGCGGGCCGAGGAGACCTTTAGCATCCGGGCCGAGTTGGCCGCCTACGGCGCGAGCCCGGACTGGTTCATGCTCGGTGATAGAGACTTCGCCACCCACATCCTGCGCAGCCAGCTTCTCGCGGCCGGCCAGCCGCTCTCGGCCGTCACCGAGATGCTCTGCCGCCGGTGGCAGCCCGGAGTCCGGCTGCTCCCGATGTCCGACGACCCGATCGAGACGCACGTCGTGCTCCTGGATTCGGGCCAGCGGCGCGTGATCCACTTCCAGGAATGGTGGGTGCGCCTGCACGCGGAGACCCCCGCGGCGGCGATCACCGCACTCGGCGCCGAGGAGGCCACCCCGGCCCCCGGCGTGCTCGACGCCATCGGCGAGGCCGACGTGGTCCTGTTCCCCCCGTCCAACCCGGTGGTCAGCATCGGCACCATCCTGGCCGTTCCCGGGATCCGGGCGGCCGTGGCCGCCAAGACCGTGGTCGGAGTTTCGCCCATCATCGGCGGCGCGCCGGTGCGCGGAATGGCCGACGCCTGCCTGGCCGCCATCGGGGTCGAGACATCGGCCGCCGCGGTCGGGGCGCACTACGGACCGGAGCTGATCGACGGCTGGCTCGTCGACGACCAGGACAAGGCCGCGGCCGATGAAAGCGCGCTGGCGGGGATCGCCGTACGCGCACTGCCGCTGCTGATGTCCGACCTGACCGCCACGACGGCGATCGCCCGGGCGGCCCTGGACCTAGCGCAGGAGCTCGCGTGACGGAAGGCACCCCCATCACGGTGAGCCCGGTGGCCGGGTTGCCCGAGGTCACCGCGGGCAGCGACCTGGCGGCGGTCATCGCCGCCGCAGCCCAGGACCTGCGCGACGGCGACATCCTGGTCGTCACGTCGAAGATCGTCAGCAAGGCCGAAGGCCGGGTGATCGCCGCCTCGCGCGAGCAGGCCATCGAGGCCGAGACGGCGCGGGTGGTGGCCAGGCGCGGCGCCACGACCATCGCGCAGACGCGGCACGGGTTCGTGCTGGCCGCGGCCGGGGTCGATGAGTCCAACACGGCCCCGGGGACCGTGGTCCTGCTGCCCGAGGACCCCGACGAGTCGGCCAGGCGGCTGCGCAAGGCGCTGCACGCCCGCACTGGCCTCCGGATCGGGGTGATCGTGACCGACACGATGGGCAGGCCGTGGCGGGCCGGGCAGACCGACACCGCCATCGGCGCGGCGGGCGTCACGCCTCTCCGCGACTACCGCGGCGAAGCCGACACCTTCGGCAACATCCTGGAGGTCACCGTGGCCGCCGTGGCCGACGAGATCGCCGCGGCCGCGGACCTGGTCAAGGGCAAGGCGCTGCGGATCCCCGTCGCGCTCGTGCGCGGGCTGGCCGGCCTGGTCACCGAGCAGGACGGGCCCGGTGCGCGGGCGCTGGTCAGGCCGGCCGACGAGGACATGTTCCGGTTCGGGTCGGCCGACGTGCCGCTGGCCCGCAGGACGATCAGGGCGTTCACCGCCGAGCCGGTCGAGGTCGAGGCGATCCGCCGGGCGGTCGCCACCGCGCTGACCGCACCCGCGCCGCATCACAGCCAGCCGTGGAGGTTCGTCGTCCTGAGCTCGGCCGCCGCCCGGAGGGCGCTGCTCGACGCGATGCGCGAGGCCTGGACCGCCGACCTGCGCCGCGACGGGTTCACCGAGGAGCAGATCGCCCGCAGGCTCCGGCGCGGCGAGCCGCTGCGGCAGGCGCCGCTGATCGTCGTCCCGTGCCTGGTCGCGGACGCGGCGCACGAGTACCCCGACGAGCGGCGTTCGGCGGCGGAGCAGGCCATGTTCGTGGCGTCCATGGGCGCCGCGGTGCAGAACCTGCTCATCGCGCTGGCCGTCGAGGGGCTCGGCTCGGCGTGGATCTCCAGCACCCTGTTCTGCCAGGATGTCGCCGCCCGGGCGATGGACGTGCCGGACGGCTGGCGGCCGATGGGGGCCGTCGCCGTGGGTCACCCGGCCGAGCAGCCCCGACCCCGTCCGCCCCGCGACCCCGGCGACTTCCTGGTCATCCGCTGAACGGCCGGACCGGGCCTGAGATGCACCGCTCCATTTCGTCCGCTGAGAGGCCGGACCTGGACGTTAATGCATCGCCCCGGGACGCCCGGGCGAACTAGGCTGAGCCGGTGGAATTCACCGAGGTCATTAAGCGGCGCAAGATGGTCCGCGCGTTCAAGGGGGAACCGCTGCCCCCGGACACGGCGGAGCGGCTGCTGCGGGCCGCCAACCGGGCCCCGTCGGCGGGTTTCAGTCAGGGCTACTCGTTCCTGGTCCTGGAGGGCACCGAGCAATCGGCCCCCTTGTGGCAGGCCTTCTACGACGATGCCGCCTCCCTCGGTGAGGGTGAGGCCCAAGAGCGGGCTGAGGTCGACGCGCTGAGTCAGGCCCCGCTGGTGATTATCCCGCTGGCCTGCAAGGACGTTTACCTTGACCAGTACGCGGAACGGCCGGACCGGGCCTGGACGGACCGGGATGAGGCCCGCTGGCCGGTCCCTTACTGGTACATCGACACCGGTTTCACCGCGCTGCTCATCCTGCTCGCCGTGGTCGACGAGGGACTCGGCGCGGTGTTCTTCGGCATTCCGCCGTCGATCATGCGCAGGTTCCGCGAGCGATACGGAGTCCCCGGGGAGTGGACACCGATCGGGGCCATCGCCATCGGCTACGGCGATCCCGAGGCCGACCCGGTGCCGCCCGCGCCCGCGAGTGAGCGCAAGAGCCTGGACGAACTCGTCCACCGAGGACGCTGGTAGCCGACCGCCTCTGCTGCTAGTCCGGGGGGACGACCCCCCTGGACCCCCCGATCATGGGGGGCCTGTCCGGCCCCCCATACCCCCTGGACCGGACCTCACCGAGGCGCACACGCCGTCGGTGGCGGCGGCCGCCGCGACCCGCTCCGCCGGGACTTCGCCGTAGGTGGTCGTGCGCGGGCGCAGCGGGCGGCCGAGCGGCTCGGTGATCGCGCGCATGCCGCTGATCGTCTTGTAGGAACCGTGGTCGGCGCCGGCCATCCTGCTGATCGTCTCCTCCATCAGCGTGCCGCCCAGGTCGTTGGCGCCGCCCTGCAGGACGTCGCGGCAGCCGTCGTCGCCTAGCTTGACCCAGGAACACTGGATCGAGTCGACCGCCCCGTGCAGCATCAGCCTGGCCACCGCGTGCACGGCCCGGTTCTCCCGCCTGGTCGGGCCGGGCCGGGCCAGGCCAGCCAGGTATATGGGCGCGTTGGAGTGGATGAACGGCAGCAGGACGAACTCGGTGAACCCGCCGGTCCGTTCCTGGATCGACCGGATCACGCGCAGGTGGCCGACCCAGTGGGCCGGGGTGTCGACGTGCCCGTACATCATCGTGGCCGACGTCCTGAAGCCCAGTTCGTGCGCGGTGGTGATCACCTCGATCCAGGCCGAGGCGGGCAGCTTGCCCTTGGTCAGGACCCAGCGCACGTCGTCGTCGAGGATCTCCGCCGCCGTTCCCGGCAGCGAGTCGACGCCCGCCTGCTTGGCGCGGGCCAGCCACTCCCTGATCGGCAGGCCGGTGCGGGACGCGCCGTTCATCACCTCCATCGGGGAGAACGCGTGCACGTGGAGGCCGGGGCGGCGCCGCTTGACCTCGGCGGCGATGTCGAAGTAGGCGGTGCCGGGCAGGTCGGGGTGGATGCCGCCCTGCATGCACACCTCGGTGGCGCCCGCGTCCCACGCCTCCGCCGCGCGGTCGCCGATCTGCTTGAGCGACAGCGTGTACGCGTCGGCGTCGGTGCGGCGCTGGGCGAACGCGCAGAACCGGCAGCCTGTGTAGCAGACGTTGGTGAAGTTGATGTTGCGCGTGACCACGTAAGTGACGTCGTCTCCGACGACCTCGCGGCGCAGCGCGTCGGCGATCCCGGCCAGGGCCTCCAGGTCCGGGCCGTCGGCGGTCAGCAGGGCGATGGCCTGGTCGTCGGTGAGGGCGGCCGGGTCGCGCTCGGCCTGGCGGAGGGCGGCGGCCACGTCACCGGGGGTCGCTACGGCCGCGGCGGGCCGCCCCGCGGAGCCCGGGAGTTGGTCCGGGGGAGACACCAACGCTCGTTCGGCTATTTCATTCCAGTCGCCGTAGACCTCAGCGAAGTCATCCCGCCGGTCATGGGTGCGGCCCGTGGTGTCGATGGTCACGTGCAGGTCTGTCCGGCCGGATGAGCCCCAGCCGCCGTCGGGTTCCTGCCAGGGCCGCCCGCGCGGGACGGCGCCGTCCGCGGCCAGGCCGGTGGCCGGGTCGGCCAGCGCGGCGACGTGCCCGACCAGGCGCGGGTCCAGCCACGGCTCGCGGAGGTACGGCGGGTAGATGGTCAGGCGCTCGCGCAGGGTGAAACCGGCGGCCGCGGTCCGGGTCGCGAGCTCGTCGATGTCCGGCCAGGGGCGTTCGGGGTTGACGTGGTCCGGGGTCAGCGGGGAGACGCCGCCCCAGTCGTCGATGCCCGCCCGCAGGATGAGGTCGTACTGGGCGCCGACCAGGTTGGGCGGAGCCTGGATGCGGGCCGTCGGGCCGAGGATGAGCCTGGTCACGGCGATCGTGGCGGCCAGGTCGTCGAGTTCGGCGTCGGGGACGTCGCGCATCTTGGTATCCGGCTTGGCCCGGAAGTTCTGCACGATGACTTCCTGGATGCCGTGGTAGGTGCGGGCGACCTTCCTGATCGCGAAGACCGAGTCGGCGCGCTCGGCCGGGGTCTCGCCGATGCCGATGAGGATGCCGGTGGTAAACGGGACGTTGCAGCGGCCGGCGTCCTCCAGGACACGGAGCCTGACCGCCGGGTCCTTGTCCGGGCTGCCGAAGTGCGGGCCGCCTTTCTCGGTGTACAGGCGGGTGGCCGTGGTCTCGAGCATCATGCCCATGGACGGGGCGACCGGCTTGAGGCGCTGGAAGTCCGGCCAGGTCAGGACGCCCGGGTTGAGGTGCGGCAGCAGGCCGGTCTCCTCCAGGACGCGGATCGCCATGGCCCTTATGTAGGACAGGGTGTCGTCGTAGCCGCGGGCGTCGAGCCACTCGCGGGCCTGGCGCCAGCGGTCCTCCGGCCGGTCGCCGAGGGTGAACAGGGCTTCCTTGCAGCCCAGGGCGGCGCCGTCGCGGGCGATGTCGAGGACCTCGTCCGGTTCCAGGTACAGGCTGTGCAGCCGGTGCGGGACGGTGGCGAAGGTGCAGTACCCGCAGCGGTCACGGCACAGCCTGGTCAGCGGGATGAAGACCTTGCGCGAGTAGGTGATCGTCTGCGGCCTGCCGGCCGCCTCCAGCCCGGCATCCCTGGTCCGGCCCGCGTAGGTCAGCAGGGTCTGCAGGTCATCGCCGCGGGCGTGGAGGAGGACGGTCGCCTCGGGCGGGTCGAGTGCCTTGCCGTCCCTCGCCCGAGCCAGGGCCCGGCGCATCGCCGAAGCCGTGATCCCACCAGCGTCGCCGCGGAAGTCACTCATGCTTCACCAAACCTATACCGGAGCCCCGATCTTCCCGGTCGCGCGGGTCCTGCCCGTACCGCAGGGTCGGATTTTTGCGCAACTTTGAGCACTTGGATCACAAGGTGCTCAGAAGGCGCGGTAGTCGCGGACGGGGAGGTGGGGGCCGCGGCGGGGGGGCTCGCTGCCGCCTAGCTCGATGAGCCTGGTCACCCGGTAGCGGTGGCCGGCGTAGGGGGCGAGGAGTTCCAGCATCTCGGCGTCGTCGGTGATCCGCATCTCCAGGGTCCAGCCGACCGCCTTCGGCAGGTGATAGTCGCCGACCGAGACGGCGTCCGGGTCGCCGGCGGCACGCTGCCTGATCTCGGCGGAGGTCCAGACGCCGATGCCGGGCAGGGACCGCAAGCGGGCGTCGGCCTCGGCCGGGTCCAGGTCGAGGACCTCCTCCAGCCGGCTGGCCACGGCGGCGGCGTTGATGATCGTCCGGGCCCGCACGCCCTCGACGCCCGCGCGGTGCCAGTCCCACGACGGGATGCGCGCCCATACCCGCGGGGGCGGGACCACGCGCATCCCGGCCGGGGCAGGTCCGGGCGCGGGCTCCCCGAACTTCCGCAGCAGGATCCGCCAGGCGCGGTGCGCCTCCCGGCCGAGCACCTTCTGCTCGAGTACCGCGGGGACGAGCGCCTCGAAGACCCGCCAGGTCCGGCCGATCCGCAGGCCGGGGTACCGGAGGGCCAGGTCGGCGATGACCGGGTGCCTGGGCGTGAGGCCCGAGGGGTCATCGTGGGCGCCGACCTGGGCGGGGAGGCGCTCCAGCAGCCAGGCCGCGCCCGGCCCCCAGGCTTGCCCGGTCACCAGCGTGCCCGGACGGCCCGGGCCCGGGC
>JBOHCK010000162.1:0-13461 GCA_050698755.1 Streptosporangiaceae bacterium | reverse complement strand
GCCAGCCATCCTGCCCCCGCCAGCCCCGACCCCGGACCAAACCCCCCTCATCGCAGCGAAAACGTGACCACCAGCACAAACCCCGCGTGACTTAAACAGCCAGCAGAGGGGTCTGAATGTTTACCCCGAGGCGGCTCCACGTGGGGTGCCGCCATTCGATGACCGCGCCGCCGCCGAGCGTGCCGAGGCCGAGGTTGACCAGGCTGACGAGCACGAAGCCGAGCACCCACTCGATGGTCGTCCCGCCGAGCGGGGGCAGGCCCAGGGCCGACCAGAACGTCACGATGAACAGGACGGCCGCCGCCACGACCAGGTAGACGGCTTGCAGCGGGTGCCATTCCGGAATCCGGCGGGTGGTGGGGGCCGGAGTTGCGGGTACAGGGATGGCCATCGGCATCACCCGATCGGTAAGCGGACAAATGCTCTGGGTCCGCAATACCTTATCGGCAGGGGAGGATGTGGTTAGGGCTTCGCCGTCCTGGTCAGCGCCCCTGCCAATTCGGCTCGCGGCCTGCGTTGAAGGCGGCGTGGAATTCGGCGTAGTCCTGGCCCTTCATGAGCAGCGCCTGCGTCATGGCCTCCAGTTCCACGGCGGCGGACAGGCTCATGTCCTGCTCCCTGGTCAGCAGCGCCTTGGTCTGCGCGTAGGCCTGGACCGGCCCGGACGCCAGCCGCCGCGCGAGGGCGCCGACCGCCTCATCGAACCCGGACTCCTCGACCAGGGAAGAGACCAGCCCGATGCGCTGCGCCTCGTCGGCCCCGATCGTGTCGCCGAGCATCAGCAGCCGGGTCGCGTGCCCTAGCCCGACCAGGCGGGGCAGCAGGTAGGCGGCCCCCATGTCGGCGCCGGACAGCCCCACCTTGGTGAACAGGAACGCGAAGCGGGCCTTCGGGGTGCACACCCGGAAGTCGGCCGCGAGCGCGATCACCGCCCCGGCTCCGGCGGCCATGCCGTGCACGGCCGCGATGATCGGAATCGGGCACTCGCGCATGCGCTGGATCACTTCCCCGGTCATCCGGGTGAAGGCCAGCAGTTCGTCCGGCGCCATCGACAGCGTGACCCCGATGATCTCGTTGACGTCCCCGCCCGAGCAGAACGCCCGGCCGCTCCCCCGCACGACGAGAACCCTCGTGTCGCCCCGCTGCGGGAGCTCCGCGAGCAGGTCACGCAGGTCGGCGTACGCTTCGAAGGTAAGCGCGTTGAGCTTGTCCGGGCGGTCCAGGGTCAGCGTGCCCACCCCGTCGCTCACCGAGAACTGGAAGTGCCGCCACTGGCTGGTCAGCGGGACTGACGCTCGGAACGGGCTCATCTCGCGCTCCAGGGATTGCGTATAGCGGAGGATTGACTGCCGTCAGAAAAGCTAAATACTGGTGATCTACCCTACGGGACACGAGGAAGTGCGGGCAGATGCGGCTCTCCCCTTCAGCGCACGTCGACACGTTCTGCCGGGACCGGCTGCCGCCGGATGACCAGTGGCCCGAGTTCCGCTACGACCTGCCCGAGCTCTCTTACCCGGAACGGATGAACTGCGCGGCCGAGCTCCTGGACGTCACCGCCGCCCGCCTGGGCGCTGACCGCCCCTGTCTGCGCTCCCCCGCGGAAACGTGGACCTACGGCGAGACCGTACGCAGGACGAACCAGCTCGCCCAAGTGCTGACCGAGGACTTCGGCCTCCAGCCGGGCAACCGGGTGCTGCTCCGCGGCCCGAACAACCCCTGGCTGGCCGCGGCCTGGCTCGCGGTGCTCAAGGCGGGCGGGGTTCCGGTCACCACCATGGCCCTGCTGCGGGCCAGGGAGATCGCCACCATCGTCGGGCTGACCGAGCCGAGCCTGGCCATCTGCGACCACCGGTTCGCCGACGACCTGGCGGCCGGCGCGCCGGAACTCACCGCACTGCACTACAGTGGCGACGGCCCGGGCGAGGTGGCCGCGCGCTGCGCCGCCAAGGACGGCGCATTCACGCCCGTCGAGGTCGCGGCCGACGACGTGGCGATCCTCGCCTCGACCTCGGGTACTACCGGCCAGCCGAAGGTGGCGATGCACTTCCACCGGGACATCCTGGCCACCTGCGACTCGTTCTCCGCGTATCTCATCAGGCCGAACGCCGACGATGTGTTCGCCGGCTCGCCCCCGCTCGGGTTCACCTTCGGGCTGGGCGGGCTGCTGCTGTACCCGCTGCGGGTGGGCGCGTCGACGCTGCTCGTCGAGCGGATCACCCCGGCCGAGTGGCCCGGCATGATCGCCGCGCACGGCGTGACGGTGCTGTCCACGGCGCCCGGCGCCTACCGGGCCATGGCGGCGGCGGGAAAGACCGCAGAGCTGAAGACCCTGCGCCGGTGCATCTCGGCCGGCGAGCACCTGCCGAAGTCCGTGTGGGAAGACTTCCACGCCGCCACGGGGATCACGATCATCGACGGCATCGGCTCGACCGAGATGCTCCACATTTTCATCGGGTCCGCTGACGACGAGATCCGCCCGGGCTCGACCGGGCGGGCGGTCCCCGGGTACCGCGCGGAGATCCAGGACGAGGACGGGAACGTGGTCCCCGACGGGGAGCCGGGGCGCCTGGCCGTCCAAGGTCCCACCGGCTGCCGCTACCTATCGGACCCGCGCCAGAAGGACTACGTCCAGCGCGGCTGGAACATCACCGGGGACACCTACCTCCGGGACGCCGACGGCTATTACTGGTTCCAGGCGCGCAGCGACGACATGATCATCTCGTCCGGCTACAACATCGCGGGGCCAGAGGTCGAGGAGGCCCTGCTCGGCCACCCGGACGTGCTGGAGGTCGCGGTGGTCGGCGCTCCGCACGAGGAGCGCGGCATGATCGTGCAGGCATTCGTGGTGCTGCGCGACCCGGCGGCGGGCGACGCGGTCAAGGCGGCCGAGCTGCAGGACTTCGTCAAGGCCTCGATCGCCCCTTACAAGTACCCGCGGGTGGTCGAGTTCGTGACCGAGCTGCCCAAGACGATCAGCGGGAAGACCCAGCGCTACCGGCTGCGGCAGCTCACGGAGGAACGCGTCCGGCCCGCGCCGCAGGACGTACCGGGATGAGGGCTCGCACGTTACGGGAGAGACAGGGACGCTCGTTCGGGAAAAAAGATCCTTTTAAGCCGAACGGCGGTGGTATGGGGTTGCCGGACGGCGGTGGTGCGCGGGTTGCCGGACGGCGGTGGTATGGAGTTGCCGGACGGCGGGGGTGCGCGGGCTGGCCGGACGGCGGGGGTGGGGAGGGCCGGGGGAGGGGCGGGTTGTGGTGCGGGGTCCGGTCAGCCGCTCGGCCTGGGGGCCGAGGGGACGGCGCAGCTGATCGTCGGGTTCAGGCCGACGTAGTTGAGCGGGCCGGCGACGATCGTCAGCGCGATCGTGGCCCCCTGGCTGCAACCGAGGTTCTGGCTGCTGAAGTAGCCACGCTGTCCCGCCGCTGCGGCCCCGATGATGAGCCACACGAATAGAATCAGCGTCCCCTTGCTCATATCTCCTCCGCAGCCGGGAGCACATACCCGGCCATAAGCCTTGGCTCGATAGTAGCTCGCGCATAGTGCGCGGGAGGTCGCGCCGCGCCGTTAGTCGCGGTCGAGAAAGGCCCGGACCGCGGCCATGTACGGGTCGCGGTCGTAGCTGGCGACGTAGGCCGAGGCCGTGCGCACCGGGTCGCCGAAGAAGTAGTACTCATACAGCGCCTGGCGGCCGGCGAAGGCGGAGATGCAGGTGTCCCAGACCAGGCGGAACAACCGGACCCGCTCTTTGCCGCCCAGCGTGGCGGACTGCAGGTAGGTCTCGATGTCGCCGGCGGCGGGTCCGGTGACGTCGGCGAGGGTAGGCGTGGCCATCAGGCCCGAGGCGCCGAGCTTGCGCAGGATCTCGGGGAACCGCTGGTAGAGCTTCGGGTAGAGGTTGCGGGCGGTGTTCAGCGGCGGCCAGGCCGGGGTGAGCACGCCGAACTCGTTCGGCTGGGCGTCGGCTTCGGCGGCGCGGGCGAGCGCGCGCAGCGTCTCCAGGGTCGTGATCACCTCGGCGATGTCGCCCTGGACGTGCTGGAACTGCTCGATCCCGATGGCCTGGGTCAGCAGGCTGACCAGGCCGAGGATGTACTCGGTCTTGGCCGTCGTCCTGGCCACCACCTGGTGGGTCATGTGCACGACGGCGCTTGTTTTGGAGTAAAAGCCGTTGCACAGGTCCGGGTCGCCCAGGACGAAACACCGCTCGTAGGGCACGTGCACGTCGTCGAACACGACCACGGCGTCGGTCTCCTCGAACCGGGAGCCGAGCGGATGATCGTGCCGGGGACGCCCGTAATCGAGCGGCTCGCGGGCGATGTAGCGCAGGCCGGGCGCGTCGTTCGGTATCGCGCAGGCGAAAGAGTACGGCTGGTCCTCCGGCGTGGCCCGCAGCACCGTCGAGGGGAACACGAGCAGTTCGTCGGCGAACGGGCCGATGGTGGCGAGCAGCCGGGCGCCGCGGATGACGACGCCGTTATCGTCCTCGCGAACCAGGTGCGCCATCAGCGCGCCGCCGGCCTGCTGGCTCGCGGGCACCGCGCGGTTGGCCTGCGGCGGGACCAGCGTATGCGTGCACAGCAGGTCTTCCTCGCGGACCTTGGTGTAGTAGTTCTGGATGTTCTCGCCATAAGCCGGGTTAGCCTGCGCGAACCAGTCGTGTGCGGAGCCCAGCGCCATCAGCGCGCTGTTCAGGTAATCGCCGGTCCGGCCGAGCATGCCGAGCGAGCGGTCGGCCCAACACTTGGAGGCTTGGCGGCGTTTGGCCAGGTCTTCGGGGGTTTTCGGGACGAGGAAGGACGTGGCGACCGGCTCCCCCGACGTCGGCGAGGGGTAGGTGAGGACGTCGCGGTACGCGGGGTCGTGCTGCATGTCGAACAACTCGGCGTAGCTGCGGATGACGTTGCGGAAGGCGGGATGATCCGCGACCCCTCCGGTCAGCGTCTCGCCCTGGATCTCCACGTGTACCCGGGCGGCGGCCAGCCGCTCCAGGAACTGTTCGCCGCTGCGCGCCGCCATACCTCCGGAAGGTACCTTCTGGTGATGGGCGGTCGTCAAGCGTGGGCGCGGCGGTGCACCGACTTGCTGGAGCCGACGAACTGGCTGATCGTCACCGTGCTCGCGGTCGGGTGGCACGCCGACGGGCGCGCGGGCCTGGGGTGGGGGCTGCTGGCCGCGCTGTTCGCGGGCGTGCTTCCTGCCGTGTTCCTTTCTTACGGCGTCCGCCGCGGGCTATGGAGCGATCGGACGGTGGGCGCGCGGCGGCCGCGGCTCATCGTGCTGGGGTTCATCACGGGGTCGGTGGCGGCGGGACTGGTCGTGCTCGTGGCGGCGGGTGCGCCGCGGCTGCTGACCGGGTACCTGGCCTTCATGCTGGGCAGCGTCGCGGTGCTGGCGGCGATCACGTTCGTCTGGAAGATCTCGATCCACTGCGCGGTCGCGTCAGGGTCGGTGGCCATCCTGGCGTTCACTTACGGGCCGCTGGTCCTGCTGGGGTACGTGCTCGTCGCGCTGCTCTGCTGGGCCCGGGTGGCACTGGGGGACCACACGGTCTGGCAGGTCATCGCGGGGACCGTGCTCGGCGCCGGGGCAGCCGCAGCGGCCTACGCGACCTTCGCGTCGCTGGGCTGGGCCTCGGGCTCGGGTTCCTCCTGGTAGTGGTACTTGCCGCCGCGCAGCCAGGACATGGCGGCGGCGGCCAGGCAGGCGCCGATGGCGAAGTCGAACGCCGTGTGCAGCCCGCTGCCGAACGGACCCGAGATCAGCGAGGGAAAGAAGCCCCGGCCGGTCAGCGCAGCCGCCTGGCCCGCGGGCAGGTGCGCCAGGACCGCGGGGCCGACCAGGTGCTGGATCGGGCTGTACCCGAGGAAGGCGGAGAACAAGATGGACACCGGGGGCAGGTGCGCCGCGGCGTTCGCGACCGACGCGGGCACGCCGTGGGCCACGAGCCCGTGGAAGAGCGTGCCCGGCAGCGTCGAGGACAGCCCCACGATCATCAAGGTGAAGAAGATCCCGATCGACAGGACCTGCGCACTGTTCTGGAACGTGCTGGTCATCCCCGAGCCGACGCCGCGGTGCTGGGGTGGCAGGCTGTTCATCACGCCAGCCCGGTTGGGGGCGGCGAAGGTGCCCATGGACATGCCGTTCAGCAGCAGGATGAGGGCGAACTCCCAGAACGCGAAGTTGATCGGCAGTAGCTCGAGGAGCAGGAACGAGCCGGCGGCCGCGATCATGCCGCCGGTGGCGAACGGCCGCGCGCCGAACCGGTCGGATAGCACCCCGGAGAGCGGTCCGGCCAGCAGGAAGCCCGCGGTCAGCGGGAGCATGTAGATCCCGGCCCAGAGCGGGGTCTGGCTGAAGCTGTAGCCGTGCCGCGGCAGCCAGATGCCCTGCAGCCAGATGATCAGCATGAACATAAGCCCGCCCCGGCCGATGGCGGACAGCATGGACGACAGGCTGCCTGCGGTGAACGCCCTGATCTTGAACAGGGACAGCCGGAACATCGGGTCGGGGGCCCGGCGCTCGACGAGGGCGAAGGCGGTCAGCAGCACCACCCCGCCGCCGAGGGAGCCGAGCACGAACGGGCTGGTCCAGCCCATCGTGGAGTGCCCGTAGGGCTGGATGCCATAGGTGATGCCGACCATGATCGCGATCAGGCCCAGGGCGAAGGTTATGTTCCCGGGCCAGTCCAGGCGCGCGTTGCCGCGGCGCGGTACTTCCTTCAGGCTGCGGTACGCCCACACCGTGCCGAACAGGCCCACCGGGACCGACACGAGGAAGATGAGCCGCCACTGGATCGGGGCGAGCACGCCGCCGAGGACCAGGCCGAGGAACGAGCCGCTGATCGCGGACACCTGGTTGATGCCGATGGCCATGCCGCGCTGGTCCGGGGGGAACGCGTCGGTGAGGATGGCGGAGGAGTTGGCCAACAGCATGGCCGCGCCCACGCCCTGGAAGATCCGCATGATGACCAGCCACAGCGCCGCGGCGGTGCCGCTCATCCAGGTGACGGTGAGCAGCAGCGAGAAGAACGTGTACACCACGAAGCCGAGGTTGTACGTCTTTACCCGGCCGTACATGTCGCCCAGCCGGCCCAGGCTCACCACCAGCACGCTGGTGACCACCATGAAGCTCAGGATCATCCAGAGCAGGTAGAAGCTGTTGCCTGGAGCCAGCGGGTCGATGTGGATGCCGCGGAAGATGTCGGGCAGGGCGATCAGCATGATCGATATGTCGATCGTGGCCATCAGCACGCCGAGCGTGGTATTGGTCAGGACGACCCACTTGTAGCGGTCTGGACGCTCCGCCGCTCCCCCGCCACCCGTCTTGCTGCCCAGCACACTAGCCAGCGTAACGCCGACGCGACCGCGTAACGCCGCCGCGGCACGCGGGCGCAGGAGAACACCACCGCCAGCGGCCAGAGCGCCTCCGCTACGCCCGTGACCCGCTCCGCCAGCCCGACCTGCCCGCCCGCGGTGACCAGTTCGGCACCAAACCAGAACAGCAGGGCGAACAGGACCGCGACGGCCGCCGTGGCCGCGGCGGGCCGCAGGGCCCACGGCGTGGCGGGCCCGCGCCGCCAGGCCCCGGCCGGCCAGGTGGTCAGCCCGGCGAACCCGACCGACGCCCAGATGATGTGCGGGACCGGGTAGGGGACGCCCGCTTGCACCGGGTTGAGCGTCACCAGCATGCCGCCGGCCGCCCCGGCGATCAGGATCAGCCGGCCGGGCAGCCCGGCCGGGCGGAGCGCGAACCCCGTGGCGAGGTAGCAGACGCCGACCACGACGAACGTCGCCGTCATCACCCACCGGTCGGTCGCGCCCGGCGCGGCGAGCGAGCTGACCGTATCGCGCACCGCATTGAAGTGCGGCTGCAGGCTGGCGGCGGCCGTCATGCCCGTGACCAGCAGGACCGGGGCCGCTACCGAGGAGACCACGCCCCACCACGGCACCTCGCGCACCCCACTACGGTAGGCCACGGCGCCCGGGTCGGCGGCAAAGGGGGCCACGAGCCGGGGGCTCCTCGTCGCAGGGCCGCCACGGTAGGATTTTTGACCAGCAGGTCGGCTGGGGGAAGGTGGAGGATCCCAGATGGCCAAGTCGTTCGCGGATCGCTGGGGGATTCCCGTCCGCGCGGGCAGCGCCGAGGCGGTGGCCCTGCTGGACGAGGCCATCGAGGACCTGGCGGCGCTCGCGGGTAACCCCATCGCCAAGGCCGACGCGGCGGTGGCGGCCGACGACAGCCTGGTTCTCGGCCACATCTACCGCGCCTACCTCGTGCTGTACGGGACGACGCCGGAGGGCGTGGCCACCGCGGCCGAGATCCTGAAGACCCTCGACGAGGCGGTCATGGGTGAGCGGGAGGTGCACCACATGCGCGCCGCCCGGTCGTGGGCCGAGGGCGACTGGGAGGCCGCCACCCGGTCGCTTGAGCGGGCGCTGCTGTGCCACCCGCGTGACCTGCTCGCCCTCAAGGTCGCCCAGGACCTGTACTTCTTCCTCGGCAACCGGCTGGAACTGCGCGACGTCGCCGCCCGGGTGCTGCCTGCCTGGCCGCGGGACCTGCCGGGCTGGGGTTACGTGCAGGGCATCTACGCGTTCGGCCTGGAGGAGAACGCCGACTACCGGCAGGCCGAGTCGCGCGCGCGGGCCGCGCTCGACCACAACCGGCGGGACGTGTGGTCCGTGCACGCGCTGGCGCACGTCTTCGAGATGGAGGGCAGCCAGCGGGAGGGCGCCGACTTCCTCGCCGCCTCGGCCGGCGACTGGTCGGGCAGCTACTTCGCCGTCCACAACTGGTGGCACAAGGGGCTGTTCCACCTGGAGCTCGAGGAGATCGGCGAGGCGGTGGCCCTGTACGACTCCCCCATCCGGGCCAGCCGGTCCACCGAGTGGCTCGACGTGGTGGACGCCGCTGCCCTGCTGTGGCGGCTCTCGCTGTTCGGCGTCGACGTCACCGAGCGCGCCGCGCGGCTCGCGGCCGACATCGACGACCTGGTCAGCGAGCCCGTCTACATCTTCAACGACTGGCACGCCCTGATGGCGTTCGGGCTGGCCGGCGATCACGCGCGGGTAGAGCGGGTGATCCTGGCCAACCGCCACCTGACCGCGCCGACCAACCAGGCGGCCGCCGCCCGCGCGGGCCTGGACCTGCTCGAGGCGTTCAGCGCGTTGTCGGCCGGACGTCCCGAGCGGGCCATCGACCTGCTGATCGACATCCGGCCGCGGGCCAACGCGGTGGGCGGGAGCCACGCGCAGCGTGACGTCATCGACCTGACCCTCATCGCCGCCGCCGCCCGGGCGGGCGACGACAGCCTGGCCCGGGCGCTGGTCACCGAGCGGGTGGCCCGCAAGCCCTCCGCCGGATCGTCGGCGCGGCGTCTTGTGACGGAGAACGGCGGGGCCGCCAGCGCACTGAGCTGGTGATTTCACGGCAATACCGACGGTTGAGGTACGGCCGGTCATGACGCCCGGAAGGCCAGGCGGCGGAAGGCCAGGCGGCGGAAGGCCAGGCGGCGGAGCACGTGGACGACGATCTCGGCGTGGCTTTCCTGGCCTAGGCACATTTGACCTGAGCCTCAGGCATCACTGCATCATCAGCAGGGCCGAGGGGAGCCGTCCCGCCAGCGCCCGTACTTCGGTCGGGAACCATATGGTAGTGGCACCGTACCCATAAGAATGGCTACGTTGTCACACCCATATAGATGAGCCGGTTGAGTTTGTGTGACGCGAGGGCCTGGCGATGCTCCAGTGCTGGTGCCTACGCTTGCCTGCCGGGTTCGGAGATACCACGGTCGTTCAGGCACCCCTGGCTGCGATGCGGAGCCGAGGTTGGCTCGGGGCTGGAAGCCGGAGGTACCGCGGGTTTCGCTTCCGGCTGCCCGGCCGGTTCGGGCCAGGGCACAGACGAGGTTGGACTCCGCTTGATCACGCCGAGCGGTACGCGGAAATGATGATGACCAGGGACGATCCGGGCCTGCCTGGAACGGCGGCCCGGCCGGCGTCCAGGGCGGGCGGCAAAGTCATCCGCGACCAGCTGATGCGCCAGTGCGGGAATAGCCGCCTCGGCCCCCGCCGGCTAACCGCAGCGCTCTGAGCCAGTTCATCGCGGCGCTGGGCCACAAGGGCCCTCGCGAACTCTGGGTGCATGATCGTGGCTCCTCTTGCCTTCGGACGGAAACGTGCAGTGCTAACATTCACGATGTATCTCGATTACTCAGCTTGTCAAGATATATCTTGAGTTTATTTGGCTGGCCGGAGTTCCGGAGCCTGCTGGTCCTGGTCCCGGCTGGCCCGGCGGCCGGAGCCTGCTCGTCCTGTCTGCCCTGGCCAGGGTGCCGCAGCGCGCTGGCCCGTAGTCCCGGGTGGCGGGCGGAAGGAGGAGGGCGGAGGGCGGAGGGAGGCTCACCCTTGGTCCCGGGCCGGAGGGAGGAGGGCGGCGCCCTTGGTCCCGGGTGCGGGCGGAGGAAGGATGTCGGGATGGGTGCGCATGCTGGGCTGGCCGTGCGGGCCGTTGCGGCGCTCGCGCTCGTGGCTGCGGGGCTTGCGGGCTGCACGGCCGCCACCAGCGGGCAGGCGGCGGGGCCGCCGGCCGGCACGCGGGCGGCCGGCACGCGGGCCGGCGGCCCGGCGTCCGGGACGTCCGAGACTCCCCCGGTGACCGTCTACGTCATCGCGGACAGCGCGGTGGTCGCGATCCGGGCCGCCACCGGCGTCTCCAGCCGGAAGATCCCGGCGGGGGCCGTTCCCTATGCCATCGCGGTCACCCCGGACGGGAAGACCGCCTACGCCATTGACGGCTACGACAACTTCCACGGGAACGTGACCCCGATCAATACCGCCACCCTGACCGCGGGCCCGCTGATCTCGGCGGGAGACCGCCTGACGGGCATCGCGATCACGCCGGACGGCAGGACCGCCTACGTCCTGTCCGGTGAGACTGGCGAGGTAATCCCGATCAGCACCGCCACCGGCAGGCCCGGTGCACCGATCAACGCCGGAGGCGCGGGAGCCTTTCCCACGGCCGTCGCGATCACCCCCGATGGGAAGACCGTCTACGTGCCGGTCAGCACCGTCAGGGGATACGAGGTGGTGACCCCGATCGACACCGCGGCCAGCACGGTCGGCCAGCCAATCAGGATCGGCCCGGCGGACGGGGGCGGCTGCGCCACCGACGCCATCGCGATCACCCCGAACGGGAAGACCGCCTACGTCACCAACTACAGCGACGGGACCGTGACCCCGATCAGCACCGCCACCAACACCGCCGGGCCGCCCATCAAGACCGGCCAGGGCCCCTCCTACATCGCGATCACCCCCGACGGGCAGACCGCCTACGTCAGCAACCAGGGCTCAGGCACGGTCACCCCGATCCAGGTCGCCACGAACACGCCCGGCCCGCCCATCAGGATCGGCAAGCCGATCAACCCGGTCGAGTCCGGCTGCGCCACCGAGGTCACCGCGATCAGCCCGGACGGGAAGACCGCCTACGTCACCAGCTATAACGGCGGCACCGTGATCCCGATCAGCACCGTCACCAACACCGCGGGCCGGGCCATCAAGACCGGGAAGAACCCCTCCTACATCGCGATCACGCCCGACGGGAAGACCGCCTACGCCAGTAACAAGGGTTCGGGCACGGTCACCCCGATCGATACCGCCACCAACACCCCAGGCACGCCGATCCCCGTCGGGCCTGACCCCGGCCCCATCGCGATCGCGCCGTGACAGCTACCCGCCCGCATGGGGCGCCTCCTTCGCCCCAGCAGGCTGAGCTGCCTGAACGAGGTCAGCGATGATTTCAGGGTCCGGCGGGCGTCAGAACCGCAGCAGGCCCAGCTCAGAGGAGGCGACCATCATGGCAGGCGAGACCGTCAGCGCGACCGCGATCATCAAGGCCCCGGCAGAGGCCATCTTCGCGGTCCTGGCCGACCCCGCCAGGCACGCCGCGATCGACGGCACCGGCTGGGTCTGCGAGTCCCTCGGCAGCCAGCCGCTAACCGCGGCGGGTCAGGTGTTCCGGATGGCCATGTACCACCCCAACCACCCCGACGGCAGTTATCAGATGGCCAACCGGGTCCAGGTGTTCGACCCGCCGCACGCCATCTCCTGGGAGCCGGGCCAGGACAGCAGCGACGGCGGCCTGCGGTTCGGCGGCTGGGTCTGGCGCTACGACCTAGCCCCGGCCGGACCGTCCGGGACCACGGTCACCCTGTCCTACGACTGGTCGGCGGTACCCGCCTCCCTCCGCCAGCACATCGGATTCCCCCCGTTCCCTCCCGATCACCTGGGCAACTCGCTGGCCCACCTCGCCGGCCTGGTCACCGCGTGACTGAGTAACTCCGGCTGCGGCTAGCTGACGACGCGCAGCGCGATCCTGCGGTTGCCGCCGTTCTGCTTAACCAGCGCGAACCATAGCGGCAGCAGGGCGTCGACGGCCGCCGTCGCGGTGGCGTCGCCGAGGTAGGCCGGCTCGAGCCCGACGGCGCTGATGAGCTCCTCGGCCAGCGCCCGCACCTCGGGATCGGCAGCGAAGAACAGGTTCGCCCCCGGCACCGGGTCGGCGAAGTTCTCCCAGCCGAGCGAGTTGAACGCGCGTACATACCGGGCCGAAGGCGCGGCGGCCGCGATCAGCGCCCGGCTGTCGAACTCCGCCGCCCCCATCCGGTTCACCGCGTCGATCACCACCTTGCCCGCCAGCGCCCCGCCCTGCTCGTTCACGACGTCCGGCACGACCTGGCCCGGGACGGCCAGCAGGACCACCTCGGCGTCTTCCAGCGCATCGCCGATGCTTCGCACCGGCGCTCCGCCCGGGCCCGGGCCGGACCCGTCCCGGGCTCCGTAAACCACGTCGTGCCCGGCGGCGCGCCACTTGCTCCCCAGCGCTCCGCCGATGTTGCCCTTGCCGATCACCGCGATCCTCATGTCCGCCACCAACCAGTTGTCACGCCGACCTCATTCCCAGCGCGCGGAGCATGCTGGCCGCGTCTGGCTCGGGCAGGCCGTCAAGCAGCGTGATCAGGCGGTCTGCGCCGCGGTGGCCGGCGCTCAGAATCGCCGGCCGTGGACCGGGAGCGATCGGCTGGGCGGCCCGCTGCTCACCAGGCCCTGGCACCGATCCCGGCCTCGCCGGGCGCCGATCTAAACGGAGGCCTGGTTACACTTGCGGTACGGGTTCCTGGGGGAAGTGAGGAGGATGGCAGGGCATGGCACGCGGCATTCAGGTGGGCGACAAGGCGCCGGACTTCACCCTCCCGTCTCAGTCCGGGGAGCAGGTCCGGCTGCACGACCGGCTGGGCGACCACGTGGTCGTGCTGTACTTCTATCCCAAGGACGACACCCCCGGCTGTACGGCCGAGGCGTGCGCGTTCCGCGACAGTCACGAGGCCTTCACCGACGCCGGCGCCGATGTGATCGGGATCAGCTCCGACTCCACGGGTCGGCACGCCTCCTTCGCGGGCCG
>JBOHCK010000161.1:0-13499 GCA_050698755.1 Streptosporangiaceae bacterium | reverse complement strand
CGCCTCGGCGGCGCGGCGCTGCGCCGCCGCGAGCGCGTCGGGGCTCGGGTCGATGACGGTGACGTTGTGCCCGAGCGACGCGAAGGGCACCGCCAGCCCGCCCGTTCCCCCGCCCACGTCGACGATGTCCAGCACCGTCCGGCCGGTTTCCGCCGTCCGGGCGGAGGCGACCTCGCGCAGCACGTCCCACAGCAGCGAAGAGCGGACGCCGTCACGCCTGGTTTCAGCCGCCATCCGGCCCTCCTTCCCCCGGCATCCAATCTAGTGGGCCACCGCTTCCAGATGCTGGTGGCTCGGAGTACCGAGGAGCAGGGACCTAGCGGCGGGCCGGGCGGGCTCGGCGGACCCGCATGCGACTCGGTTGGCCGCGGTCCGGTACGGGCCCGGAGCCCCGGCCGAGCACAGCCCGCTCTAGTGATTACTTTCTGCACTCGGATTATGAACTTCTGTAATCGGGCATCCGTTATACAAGCCGTGCGGAACTCCCAGATTCTTCTTTATGACGCTTCAGGCCAACTCCAGCGCGACGGCCTCCGGTCACCGTATCCTCATCGGCATGGCTGAGCACCTCGAGTTGCCTCGCCCCTGGCGGCTGATGCTGACCGCAGGCTGGAACCTGGCCGAATCCCTCGGCATCCCCGTCGCCGGGTACTTCGCCGGCGCCGCGCTCGGCGGACGAGACGCGGGCATGATCGCCGCGACGGCGGTGGTCTGGCTGACCGTCATCGGCCGCAAGGTCCTGACCCGGAGCGTCCCCGGCCTGCTGACGATCTCCGCTCTGGTGCTCACCCTGCAGACGGCCGTAGTGCTCATTACCGGTAGCGTGCTGTTCTTTCTGCTCCAGTTCCCGCTGGCCAACCTCGGCTTGTGCGTGCTGTTCGCGCGGACCGCGCCCACGCGCAAGCCGCTGGTGGCGCAGCTAGCGGCCGAGGTGGTAGCGCTCCGCCACCCGTCCCATCACCTCGGGCTGCACAGGTTCTTCCAGGGCGCGACCTGGCTGTGGGCCGGGATCTTCGCCATGTCCACCCTCGGTCTGGCGGCGGCGATGGCCCTGGAGCCGGTCAAGGTGTTCATGCTGCTGGTCACCGTCGTCACGCTGGGCGGCATCGTGGCCGGGACCGCAGCGTCCGCGCTCTGGTTCTTCCGGGTGCTGCACCGGCACGGCCTGCAGGTGCGCTTCGCGGTCGGCTAGGGCCGCTCTGCCCTCTGTCAGTCCTGCAGCGTGGGCTTGAGTTCCAGGAGCCTGGCCAGCAGGCCGTTGACGAAAGCGGGCGAGGCGTCGGTGGACAGGTCACCGGCGAGCGCGACGGCCTCGCTGATCGCCACGCCGTCGGGCACGTCCGGCGCCCAGAACAGCTCGAAGACTCCGATCCGCAGGACGTTCCTGTCCACGGTCGGCATCCGGTCCAGGGTCCAGCCCTCGGCGTGCGCCGCGATCAGCTCGTCGATCCGCGCGGAGTGCGCGGCCACTCCGCGGACCAGCTCTGCGGCGTACGCGGACACCGGCGGGCTGGCCAGCGCCACGCGCTCAGCGAGCAGGTCGAGAACCGGCTCGCCGCGCAATTCGGCCTCGAAGAGGACGTCGAGCGCCCGCTTGCGCGCCTTGCTACGCGCGGGCATGACGGCAGCGGCACGGGGGGCACGCGGTGCTCATCAGGCGCGGCCGAGGTACTGGCCGGTCCTCGTGTCGACCTTGATCCTCTCCCCCGTCGAGATAAAAAGCGGCACCTGGATCGTCGCGCCGGTCTCGAGCGTGGCCGGCTTGGTCCCGCCGGTGGACCGGTCGCCCTGGACGCCCGGGTCAGTCTGGCTGATGGCGAGCTCCACCGCGGCGGGCAGGTCAAGGTAGAGCGGCACGCCCTCGTTGAACGCCACCGTCACGGTCTGCTCCCCGAGCAGGTAGTCCGCCGCGTCGCCCACCACCGAGGCGGGGATCCGCGGCTGCTCGTAGTCCTGCGTGTCCATGAAGACGAAATCATCGCCCTCGCGGTACAGGAACTGCATCTCCCGCCGGTCCACGCTGGCCACGTCGACCTTGACGCCCGCGTTGAAGGTCCGCTCGACGACCTTGCCCGACAGGATGTTCTTCAGCTTGGTGCGCACGAAGGCGCCGCCCTTGCCCGGCTTGACGTGCTGGAACTCCACGACGGTCCAGAGCTGCCCGTCCAGGTTCAGCGTTATGCCGTTCTTCAGGTCGTTGGTGGTGGCCACGTTTGCGTCTCCAGGTAACAGGACGAGAAGTTCTCTCGTAGTCGTCGTGAGCAGCCCCGTCCCGTCGGCGCCCACGATGAGGACATCCTCGATACGGACACCGCCGCGGCCGGGCAGGTAGACACCGGGCTCGACGGTGACTGGGACCCGGCTGGCTAGCTTACCCGTCCGCGAGTACCCGATCATCGGGGCCTCGTGTGTCTCGAGGCCCACGCCATGGCCCAGGCCGTGCTGGAAATGCTCGCCGTGCCCGGCGTCGCGGATCATGTCGCGCGCCGCGGCGTCCACGTCCCCCACGTCGGCGCCCGGCCGCGCGGCCTCGATCCCGGACCGCTGCGCGGCGGCGACCAGCTCGTAGATCTCCCGCTGCCAGCCCGCGGGCTCGCCCAGCGCGACAGTGCGGGTCATATCGGCGTGGTATCCGCCGTAGCTGGCACCGAAGTCCATCGTGACCAGGTCACCACGGCGCAGCGGCCGGTCGGTCGGCGAGTGGTGCGGGATCGCGCCGTTCGGCCCGCTGGCCACGATCGTGTCGAAGGCCGGGCCTTCCGCACCGAGGTCGGTCATCCGCGCTTCCAGCGCCGACGCCAGCCTGCGCTCAGTCAGACCCGGCCTGATCAGCGCGAACACATCGGCGATGGCCTGGCAGCTGATCCGGCACGCGGTCGCGAGCAACTCAAGCTCGTGCTGGTCCTTGACCGTGCGGAGCTCCTCGATCTTCCGCCCGAACGGGATGATGGTGACGCCCTGGGCCGCGGCCGCGAGTTCCGCATGGCGCTCAACGGTCATCTCGTGCGCCTCGAAGGCGACGGTGCGCCAGCCCCGGCTGGTCATCTCCGCGGCGAGCCGCGGCTCGATGAAGCGCTCGGTGAGGAGCTCGACGTCGGGGCAGTCACGTCGCGCGGCCAGCGCGTACCGTGAGTCGGTGGCCAGCACCGCCTGTCCGGCGGCCGGGACCAGCAGCGCGGCGTTCGAGCTGGCCAGGCCGGTGAGGTAACGGACGTTCGGCGCCGCGGTGACCAGGACTGCGTCCGCGCCCGCCTCGGCGACCTTCTCCTGCATGCGCTCGCGTCGCACCGCGTGAATCTCAGCCATGCGCTGAACTTTACGCGGCCCACGATCCGCGGGCGGCGAGCCCCGCGGGTCGTGGGCCGGTCTCCCAAACTCAGTGGTTGCCGCTTACTAATGGCTCTTTGAGTTAGGTTGTCACAGCCACTGACTGGCACGGTGGTACCGGCGGGGTCAATGTAAGTGATGGGGCTGGAGGGGCGGAAATCCGGTCGGCCCAGCGTCCTGGGCTAGTCCGCGAGGGACCGGATCTGCTCGATCAGGCGGATACGGCCTTCGTGGGTGGGCGAGAGCGGGGTGACGTTGAGGGTGGTGACGCCGGCCTCGCGGTAGGCGGCCACGCGGTCCTTGACGTACCCAGCCGGGCCGATCATCGAGGTCCGCTCGACTAGCTCGGCCGGAACCAGGGCCTCGGCCTCCCGCTTGCGCCCGTCGAGGTAAGCGTCCTGGATCGCCTTGGCCTCGGCCTCATAGCCAAGCCGACAGGCTAGGTCGTTATAGAAGTTCCGTTCCCTGGCGCCCATCCCGCCGATGTAGAGGGCCAGCTCCGGCCGACCGTGGTCGCGCAGGCCGGCCACGTCGTCGCCGATGGCCAGCGCGACGTGGGCGGTCACATCCAGCGGGCCGAGGGACGGGTCGCGCTTGGCCAGGCCCTCGGCCACCGCGGCGCCCCAGACTTCGGCGGCCTTCTCCGGCAGGTAGAAGATCGGCATCCAGGTCTCGGCCAGCTCGGCGGCGACCGCCACGTTCTTCGGGCCGATGGCGGCCAGGCCGACCGGGATGCGCTCGCGGACGGGGTGATTGATCAGCTTGAGCGGCTTGCCGAGCCCGGTGCCCCCCTCGAGCGGCAGCTGGTAGTACCGGCCCTGGTAGGCCAGCCGGTCGCGGCGCCATACCATCCGGCAGATCTCGATGATCTCGCGCGCCCGGCCGATCGGCGCGTCGTAGGGTACGCCGTGCCAGCCCTCGATGACCTGCGGGCCCGAGGCACCCAGGCCCAGCATGAAACGGCCGCCCGAGACGTAGTCCAGCCCGGCCGCCGTCATGGCGAGCAGGGCGGGGGTGCGCGAGTACAGCGGCAGGATGCCGGACGCGATCTGCATTCGCTCGGTCTTGGCCGCGATGTAACCGAGCTGGCTGACGGCGTCGAAGCTGTAGGCCTCGGGCACGAACACGATGTCGGCCCCGGCCCGCTCGTAGTCGGCCAGCTCCACCACGGTCTCGGCGAAACCGCCCGCGTAATTCAGGAATATCCCCACTCGCATACCAAGGAGGGTAGCGGTTGGGTCTTGGGGGGTTAGCGGTTAGGTCCTGGCGGGGTGGCGGTCAGGCCGTAGAGAGTGGCGGTCAGGCCGTAGAGGGTCGCGGTCAGGCCGTAGAGGGTCGCGGTCAGGCCGTAGAGGGTCGCGGTCAGGCCGTGACGAGGCGCGCGAGGATGTCCTGGCTGATGTCTTCGGGGCGCCGACCGTCGGTGGGGACGGTCAGCGTGGCGACCGCATCGTAGACCGGCAGGCGGCTGTGGTAGAGCGCGGGCAGGTCGGGGCGCGCCAGCAGCGGCCGGCCCTCGTCGCCGCCGACGCGTCGCATCGCCTGATCGTACCCGACGTGGAGGTAGACGACCTCGGCGGCCGGATCGCAGGTGAGCCTGTCCCGGGTCGGCGGGTGGCCGGGCGCGCCGCCGCCCAGGGCCAGGACCAGCGGCGGGCCATCCAGCAGCCCGGCGATGACCTCGTACTCGAGCGCACGGAAGGCCGGCTCGCCGTCCTCGGCGAAGATCTGCCTGATCGGCCGGCCCGCGCGGTCTTCCAGGACCTGGTCGCTGTCGGCGAACGGCAGGCCCAGCCGAGCGGCGAGCAAGGTCCCGACGGTGGTCTTGCCCGCTCCCATGAATCCGATGAGGACGATCACGGGCGGTCGGATGCTTCCTGGTCGGGCGGCGGGGGCTGCGCGACCAGCTTGGCGATGGCCTGGAGCGCGAGTTGGTAGGAGACGAGCCCGAAGCCGGCCACGGTCCCATCCGCCACCGCGGCGACCACGGAGGTGTGCCGGAACTCCTCGCGGGCCGCCGGGTTGGAGATGTGTACCTCCACCAGCGGGGCGGTCCGCATGGCCAGAGCGTCCCGCAGCGCGTAGGAGTAGTGCGTGAACGCGGCGGGGTTGATCACGACGGGCATCCGGGCGTCGGCGGCCTCGTGCACCCAGCTGATCATCTCGCGCTCGTCGTCGGTCTGCCGGACCTCCACGTGCAGCCCGAGGGCCCGGCCGGTTGCGCGGCACAGCTCGGCCAGCTCGTCAAATGTCACCGAGCCGTAGATCTCGGGCTCCCTGATGCCTAGCCGGCCCAGGTTCGGGCCGTTGAGGACAAGCACCTGCGTGATCACGTGGATACCTCCAGGTAGGCCTGCCACAGCAGTTCCTCTGAGGGGCCGTCGAGGATGGACGGGCGGGCCAGGCCGTCGAGAACCACGAGGCGGAGCCGCGCGCCACGCGCCTTCTTGTCCACGGCCATGGCCGCGCGCAGATCGGGCCACGCGCCCGGCCGGTACGCGGTGGGCAGGCCGACGCTGGCCAGGACCGCGCGGTGCAGCGCGGCGGTCTGGTCGTCGAGACGCCCGGCCAGTCGGGCCAGCCCGGCGACATACACCATTCCGATGGCGACCGCGTCCCCGTGTCGGAACCGGTAGTTCTCCACGAGCTCGATGGCGTGGCCGAGGGTGTGCCCGTAGTTGAGGACCTCGCGGAGGCCCCGCTCGGTGAGGTCGGCCGACAACACCGCGGCCTTGACCCTGATCGCGCGCTCGAGCAACTCGCGTGAGTGCGGGCCGTGCGGCACCGTGGCGCCCTCCGGGTCGGCGCGGACCAGATCCAGGATGGTCGGGTCGGCGATGAAGCCGGCCTTGATCACCTCGGCCAGCCCGCTCACGTAGTCGGCCCGGGGCAGCGTCTCGAGCGTGGCCAGGTCGGCGAGAACCCCAGCGGGCGAGTGGAAAGCGCCGACCAGGTTCTTGCCCTCGGGGATGTCGATCGCGGTCTTCCCGCCCACCGCCGCGTCGGCCATGCCGAGCAGCGTGGTCGGGACGAGGATCACCTGCACGCCGCGCAGCCAGGTGGCCGCCACGAACCCGGCCAGGTCGGTGGCCGCTCCCCCGCCGAGGCCGACGATGCAGTCGGACCTGGTCACACCGTGCCTGGCCAGCCTGGACCACAGCCGGGCGGCGATCCGCGCGGTCTTGGCGGCCTCGCCGTCGGGCACTGGCTCGAGGTGCACGGCCAGGCCGGCGGCGGACAGCGCGCCGCAGACCGGGCGCGCGATCTCGCCGAGGCCTTCGGCATGGATGACGACGACCGTCTGCGCGTTCTTGGGGACCAGGGCAGGCAGTTCCCCGAGGATCCCGACGCCGACCACGATCGGGTAGGGCGATCCGTCCGACGGGCGGACGTCGATCGTGGTCGCGCTCACCGCGGGTGCTCGCCCTCTCCGGCGGTGATCCGGGCGGCGATCTGGTCGGCCAGTTCCTCCGGGTCCAGGTCGTCGGTCGCCACCGTGACCGCAGCGACCCGCTCGTAGAGCGGATGGCGCTCCGCCAGCATGGCGCGCAGCCGACCGCGGGGGTTTCCCGGGACCACCACGCGTGGCCGGTCAAGGCCGACCCGCCGCGCGATCGTGGCGAAATCGGCGGACAGGTAGACCACGGGGAGGCCCTCGAGCAAACGCAGGATCTGGTCGTCGAGGATCGCGCCGCTGCCCAGCGCGAGCACCCCGCCGTGCTCGCGCAGCGCTCCGTGCTCGCCAAGGGCGCGGGCGGCCGCCTCGCGCTCGAGCGAGCGAAAGGCCCCCTCGCCGTTCTCGATAAAGATGTCGCTGACCGGCTTGCCCGCGGCAGCGCCGACCTCGGCGTCGGTGTCGCGGAACGGCACGCCCAGGCGGGCCGCGACGAGCGGGCCCACCTCAGTCTTGCCCGCGCCGGGCGGGCCGATCAGCACGACCAGGGGCGCCTGGGGTGTTTGGTGTGGTCGGGGAGTTTGGAGTGGTTGGGGCGTCTGGGGCACTTGGGGCTCTTGGGGTCTGCTGGATTCCCCGGCTTCCGCCGCGCTCACGCGATCACCAGGGCCTTGAGGTAGCTCTCGACGTTGCGGCGCATCTCGTCCACCGAGTCGCCGCCGAACTTCTCTACCGCCGCCTCGGCCAGAACCAGGGCCACCATGGCTTCGGCCACCACGCCCGCGGCGGGTACCGCGGTCGCGTCGCTGCGCTGGTTGATCGCCTTGGCGGGCTCCCCGGTCTGCACGTCCACGGTGTCCAGGGCGCGCGGCACGGTCGAGATGGGCTTCATCGCGACGCGGAGCCTGATGGCCTCGCCGGTGCTCATCCCGCCCTCGATGCCCCCGGCCCGGTTGGTGCGCCGGGTGATCCCGCCGCCGGCGGCCTCGATCTCGTCGTGGGCCACCGAGCCACGGCGGGTGGCCGTGGTGAACCCGTCCCCCACCTCGACGCCCTTGATGGCCTGGATGGACATGAGTGCGCCCGCCAGCCTGCCGTCCAGCCGCCGGTCCCAGTGCGTGAAGCTGCCTAGCCCCGGCGGCACCCCGTAGGCCAGCACCTCGACCACCCCGCCGAGGGTGTCGCCTTCCTTCTTGACCGCGTCGATCTCGGCGACCATGGCCTGGCTGGTCGCCGGGTCGAAGCAGCGCACCGGGTCGGCGTCCACCGCCGCCGCATCGTCCGGGCCCGGTGCGAGGTCATCGGGGGCGCGGACCGAGCCGATCGCCACCACGTGGCTGAGGATGTGCACGCCGAGCACCTGGGTGAGCATCCGCCGGGCTACCTCGCCGAGCGCGACCCGGGCGGCGGTCTCCCTGGCACTGGCCCGCTCAAGGATGGGGCGGGCGTCGGCGTACCCGTACTTCTGCATCCCGGCCAGGTCCGCGTGCCCGGGACGCGGCCTGGTCAGCGGCGCGTTCCTGGCCTGTCCGTCCAGGTCGGTCGCGTCCACGGGGTCCGCCGACATGACCGTCTCCCACTTGGGCCATTCGGTGTTGAAGACCCTGACGGCGACCGGGCCACCGAGGGTGCGGCCGTGCCTCACTCCACCGGTCAGTTCGACCTCGTCCTGCTCGAACGTCATCCGCGCGCCGCGGCCGTGGCCGGCCCGCCGCCGGGCCAGCGCCGAGGCGATGTCGCCGGTGCTGACCAGGACCCCCGCGGGCACGCCGTCGCAGATCGCGACGAGCGCTCGCCCGTGCGATTCGCCCGCAGTCAGCCAGCGAAACATGCTGATGATCCTATGGCGTCGGCGCGGCGCTGAACTCGAGGCCGCGGCGCAGCCGCCCGGCCAATCGCGCGGCGATGCTGTTCGCCGCCCGGGTCAGCACGGGCCCGTGGTCACCGGCGGCCAGCCGCAGCGTGACGGCCAGGTCCGTGCCGTCGTGGTGGCCAGGGGCCAGGCTGAACCCGGTAATGCCGGGTTCGCCGGCCACGACCGCCTCGACCTCCGCGTGGATGTCGGGGTCCTCGTGCGGCGGCGGTACCGCTCGCCCGGCGGCCAGAGCCGCCAGCCTGGCCCCTTCGACCGCCAGCGGCACCGGCCCGGCCACGTCGATGACCACCGCGCAGCCTTCGGCGACGGCGGCGCGCCATACGCGGTCCGCCTCGGCGGGCACCGGGCGGGCGTCGGGACGCCACCGGGCCAGCGCGTCCAGGCCGGTGAAGGCCAGCAGGGCGCGCCTGCCGTCCCGGCCGATCAGAGTGGGCAGCGCCATCTCGCTGTTCTTGTCGCCCTGCGAGGCGTCCGCGGGCTCGGAGCCGCCGGCCAGGGTAGCGACCACGGGGACGAGCAGTCGGACGGAGGCGAGCGCGCTGAGGGCCGCCTGCTCGCTGCCCTGCCCGGCCAGGTACGCGGCAAGCGCCGCGGCCACCTGAGAATCGGCGGCGCCGCGGTCGTGGCGGAACTGCTGCCCGCCTGGATTCAGGTGCCAGGACACAGTCGGACCCTACGTCACGCGCCGCTTGAGGCGGTCAACATCTGGGTATCACCAGCGCCACGGGGTGAGTGGGACGTCACTGAGAGTAATGGATTCTCTGAATCCTGCATTTCAGGCTAATGACAGTCACTAACTAGGCACAATCGGTTGAGTGTAGTCGTCCCGCGTGAAGCGAAGGGAGCGTGGTGATCCAGTCGGAGCGGACGCCCGTGATCGCGCCGGGCACGCCGATGTGGAAGGCCGTGCCGCCGCGCCTGGTCAGCCCCTACCTCAGCGGGCAGCGTGACGTCCTGGCCGGGTACGTGTACCGGGCCCAGGACGTCCGGTTCCACAACCCGGCCGAGGCTTACCTGGCCCTGAGCCTGGGCTGGGAGGATTCCGAGTTCACGCGGGACATGACCGAGCTGTACCTGCTGTGCTGGCTCGCCCGGACCGTCGACGGCTACCAGCGGACCTCGGGCCCTGGCGTCCCTGAGTTCTACCTCGAGCCCATCCCGGTACCGGTCGGCGCGGGGATGTGCAGGCTCGGCGCCGACGGCGACGAACTCGTAGCCCGCTACGACGGCCTGGCGTGGCAGCGAACGGAGCCGTGACCGATGCGATTCCGGCTCATGGCCACCTACCTCGGCGTCCCCTACCAGGCTGGACTCGGTCCCGACGGGACGGACGTGACGCTTTTCTCCCCTGGCCCGCCTCCCGAGGAGCTCTGCTTCACGGCGTCCGGCGGGTACTGGCACAAGCAGGTCGGCGTCCATGATCTTGACGCCCTGTGGCAGTCGCGGCCGGTCGGTGAGTACCGGGGGGAACCGTGCCTGGTCCTCGGCGACCTCGGCGCTCGCCTGCACATCGCCTACCTAGGCCGGGATACGACGCGGGCCATACAGCTCGGCTACTGGGAGATCGACAGGGAAGTCTTCGAGGTCGTCGTGGCGCGGCAGGACGTTACCGGCCTGACCGAGGAACGAGTGGACTTCCCGCTGGCCGCGGCGATGTTCCCCCCGTCAGGCGACGCGCACGAGGTCCCGACCGATTCGCCCGTGGCGCCTGAGGCAGTGCAGGCTGTGCAGGCCGCCGCCGAGGCCGGCGGGGCCGGGCCCGCCGGGCTGGGCGCAGACGCGCCCGTGCTGGTCGCCGGGGATCATGCAGACCGAGTGGCGGCCTGGCACGGCTCCCCCTGGCCGGAACCGTGGCCGGAGCCGGAGCCGTGGCCTGAGCCAGGATCGTGGCATGAGCCCGAATCGCGGAACGGGACCGGACCAGGGCACGAGCCCGGATCGTGGAATGGGACCGGACCGGGGCACGAGCCCGGATCGTGGAATGGGCTCGGACCGGGGAATGAGCCTGGGTCGTGGAATGGGGCCGGACCCGGGCATGAGCCTGGATCGCAGAATGGGCTCGGACCGGGGAATGAGCTCGGGCAGCGGATTGAGCCGGGACCGCAGGCTGAGCCCGGAGCGGGGCTCGAGCCCGGATCACGGAATGACCGAGGACCTTGGGTTGAGCCGCAGCCTGGGAGTGAGCCACGCGACTGGGCCGAGCCGGAGACCAGGCTGCCGCCTGCGCGGCGCGGCGCCGGGAAGGACCGGGTGACACCCCAGTCGGCTTTCGCCGAGCTCCTAGGCCTGGCAGCCATCTCGCAAGCCTCATACGCGGTCAACGAGGAAGTCCCTGGCGCCATGTGCTTGGTCAAGGCGGACGGCGGCTTCGAGGTGTTCAGCTGTACTGACGAGGCGCGCCTCGAGGTGCGCTTCTTCGAGGACGAGGAAGCGGCTTACTTCTACCTGTTCGGGGTGCTTGCGGCAGAGGCAATCCGCAGCGGGCGCCTAGGGCCGCGCGGGCCCCGCGCACGCGGCCGGGCCAACGGCCGCGCGAACGGATCCGGAGGGATCAGTACATCCTCGGCGTCTACGCAAAACGTTTCGAAGTACTTACGCGGTAAAAACTGACCCGAACCGAGACCAGGTCCGGCTAGGGTTAAATAGCCGGCGGGGCTGACGGTCCCCCGCTCCCCAAGCAGCCCCGTCGGCCTCCCAAGACGATGTTCACAAAAGCCTCCTGCATATCACAAATCGGTTATTCTTTCATAACTAGTCCGAATTCGCGCGAACTAGCCCGAACCGTAAGAGCAGGAATGGCAAGTGGCGCCCCAGTACTGTGACTTACGTGACCCGCGCGCCAGGCCAGCGTGCCTCCCGGATGCGGGCTGAGCTGACCGACGCGAGTACTGAGCCGCCGGCCGTGACCGTCGGCGTGGCCAGCCTGGCGGCCAGCGACCTGCTGCGGGGGGCACGCCGTCACGGTAAGGTCCTCGCGGTCTTGCCGCATGCGATCTACCTCGAATTCGCCGACCCCGTCCCCGAGCCGCGGGTGATCGCCATCTCGCCGCCGGATGCCATCAGGCTGCCGAACGCCATCATCGGCGGCCCGTGGGAGGCACGCGCCTCCGCAGAGTGCTGGGCGGGCGGGAGCCGGGTCGTGGCCTGCGGGCTCGACATCAGGATCGTGCGCTGGTGGGACCCGTCCCCGGTGTTCGGGCCGCTTTCCCGGGCCAGGCTCGATCACGGCTGCAGCGTGCTCGCCAAGCTCTGCTCGGCGTCCGAGCCGCCGCCCGGTCTGGCTGGCCAGGACGGGCCCTTCCGGCTGGAGGCCTGCTGTGCGAGCGGCGACCTGGCGGGCGCCGTCGAGGCGGTCGAGCACCTGGTGGGCCTGGGCCCGGGCCTGGTCCCGAGCGGCGACAGCGTCGTCAGCGGGGTCCTGCTCGCGCTCAGGCTGCTCGGCGGCGTCATCTCCGGCGGGACGCGGGCCGTGTGGCTGGCGAACTGGCTCAGCGCCGCGGCCACCTTCAACGCGGCGCAGCGGACGACCACGCTGGCGGCCTCGCTGCTGCACTGCGCCGCCCGCGGCCAGGCGGCGGCCGAGGCGTCCGCCGTACTGCTCGGGATGGCGGGCCAAGAGCCGCTCGAACCCGCGGCTGCCAGGCTGCTCGCGGCGGCTGGCGGAGACGATCTGGCCTGGGGCCTGGTGGCCGGCTGCCGCGCGGCCCTGCTGCTATCCGTATCCTGACCCAATGGTCGTTCCCCTTACCGGACAGCAGTACGAGATCACGGCCGGCGAGTACCGGGCCACGGTGACAGAACTCGGCGCGGGGCTGCGGGAACTGCAGTTCCGCGGCCAGCCGCTGATCGCCGGGTACGAATCCGACGAACTGCCCCTGGCCGGGGCTGGTGCACTGCTCGCGCCCTGGCCGAACCGGATCGACGCGGGACGGTACACGTTCGGCGGCACCGAGTTCCAGCTGGCCCTGACCGAGCCAGCGCGAGGGAACGCCATCCACGGCCTGACCCGATGGACGGCGTGGACACCAGTCACGCAGGCGGAAGGCGCGGTAGTGCTCCGCAGCGCGCCGCACGGCTACCAGGGCTACCCGTTCTGCGTGGAGATCCACGCCGAGTACCGGCTCGAGTCGGACACCGGGCTGCATGTCGCCATCACCGCGCGCAACCTGGGCCACCAGGCGGCTCCGTACGGCACAGGCTGCCATCCCTACCTGACCGTCCGGACCGCGTCGGTCGATGAGTGCCAGCTGGGCGTGCCCGCAGCCCGATGGCTGCCGATGGACGACCGCGGCATCCCGTCCGGGCCCGCGATGCCGGTCGAGGGGACGGCGTATGACTTCCGCCAGCCGCGCGTGATCGGCAGCACCCAGCTTGATCACGCGCTGACCGGCCTCGACCGCGACGGCGAGGGCCGGGCCTGGGCGGAACTGGCCGCCGACGGCGGCTCCGGAACCCGCATAGCGCTGTGGGCCGGGGAGGGCTACCACTGGCTGCAGGTCTTCACCGGCGACTCCCTCGGACCAGACCGCCGTAGGAAGGCGGTGGCGATCGAGCCGATGACCTGCCCACCGAACGCCTTCGCGACCGGCGAGGACCTGTTGGTCCTGGAACCCGGCCAGGCCGTGACCCACACATGGGGTATCCAGGCCCGCTAGGCGCCCCCGGAGGCGAGCGGGAGAGCAGGGCATCCACGCGCCTAGGCTTCGCGAGCGGATCTTGACTGGGCGCGGGCGAACCGGGTCGAATGAGTTACAGAATTACGTTCTAGTATCCGATTACGGCGGTAGGGGCTGGAAATGGCCGAACGCAAGAGCCCGACGGCGGTTCTACGGGAAGGCCCGCGGCCGCTCAGCGACGAGCAGGTGCGGGAGATCGAGGAATCCGCCCTCGCCGAGGTACTCC
>JBOHCK010000160.1:0-13593 GCA_050698755.1 Streptosporangiaceae bacterium | reverse complement strand
AGGACCGGGTCGAGGGCCTAGGCCTGGGCGCCGATGACTACCTGCCCAAGCCGTTCGACTTCACCGAGCTGGTCGCCCGGGTCCAGGCGCTGGCCCGCCGGCCCGGCGCGGCGAGGCCTGAGCGCCTGGGCTACCGCGACCTGACGGTTGATCCCGAGAAAGGTCTCGCGGACCGCGCTGGGCGACGCCTGGCGCTCACCCCGAAGGAGTTCGCCGTCCTGGAATGCCTGCTCGTCGCCGAGGGAAGGCCGGTGCCGGCGGAGGAACTGCTCGAACGGGTGTGGGACCAGGCGACCGACCCGTTCACCACGACCGTCAAGGCCACCATCAACCGGCTGCGCGCCAAGCTCGGTGACCCGCCGTTGATCGAGACCGTCCGCGAGCGCGGCTACCGCATCGGAGGCCAGTGATGAGCGCCACGCACACCCGGCTCGCGCCGCCGTCCCAGCCGAGGCTCCCCCGCCGCACCGCCAGGTTCCGGCTTACCGCCCTCTACGGCGCCCTGTTCCTCCTCTCCGGCACCGCGCTGGTCGCCACCACCTACGCCCTCTTTCAGCAGGCGACCAGATACCGGACTCCGCCTATCCCGAAGGTCCCGCACGCTCCCGCCATCGGCCGTCTCCAGCCCCTGCTTCCGCCGGTACCGGGCCTGGCCGCCGCGATCAGCCGGGTCTCAAATCAGCTGGCCCAGACGCAGAACCAGCTGACCCAGCTGGGCGGCCCGCAAGCCGGAAGTGTTACGACACAGGACCAGGCGCTGGCCCGGGACCAGCATCAGCTGACCCAGGATCAGCATCAGCTAGCCCAGTCCGTGCGCCAGCTGGGCCAGTCTGTGCATCAGCTGACCCAGGCCGGGACCATCCAGGCCGCGCAGCGCGCGGTCGACGCGCACCAGCTCCTGGTCAACTCGGGTATCGCGCTGGCCATCGTGGCCGTACTCGCCGTGGGCGCCGGCTGGCTGGTGGCCGGCCGGATGCTGCGGCCCATCCGGACCATCACCCGCACGGCCCGGCGCATCTCCTCGACCAGCCTGCACGAGCGCCTGGCCCTCGACGGCCCGCCGGATGAGCTCAAGGAGCTCGGGGACACCCTCGACGGCCTGTTCGCGCGGCTCGAGGCCGCCTTCGAGGCCCAGCGGCACTTCGTCGCCAACGCCGCCCACGAGCTGCGGACCCCGCTCACGGCCGAGCGCACCCTCCTCCAGGTCGCGCTCGACGACCCCGGCACGACGGCCGCCGCCTGGCGGGCCACCGCCCGGGAGGTCCTCGCGTCCAGCGATGAGCAAGCGCGCCTGATCGAAGCGCTGCTCACCCTGGCCAGCGGCGAGAGCGGCCTGACCGAACGCGAACCCGTTGACCTCGCCGCCACCGTCTCCGCGACCCTGGCCGGTCTCCAGCACCAAGCCGGCCGGCTCGGGATCCAGATCGACGAGGTGACGGAACCGGCGCTCCTCGATGGGGATCGGTTGCTCACCGAGCGGCTCGTGGCCAACCTGCTCGCGAACGCTGTGGGCCACAACACCCCCGGCGGCCGAGTCGAGGTCAGGACCGGGGGGCGGGAGGGCCGGGCCGTCCTGTCGGTGACCAACACCGGACCGCTCGTCCCGGCCGCCGACGTCGACCGCCTCTTCCAGCCCTTCCAGCGGCTCGACCGGCGCCGGGCCGCCTATAAGGACGGGCACGGGCTCGGGCTGTCCATCGTCCGGGCCATCGCGACCGCCCACCACGCCACCATCACCGCCCACCCCGGGCCGGATGGCGGACTGTCCGTGAGCGTCACCTTCCCGCCACCCGCGAGCGTGGGCGCGGGGGAAGGGGGGAGTTTGCTCGTCAGGCGTCGCGGCGGGTGATCATGAGAGCGGCGGCCAGCAGGGCGAGGGCCGGCCAGGCCAGCAGGACCACCACAGACAGCGCCGGGGCGAACAGGTTAGTGGCTGGGTGCAGCGCGGTGACCTGGTGCGCCGCGTCCACCAGGGTGAAGCGGCCGATCCGGTTGCCCCAGGGGGCCGGGAGCACGGCCACGATGCCGGGCACGATGATGACGCCGACCACCACGGCGATCCCGCCCGCGGTGTGCCTGACGATCGCGCCCACGGCCAGGCCCAGCAGGGCCACGACGAACAGCAGCAGGCCCTCGGCCAGCACGGCCCCCGGCACGCCGGGCCTGGATAGCGACACGCCCTGGTGGTGAGCAGACAGGACCGCCTGCGTGATCAGGAATGAGGCGAAGGCGACCAGTTCCCCGGCGATCAGGGTCACCGCGCCGAGCACGGCACCCTTGGCCGCGAGCACCGCACGGCGCCTGGGCATCGCGGCGAACGTCGTGCGGATCAGCCCGGTGCCGTACTCCGTGCTGAACGCCAGCACGCCGAGCACCGCGACGGACAGCACGGCGTACTCCAGGCTGAGCAGGCCGGGCAGGAGCGGGTCGGGCTGAGGGCCCCGCCCGGGCGCGTGCGTGATCGCGGCCGTCACGAGCGCGCTGATCGCGACGGGGGTGACCACCGCGACGAGCATGGTCCAGTAGGTCGAGCGGACCGAGGCGAGCTTGGTCCACTCGCAGGCGAGCACGTCGCGGGCCCGGACGGCCAGGGACGGCACCGGGGCCGGGGGCGGCACCGGAGTCCGGGCGGGCGTGGGGGCCGGGGCGGGCATGGGGGCCGGGGCGGGCGTGGCCGTCACCGGCTGGGCCCTCCTTCCGGCGCGGGCACTCTGGTGGCGGTCATCGGCTGGGCCCTCCTTCCGGCGCGGGCACTCTGGTGGCGGTCATCGGCTGGGCCCTCCTTCCGGCGCGGGCACTCTGGTGGCGGTCATCGGCTGGGCCCTCCTTCCGGGACGGCCCGGTACTCGACGCTCTCCCCGGTCAGGTCCAGGTACGCGTCCTCCAGGGAGGCGCTGCGCGGGATCAGGGCGTGCACGGCGAGGCCGTGCTCCGCGGCCAGGTCCCCGATGGCGGGCGCACCGAGGCCGGTCACGGCCAGGCCGCCGTCGTCCCCGGTGGCGACGGTGGCGCCGCGGGCGGTGAGCAGCGCCGCCAGTTCGCCCGCGCGCGGCGAGCGGACCAGGACGTCGTGGCGGGCGCTCGACTCGATCAGCTGCGCGGTCGAGGTGTCCGCGAGGAGCCGGCCCCGGCCGATGACGATCAGGTGGTCCGCCGTCTGGGCCATCTCGCTCATCAGGTGGCTGGACACCATGACGATGCGCCCGTCGGCGGCCAGGGTCTTGAACAGCTGGCGGATCCAGGCGATGCCCTCGGTGTCCAGGCCGTTGACCGGTTCGTCGAACATCAGCACCGGTGGGTCGCCGAGCAGCGCGACGGCGAGGCCGAGGCGCTGCTTCATCCCGAGCGAGAAGCCCGCGACGCGGCGGCCCGTCACCGACTCCAGGCCGGTGAGCTGGAGGACCTCGGTCACCCGCCGGCGCCCGATGCCGTTGCTCCGCGCGATCGAGGTGATGTGGGCCCGGGCGGTCCGCCCGCCGTGCAGGGCGGTCGCGTCGAGCAGCGCGCCGACCTCGTGCAGCGGGCGGACCAGGGCGTCATACCTGCGCCGGCTGATGAGGGCCGTGCCGCTAGTCGGGGCGTCAAGGCCCAGGATGACGCGCATCGTGGTGCTCTTACCAGCGCCGTTAGGGCCAAGAAAGCCTGTCACGTGGCCGGGGCAGACGGTGAAGCTCAGGCCGTCCACCGCCGTCACCGCCCCGAAGCGCTTGACCAGCCGGTCGACCTCGATCATGAGGGTCCGGTGCCCTTGAAGAACGCGGTCGAGCTGCGCCGCCAGAGGAAGACCACCGCGGTCAGGCCGACCAGCCAGACGACCACGGCCCAGATCCTGACTACGCCGGCGATCGGGGCGACAGCGGCGCCGACGAGGGTGTCGAGGGTGGCCAGGCCGAACAGGACCGTCCCGGTGATCCGCGCCCCGTTCTTGCCGGCCCGGCACAGGCGGGCCAGGACGAGCCAGACGGCGGCGCCGATCACGCCCCCGATGATGAACGAGGTGACCAGGACGTGCTGGACCGAGTTGACCTGGCTCATCGCCAGATTCGGGGATCTCTTCTCGATGGCGGTCTTGGTGGCACCGACCGTCACGATGTCGATGACGATGCCGAGCAGGCTGGTGAGCGCGCCGACGTACATGACCCGGACGGCGTTGGTGACACTGGGCGGAACGGGCGGGCGCTGCATGGCCGGCATCTGGGCGCCGGCCGGGTAGGGCTGGTACATGGGGTCCCCTTGTGTTTTGTTGATTATTCGGCGTTGGTCCAGGCGCGCAGGAGGCGGGCCTCGATGGCGTTGATCGGGATCATGCGGCTGGTCAGCACGACGTGCGTCCGCTGGTCGCGGACGCGGATGGCCAGCGAGGCGGTGGCGTCGGGCCCGGCCCCGGCGTGCACCGCCATGTCACCGCGCGGGCTCAGGAGCCAGCCGAGGCCGGTCACAGGTCCGCGGTGTTCGCCGTCTTGGGGGGCTTGCGGGGTGAGCGCCTCGTGCGCGAGGGACTCGGGCAGCAGCCGTGACCACCCGAGTCCCAAGCGCACGAGATCGGCCCCCGTTGACCACAGCCCGGCCGCGGCCTGGATCGTGCAGATCCGGGCCGGGACCGGCTGGAACACGCCCTCCAGGGTCAGCGCGTAACCGGTGACCGCGGCGGGGTCGATCCCGGCTTGGCTGGCCGGGAACGTCGAGTCGCGCAGGCCGAGCGGGCCGAGCACCAAGGTGGTGACGGCGCCGGCGTAGGGCGTTCGGGTGACGTCGGCGATGAGCTGGCCCAGCACGGCCACCCCGCCGTTGCTCGGCCGGGCCACCCCGCGCGGGCCGGAGCAGCCGATGACCGGGCCCATGAGCGTGGCCAGGTCCGGGACGGCCTCGGCGTACAGCTCGTCGGGGTTGTCGACGCCTCCGGTGTGCGCGAGCAGGTCCCTGACGGTGACGGCGTCGTCTTCGAGGCGCACGGCGCGCAGGTAGTCGTTGACCGGGCGGTCGAGGCCGACGCGGCCTTCGGCGACGAGCCGGAGTGCGGCGGTCGTGGCGACCAGCGCGGCTACGCCCGGCGCCGGAAACCGGTGGCCGGGGTCCAGGGGCTGCTCGCGCTCCAGGTCCGCCCAGCCCCTGACGAACACCCACGGCTCCAGGTCTTGTCTGGTCCCGCCCGCCAGGAGCAGGGCGGGCAGGCCGAGTTCTTCGCAGGCCTGGTCCGCGATGGCCGGTACCCCGGCGGGCACCTCGCCCCAGGCACGGGCGGGAGCGGGTCCGGTGCGGATGACGCGCGGATCATGCATCCGGCGGCCGAGCGGCATGGCGCGCAGCCCGGTCACGCGGTGCGGGGGGTCGGCCTCGACCGCGATGAGGTACTCGACGTCCGCCAGCACGACCTGCGCTTCCAGCGGAGTCCGCCCGAGAACCTCCAGCTCGCCGCGCAGGTCGCCGGCCGCGGCGGCGATCTGGGCGGTAAGGGTGGCCGGCGGGAGCACAGCCAGGACCTGATCGGTGAAGTGCTGCCGTAGCTCGTCCTCGCCGGGTGCCGCCCAGCCCGGGTCGGTCGCGCCTGCGAAACGGGAGATCACCCAGCGCAGCTGGGCCAGCGCGTGGCTTTCCTGGTCGGGCAGGGCGGGGGCGTCGAGCAGCTGCTTGAGCGCGGCCCAGCTGGGCAGGCCGTGCTCCCTGGCGATGGCCGTCTGCGCGTCGTGCAGGCTGGGGAACTCGCCCGCGGCCAGGCGGCGTTTCGCCTCAAGCCTGAGGTAGCGCAGGCTGGGCCGACCGGGCAGCGAACGCGACTCACCGGGCATGGCAGTCCTTCCCTCACGCCCGGGGTCCGCGTACGTCGGGCGGGAAAGACTTGCCGCCTGTAGCTAAAGCAACCGGTGAGCTTGCAGCTCTGTCCGCGGACCCAGAGGCGGCCGGAACCACCACTCTCGATGATACTCCGGGCTCGCCGTGGCTCACGCCCCCCACGGATGTAACCTATTGCACAAGGACAGTTACTTTCCGTGTTCTAGACTGGGAGCTCTGGAACGCGAGAGGGAAATGGGGGTCAGGGGGTTATGGCCGATTCTCGCGCATCCGCCGCCAAGGCCGGTCCGGCGCTCGCCGCGAACCGCGTGCACCACGGCAGGTCCGCGGCTGACCTCCTCGAATACGCCGTCGCGCAACTCCTGCGAGACGACACCGACCTCGCCGCGCTGCCCGCCGTACTCGAGCGGCTCGTGGCCACGTTCGGCATCCGCGCCGCGCTGGCCTTCCAGCCGTCGGCCGGGCAGCCGGCCACGGTGCTCGAGGCGTACCCGGCCCGCGCCGCCGATCCCGCGCTGCTGGCCAGGATCGGCGCGCTGTCGCTGGCGCAACGTGACCGGGCTACCCTCAGGGGCGGTCATGTCGACCTGTCTGGGGAGGATTCGCCCGATGGCCGGCCCGCGAGCCTGCTCCTGATCTACTCGGTGCCGGTCGGCGGTCAGTGCCTGTGCGCGCTGGCGCTGATCGGCGAGACGGCGAGCTGGAACGAGGAGGTCCGCTCCACGGCGTACGCGGTCGCCGCCATCGTGGCCAGCCAGATCCGCCACGCCAACGACCTGGCCACCCGCCCCGATCGGCAGGCGCTGGCCGAGATCGAGCGCTCCCACGCCGCGCTGGCCGACCAGACCGAGCGCCTCAACTGCCTCATCGCCTCGGCCATCCCCGGCATCCTCATCACCGACGAGCGGGGCCTGATCACGCACGTCAGCCAGAGCTTCGGCGCCCTGTACGGCATCGACTCACCCGAACGGCTCGCGGGGACCCGCGCCGCCCTAGTAGTCGGGCGCGTCCAGGAGGTGTTCGCCGACCCAGACGCGTTCGCCCAGCGCAGCGCGGAGGTGCTCCGGGCCAGGGAGCCGGTCTCCGGTGAGCAGTTCGGCTGCGCCGACGGGCGCACGATCGAGTGCGACTACTGGCCGGTGCTCGTCGACGACCAGTGGCGCGGTGACCTGTGGCTCTCCTGGGACATGTCGGACCGCACTGAGCTGGAGAGACAGCGCCAGCGGATGCTCGACGACGAACTCGAGAACAACGCCAGGCTGCGGAAGGTCGACGACGCGAGGAACCAGTTCCTTGCCATCGTGTCGCACGAGCTGCGCACCCCGCTGACCTCGATCGTCTCGTTCTGCGAGCTGATCAGGGGGGAGGCCGAGGGCCTCACCTCGGAGGGCATGCGCTTCCTCGACATCATCGAGCGGAACGCCGACCGGCTGCACCGGCTCATCGGCGACCTGCTCATGCTGGACCGGGTCGAGGCGGGGGCCCTGCCGCTGGATTTGGCGGAGGTCTCCATCCCCGAGCTCACCGCCGAAGCGGTCAAGAGCGCTTCGGCGGGCGCCGCCAAGCAGGGGGTCACGATCGTGGTCAGGACCGGGGACGGACCGCCCGTGCAGGCTGACGCGCGGCGGCTGACGCAGGTGCTCGACAACCTGCTGTCCAACGCGGTCAAGTTCTCGCACCGGAACGGGGTGGTCCGCGTCACCGCCAGCTGCGAGGGGCGGACCTGGCGGATCGACGTGGCGGACTCGGGCATCGGCATCCCGCCCGCCGAGGCCGACCAGCTGTTCAATCGGTTTGTCCGCGCCTCCAACGCGCGCACCGCCGGGCTGCCGGGGATCGGCCTGGGCCTGTCCATCGTCAAGATCCTGGCCGAGATGCACGGCGGGCGCGTCGAGGTGCACAGCGTGCTCGGCCTGGGCAGCACGTTCAGCGTCTACCTCCCGGCGGCACCATGACCGCGGGTACCGGGAAGGGCCGGGTGCTGGTCATCGAGGACGACAGGGACATCGCGCTCGGCATCCGCACCGTACTGTCCAGGAGCGGGTTCGACGTAGCCCACTCGGCGGACGGGAAGGAAGGGCTGCGCGCCTTCCACGACGCGCGCCCGGACCTGGTCGTGCTCGACATCGGGCTGCCGTCGCTGGACGGGTGGGGGGTCCTGGAGCGCATTCGCGACCTCAGCGATGTCCCGGTACTGATGCTGACCGCGCACGGCAACGAGACCGACAAGGTGCGCGGGCTGCGCAGCGGCGCCGACGACTACCTGACCAAGCCGTTCGGCAACGGCGAGCTGGCCGCCCGGGTCGAGGCGCTGCTGCGCCGGCCCAGAACCGGCCAGCCGCAGGCCGAGGTGTACCAGGACGGCAGGCTGCTGGTCAGGCTCGACACGCGCGAGGTCATCGCGGACGGCGACACCGTCGCGCTGACCCCGACCGAGTTCCGCCTGCTGGCCTCGCTCATCAAGGCCCCCGGCCGGACCCTGACCCCCGATCAGCTGCTGGAACTCGCCTGGAACGACCCGCTCGGGATCGGGCCCGAGCGGGTGAAGTTCTGCATCCTGCGGCTGCGCCGCAAGCTCGGCCAGGACGGCGGGGCGGGCTCGGCGATCGAGGCGGTCCGCGGGTTCGGCTACCGGTACGTGCCGCCGCGGGGGCCATAGGGATCGCGATAACCGTCGCGATAACCTCAGAGGATGCCCTGGGATATCGATGGGTCGGGAGCCGTCGTCACCGGCGGCGGAGCGGGAATCGGCCGCGCCCTGGCGCGCAGGCTCGCGGCGGGCGGCGCGCGGGTGGTCGTCAACGACGTGGACGCCGGCGCTGCGGCCGCGGTCGCGGCGGAGATCGGCGGTTACGCCGCACCCGGAGACATGGCCACCGCCAGCGGCGTGCACGAGCTGATCGCGGCGGCCCGCGCGCACCTCGGCGAGATCGACATCTACTGTTCCAACGCCGGGATCGCCGCGGGGCAGGGGCCGGATGCCCCGGAGGAGACCTGGCAGCGGTCGTGGGAGATCAACCTCATGGCGCACGTCCGGGCGTCGCGGGAGCTGCTGCCCGGATGGCTGGACCGCGGGCGCGGCTGCTTCGTCGTGACCGCCTCGGCGGCCGGCCTGCTCACCATGCTGGGCTCCGCGACGTACTCGGTGACCAAGCACGCGGCCGAGGCCTACGCGGAATGGCTCGCCGCCACCTACGCCCACCGCGGGCTGACCGTGCACTGCATCTGCCCGCAAGGGGTCAGGACGGCCATGCTCGAGGCCGCCGGCGAGGCCGGGAAGGTGGTCCTGGCCGCGGCCGCGATCGAGCCCGAGCAGGTCGCCGACGCGCTGTGGCAGGGCCTGGCGGACGGCAGGTTCCTCATCCTGCCCCATCCGGAGGTCCAGGAGTACTACGCGTTCCGGGCCGGTGACCCGGACAAGTGGCTGCGCGGGATGAACCGCATGCAGCAGCGGATCGAGGAAGTCGAGGGGCATCAAGGGTTGGAGGCCGCGCAGTGAGGGCATGGCAGGTACACGAGCTCGGCGAGCCGCGCGACGTGCTGCAGCTGGCCGAGGCCACCGATCCGGAGCCCGGACCCGGGCAGGTGCTGGTCCGGGTGCGGGGGGCCGCGGCGAACTTCCCCGACGTGCTCATGTGCCGCGGCGGCTACCAGGTCCGCCCGCCGCTGCCGTTCACCCCCGGCATCGAGCTGTGCGGCGAGGTCGTCGCGGCCGGGCCCGGCGTGACCGGCGTCGCCGCCGGTGACCGGGTGATCGGCGGGTCGGCGCTGCCGCACGGGGCCTTCGCGGAGCTTGCGCTGATGCACGCGGGCGCCGTCCTGCCCGCCCCGGACGCGCTGGACGACGACGAGGCTGCGGCCTTCTTCATCACGTACCAGACGGGGTGGTTCGGGCTGCACCGGCGGGCGCACCTGGCCGCCGGGGAGACGCTGCTGGTGCACGCCGCGGCCGGCGGAGTCGGCAGCGGGGCCGTGCAGCTCGGCAAGGCGGCCGGCGCCCGGGTCATCGGCGTGGTGGGCGGCGAGCGGAAGGCCGAGGCGGCGCGGGCCCTCGGCGCGGACGTGGTGATCGACCGGCTCTGCGAGGACTTCGTGGAGGTGGTCAAGGACGTCACCGGCGGCCGGGGCGCCGACGTGATCTACGACCCGGTGGGCGGCGACACCTACGCCAGGTCAACCAAGTGCATCGCGTTCGAGGGCCGGATCCTGGTCATCGGCTTCGCCAGCGGGCAGATCCCCTCGGCCGCGCTGAACCACGCGCTGATCAAGAACTACTCGATCGTGGGCCTGCACTGGGGCCTGTACCAGACCAAGGAGCCGCAGGCCATCAAGGACTGCCACGCCCAGCTCCAGAAGCTGGCCGCCGACGGCGTGATCCGCCCGCTGATCGGCTCCCGCCTGGGCCTGAACGACGTGGCGGCCGGAGTTCAGCGGCTAGCCGACGGCGAGGTCGTCGGCCGGATCGTGTTCACGCCGTAATGGACGAGCCGATGCCCCGGTTCCCCGCCGGGTTCTACTGGGGAGTGTCCACCGCGGCGTACCAGATCGAAGGCGCGGTCAGCCAGGACGGCCGCGGCCCGTCGATCTGGGACACGTTCTGCCAGCGGCCCGGGGTGATCGTCGACGGCGCGACCGGTGAGGTGGCCACCGATTCCTACCACCGCTGGCGCGAGGACGTCGCGTTGCTGGCCGGCCTCGGCGCCACCGCGTACCGGTTCTCGTTCGGCTGGCCGCGGGTCCAGCCGGACGGTCGGGGCGCGGTCAACCGCGTTGGGCTCGACTACTACGACCGGCTGACCGACGCGCTGCTCGCGGCGGGCATCACGCCGGTGCCGACCCTGTACCACTGGGATTTGCCGCAGCCCCTGGAAGACGCGGGCGGCTGGATGAACCGGGCGACCGCGGAACGGTTCGCCGACTACGCCGCGATCGTGGCCGGGCGGCTCGCCGACCGGATCGGGCTGTGGATCACGCTCAACGAGCCGTTCATCGTGATGGCGCTCGGGTACGCGTTCGGGCTCCACGCGCCGGGGCGCGCGCTGATGGCCGGCGCGCTGCCCAGCGCCCACCACCTGCTGCTCGGGCATGGCCTGGCCACCGCCGCGCTGCGGGCGGCCGGCGCGCGCCAGGTGATGATCACCAACCACTACTCCCCCGTCTGGCCGGCTTCTCCGTCGATCGCCGATCAGGAGGCCGTGCGCGCCTACGACAACCTGCACAACCGGCTTTTCACCGACCCGGTGCTCCTCGGGCGCTACCCGGACCTCTCCGCGTACGGCTATGGCGCGGACGAGACGGGCGGGCTGGCCTGCGTGCAGGACGGGGACCTGGCCGTGATCTCGGCTCCGCTGGACGGCCTCGGGGCCAACTACTACGCGCCGACCAGGGTGGCCGCGCCGGCGGAGCCGCCGCTGCCCTTCAGCCTCCAGCCGATCACCGGGTACCCCGTCACCGCGTTCGGCTGGCCCGTCGTTCCTGAGGGCCTGCGCGAGGCGCTTGATATGCTCGCCGGGCGCTACGGCTCCGGGGCCGCGCTGCCGCCGCTGTACATCACCGAGAGCGGCTGCTCGAACCAGGACGTTCTGGCGGCCGACGGCATCGTCGATGACCAGTTCCGGATCGACTACGTGGACGCTCACCTGCGGGCCCTGCACGCCGCGATGGCCGCGGGCGCCGACGTGCGCGGCTACTTCTTGTGGACGCTGGCCGACAACTTCGAGTGGAACCAGGGCTTCAGCCAGCGCTTCGGCCTGGTCTACGTCGACCACGCCACCCAGGCCCGCGCCCCGAAGAAGTCCTACGACTGGTACCGCGACGTTATAGCCCGGCAGCGCGCGTAGGCAGTCGCCGCCATGCAGCCAACCCGGGCCGCGGAGCCGACCCGGAACGTGGGGAAGCGCTGGGTCTCGTTGATCGCGCTCGCCAACCTCGGGCTGTACCTCGGGTACTTCGGGCCGCTGGAGGTGCTGCTGCCGAATCAGGTCCAGGCGATCGCCGGCCCCGCGGGCAAGATCGCCGCGCTCGGCTGGGTGACCGGCGTCGGCGCGGCCGCGGCGCTCGTCGCCAACCCGGTCGCCGGGGCGCTGTCGGACCGCACCACCGGACGGTTCGGGCGGCGGCACCCGTGGACGGTGGGCGGCGCGCTGGCGGGCGCCGCGGCGCTCGTCCTGCTGGCGGGCCAGCACACCATCGCCGGGGTCATCATCGCCTGGAGCCTGGCCCAGATCGGCCTGAACGCGATGCAGGCCAGCGTCGCGGCGGGCGTCCCCGACCACGTGCCCGTGCGGCAGCGCGGCGCCGTGTCGGGCTGGATCGGGATTCCGCAGATCATCGGAGTAGTGCTGGCCGTGGCGCTGGTCAGCCTGGCCGTCACGGGCAACGGCGGGTACGCGCTGATCGCGGTGCTCGTGGTGGTCTGCGCGCTGCCGTTCGCGCTGACCACACCAGACCCGCCGCTGGCCCGCGCCGCCCGGCCGGCGTTCGCCTGGCGCGAGTTTGCGGCGTCATTCTGGCTGAGCCCGCGGCGCTACCCCGATTTCGGCTGGGCCTGGCTGACCCGCTTCACGATCAGCCTCGGCAACGCCATGGCCATCTTGTACCTGCTGTACTTCCTGCGCGACCGTATCCGGTATGCCCAACTGTTCCCCGGGCACACGGCCGAGCAGGGGCTGCTCATCCTGGTCCTGATCTACTCCGCCGGGGTCACCCTGACCACGGTGACGGGCGGGATGATCTCGGACCGGACCGGCCGGCGCAAGCTCCCGGTGACGGTCTCGGGCCTGGTCATGGCGGTCCCCGCGGTCATGCTCGCGTTCTGGCCCTCGTGGCCGGTGGCCATCGCCTCGGCCGTGATCCTGGGCCTGGGTTACGGCGTGTACCTGTCGGTGGACCAGGCCCTGATCACCCAGGTGCTGCCCTCGGCGGCCGGCCGCGCCAAGGACCTCGGCGTCCTGAGCATCGCCGGCTCCTTGCCCGCGGTCCTGGGTCCGGCGATCGCGGCGCCGCTGGTCAGCAGGTTCGGCGGGTACCCGACCTTGTTCCTGACGGTCGCCGGGCTGGTCGTGCTCAGCTCGGCGCTGGTCTGGAAGATCCGCTCGGTCCCCTGAACTATGAGGCGTTCAGCGCCCAGGTATTGGGATAGACGAACGCCTGCGTGGTGCCGTTGCGCACCTCCGAGATCACCGTGAAGTGCCCGTCCACGGGCTGGGAGAGTACGAGCATCGTCGTGACGAGATCGGTGGGCGCCGCGGCACAGCTCGGGATGCAGGTATCGATGTCGGAGGTGCCGGAACCGAGAGCCCTGGTGCCCGTCCAGGAGGACCAGGTGATGCCCGTCACGACGTTCCCGGCGTCGGCGCTGAAGGCGATCTCCTTCGGCTTGATCCCGTGGTAGCCGCCCGCGACCAGGACCGGGAGGGTAGCCGGTGCGGCCGTGCTCGATGCGGTGTGCGTGGCCGCCGGCGTGCTCGCCGTGGGTGACCCCTGGCCACCGCCGTTCGGCTTATTGTGGTGTCCGGCCAGAGCGAGGCCGATCGCCGTACCGCCCGCGGCCACCACCAGCGCCAGGATCAGGGCCACGATCCCCGTCCGCCGGCGGCCACCGCGCTTCGGGGGGCGGCCGCCCGGGCTCGGCTGGTCGGGCCAGTTCTGCAGGGGCCGGCCTTGCGGGCGGTCTGGCGCGGGCCGGGGCGGCTCGGTCGCCCGGAAGGCCGCGGGGATCGGGGTCTCCGCCGTCGGCGCGAAGGCCGAATCGACCATCGGCACCGGGGCTGGGGCTGGGGCTGGGGCTGGGGCTGGGGCGGC
>JBOHCK010000159.1:0-13652 GCA_050698755.1 Streptosporangiaceae bacterium | reverse complement strand
CTCCGGATCAGAGCGGCGGCGCGGCCTGCGCTACCTATCGGGCGAAGAAAGCGGACCCTACTCGGTCCACCAGTCTTCGTCGTCCTCCTTGCCGTTGGCCCCCTGCTTCGTGGCCTGGGCGCCGGCCGGGGCGGGCGCGGGCCTGGCGGCCTGCACCTGCGTCGGCTGCGCCTGGGTGGCCTGCTGCGCTGCCATCTGGGCCGGGGCGGGCGCCACCTGGGTGGCCTGGTGGGCCGCAGGCGGAGCCTGGTGGGCCGCAGGCGGAGCCTGCTGGACCGTAGTGGGCGCGGGAGCCGGGCCGCCGTTGCGCGGCGCGGTCTGCTCGGCACTGATGGCGGGCTTGGCCGGCTCGGCCGCCAGGCTGCCCGGCAGCTGCCCGCCGAGGAGCTGGCGCACCTGCGCCAGGTGGCTGGCGATGCTGTCCTTCTGCCTGGTGAGGTCGTCGACCTCGCGCTGGGCCGCGGCGCGGCGGCGTTCGGCGTCCGCCTTGACCTCGGCGAGCAACTGCTCGGCCTGGGTCTTGGCCTGGCTGACGATCTGGTCGGCGTTCTTCTTGGCGTTGCTGACCAGCTGCCTGGCGTGCTGGTCGGCGTCCCGGCGGGTCTGGTCTGCCTGGGCCGAAGCCTTGGCGGCCCGCTGCTCGGCCGTGGACGCCCGCTGCTCGGCCTCGGAGACCAGCTTCTGCGTGGCGGACTGGGCGGCGGCCAGCCGCTCGGCCTCCTGGCGTTCGGCTTCTTCCCGACGCGCGGCAAGCTGGATCTCGAACTCGGCCTCGGCCTGGGCGCGCTGGGCCTCGCTCTCCTCCAGGATCCGCTGCGCCTGGCTGCGCATCTCGTCAGCCTGGCGCTTGGAGGTGGTGAGGATCTCGTCCCGCTCCCGCTTGGCGGTCGCCTTGAGCTGGGCCACTTCGCGCTCAGTGCTGGTCCGCAGCTTGGCGATGTCGCGCTCGGCGGCGGCCCGCTTCTCCGCCACCTCGTGATCGGCGGTGGCGCGCAGCTTGGCGGCCTCGCGCTCGGTGGTCGAGGTCAGCTCGTCGGCCTCGCGCCGGGCGGTCGTCCTGATCGAGTCGGCCTCACGCTCGGCCGCCCCGCGCAGGTCATCGGTCTCGCGCTTGGCGTTCGCACGCAGCTCAGCGGCCTCGTTCTCGGCCCCGGCACGCAGCTCGGCCGCGTCGACCTTGGCCGCGGCCTTGATCTCGTTCGCCTCAGAACGGGCGGCCTGGACCAGCTCGGTGGCCTGCTCCTCGGCGAGCCGCAGCAGCTGCTCGATGCGCGCGCCGAGGCCCGAGTACGTCGGGCGTTCCTGCTCCTGGATCTGGCGGTGCGCTTCGGACAGCTCCCGCTTCAAGGTCCCGGTCTGCTCGCGGTGCGTCCGCACCTCGGCTTCGATGTTCCTGATGTGCTCATCGACCTGGTGGCGGTCGTAGCCGCGCATGACCGTGGCGAACTCGCGCGGCGGGGCTTCTTCGAAGAAGTTGGTCAGCTGGGCGTCAATGTCCGATTGCATGTGGCCTAATCCTGGCTAGACGTGAATGCGACGGGGGTTTTACGGCGGGGTCGGCGTGCAGATACGACTCCCGCCCAGTGACAGGCAGACTACTCTTACTCGGGTGCTTTGGCGGTGCCTTCGGAGTTCTCTATCCCATCAGCACCAGTAAATCCCCTTATCGTCCGTCTGGGCGGTCAACCTGGCGATTCGCGCCGCGGCCGGGCGCTCACGCTTGGTCGGCGAACTGCACGAGTTCGGTGAGCACGCCGCCCAGGTCAGCGGGGTGAAGGAACGCGATGGACGCGCCCATGGACCCGTGCCGCGGACGGGAGTCGATGAGCCGGATGCCGGTGCCGGCGATCTCGGCCAGCACCGAGGTGATGTCGCTGACGCCGTAGCCCACGTGGTGGAGGCCCTCCCCGCGCCGGGCCAGGAACCGGCCCACCGGGGTGTCGTCTTCGAGCGGCTCGAGCAGCTGAACGTAGCCCGGGCCAGCCGCCGACCCGCCGACCGGGCCCACCCGCAGCATGGCCTCGCGGACCCCTTGCTCGGCGACCACCTCCATGCTCACCACTTCAAGCCCGAACGTCGCCTGGTACAGGCTCACCGCCCGCTCCAAGTCCCGGCAGGCGATGCCGACGTGATCGATGCGGGTCAGCAGGGGCAGCACCATATCTCCTCGGAGGCAGCCGGCTGGGTATCGTTACAGACATGAGTGAACCACGTCAGCCGGTCATCGTCGGAGGCGCGAGGACTCCCGTGGGCCGCCTGCTCGGGTCCCTCGCCAGCAAGACGGCCACCGAACTCGGCGGTATCGCGATCGCCGGGGCCCTCGGCCGGGCCTGCATAGCGCCGGACCAGGTCCAGTACGTGATCATGGGCCAGGTCCTGCAGGCCGGCGCGGGCCAGATCACTGCCCGTCAGGCGGCCGTCGCGGCCGGGATTCCGATGACGATCCCCGCGCTGACGGTCAACAAGGTGTGCCTGTCCGGGCTGGACGCCATCGCGCTCGCGGCGCAGCTGATCAGGCTCGGCGAGCACGACGTGATCGTGGCCGGCGGCATGGAGTCCATGACCCGCGCCCCCCACCTGCTGCCGAACTCCCGCGCCGGCTACAAGTACGGCCCGTTCGAGGTGCTCGACTCGATGGCCCTGGACGGCCTGACCGACGCGTTCGACCACCTGTCGATGGGCGAGTCCACCGAGAACAGCGGGCGCAAGCTCGGCATCACCCGCGCCGAGCAAGACGAGTTCGCCGCGCTCTCGCACCAGCGCGCGGCGGAGGCGACCAAGAACGGGCTGCTCGCCGCCGAGATCGTCCCCGTCGCCATTCCGCAAAAGGGCGGCGAGGAGCTGAGCGTGACGGAGGACGAGGGCATCCGCCCCGGCACCACCGCCGAGTCGCTGGCCAAGCTCAGGCCCGCGTTCGCGAAGGACGGGACGATCACCGCGGGCACCGCGTCGCAGATCTCCGACGGTGCCGCCGCCGTGGTCGTCATGTCGGCCGAGGCCGCCGAGCGGGCCGGGGCCACCGTGCTGGCCGAGATCGGCGCGCACGGCAACGTCGCGGGACCCGACAACTCGCTGCACTCCCAGCCGTCCCACGCCATCTCACAGGCCCTGGCCAAGGCCGGGCTGACCGTGGCCGGCCTGGACCTGATCGAGATCAACGAGGCGTTCGCCATCGTGGCCATCCAGTCCATGCGCGACCTGGGCGTCGGGCCCGATGTAGTGAACGTCAACGGCGGCGCGATCGCGATCGGCCACCCCGTCGGGGCCTCCGGGGCCAGGATCGCCCTGCACCTGATCTACGAGCTGGGCCGGCGTGGCGGCGGGCTCGGCGCCGCGGGCCTGTGCGGCGGCGGCGGGCAGGGCGAGGCGCTGCTCCTGCGCGTCCGCGGCTAGCCAGTGGCCGACGTCGCCGCGGCCTCCGAGCTCGACCGGGCTCTGGGCGGGGACCTGCGCGCCGTCGCCCGGCTGCTCTCGCTGGTCGAGGACGGTTCACCAAACGCTCGTTCGGTCATCAAGGATCTTCTCCCGCTCACCGGCGCGGCCCGCGTCATCGGCCTGACCGGGGCGCCGGGGGTCGGGAAGTCCACCACGGTCAGCGCGCTCGTGGGGGCCTTCCGCGCCGCGGGCCGGCGCGTGGCCGTCCTCGCGGTCGACCCGACGTCGCCGTTCACCGGAGGCGCGCTGCTCGGCGACCGGGTCCGGATGCAGGATCACGCCACGGACGACCAGGTGTTCATCAGGTCGATGGCCACCCGCGGCCAGCTCGGCGGCCTGGCGGCCGCCGCGCCGCAGGCCATCCGGGTCCTGGACGCGGCCGGGTTCGAGGTGATCCTGGTCGAGACGGTCGGCGTCGGGCAGGCCGAGGTCGCGGTCGCCGCGCTCGCCGACTCCGTGGTCGTGCTCCTGGCGCCGGGCCTGGGCGACGCGATCCAGGCGGCCAAGGCCGGCATCCTGGAGGTGGCCGACCTGTTCGTGGTGAACAAGGCTGACAGACCAGACTCGCACCAGGTGGTGCGCGACCTGCGCACCATGATCGCGCTCGGGCACCATGAGCCCGGCGGGTGGAAGCCCCCGATCATCACCGCCGTCGCCACGGGCGGCCTGCGCGACGCCGGGATCGTCGAGCTGGAGCAAGCCCTGGACGCGCACTGGGCCTGGCTCCGCTCCAGCGGCGAGCTAGAGCAAAGGCGGCGCGAGCGGGCGCGGGAGGAGATCACCGCGCTGGCCCTGGCCACGCTGCGCGCCAGGCTGGACGCGGACGGCGTCGACGAGCTGGCCGCCCGGGTCGCGGCCGGGACCCTGGACCCCTTCCAAGCCGCCGAAGATCTGCTCGACAACCCAAACACCTGACCGACGGATTACGGTAGTACTCGTGAGTAAGCCGCTTGAGCTGCCGTTTGATCCCATCGACCGGGCGGCGAGCATCTGGGAGAACAGGTTCGGCCCTTCGCCGGCCATGGCCGCCGTCACCTCGATCATGCGCGCCCAGCAGATCCTCCTCGGCGAGCTTGACGCGCTGCTGCGGCCGTACGAGCTGACCTTCGCGCGCTACGAGGCGCTGGTGCTCCTCACGTTCTCCCGGCGCGGCGCCCTGCCGCTGAGCATCATCGGCGAGCGCCTGATGGTTCACCCCACCAGCGTCACGAACATCATCAGCCGCCTGGAACGCCAGGCCATGGTCATCCGCCGCCCGAACCCCGCCGACGGAAGGGGCCGGCTGGCCGAGATCACCGAGCAGGGCCGCGCCGTGGTGGAGCGGGCGACCAGGGACCTGATGGCGGCGGAGTTCGGCCTCGGGGGGTACGGGCCCGGAGAGCTCAAGGAGCTCTTCGACCTGCTCCGCAAGCTGCGCCTGGCTGCGGGCGACTTCATCCCGCAGGACGCGGCCGACGCCGAGGCACCGTCGGGCACCTAAAACCCCTAGGAACCCAGGAGCCCGGACCCTAGGGGCCCTGCTCCCCTAGGACCCGGACACCTGGGGCCCTACGAGCCGCTCACCATCGAGGGTGCCCAGGTCTTCCCGCCGTCGAAGGTGAACCACACCGTCCCGGCCTGCGGGTCGGCGGGCAGCGCGATCCCCTGCTGGTCGGTGGTCATGCCCACGTAGGAGAACCCGCCGGGCGGCGGCCCGGTCAGCGTGAGCGGCTGCCAGGTGGTGCGGCCCGCAGGCAGCAGGTCGATGCCCTGGTTGGTGGCGAGGATCAGGCCCTCGGCCTTGCTCGCGGCCATCGAGGTGGCCAATCCCTGGGTCGGCCCGATGGCGATCTCCTGCCAGCTGGCCCCGCCGTCGGCGGAGGTGAAGGTCAGCTTCTTCTGCACGCTGAACCCGGGCGGCGGGTTCGCCGCGCAGGCCAGGATCAGGTCCTTCGCGTCCTCCGCGCCGATCAGCGCGCCCGCGGGCTGGCCGTCGGCCTGCGCCCGCCCGGCACCGCCGGCGCACGGGATCCGCCCGACCGCCTGCCAGGCCGCGGCGCCGTCTACGCCGCCCACCTGCCCCGCGTACAGCGTCCCGTCCGGGGCCAGCAGGAACCCGCGCGTCTCGGTCAGGAACAGGGACGCGGCGCCGTCAGGCGCGGCCGCGGTCAGGCCGGAGGTCAGGGCGCCCACCGGGGCCCAGTCGTCGACCCAGGACGGCGAGGAGTACAGCGTGAAGCTCGTGCACCCGCTGGCGAACGCCGCCCCGCCGCCGGTGCAGGTCGCGAAGACCGCGAACACCCGGCCGCCCACCGTCTCCAGGTCGGTGACCCGCTGCCCGTGCGTGTCGACCTGCGCCCAGGTCCGCCCGCCGTTGTGGGTCGCCCACAGCTCAGGCCCGAACGCCCACCCGTCGTCCAGGTTGAGGAACCGGATCTGGCTCACCCCGGTGGCGCCGTCGGCCGCCCCGGTGAGCGGCGCGGGCACCCCGCTCCAGCTGTCTCCGGCGTTATCCGTGCGCGCCACCGAGGTGCAGAACTCCGTCGCGCACTGCCCCGGCGTGCCTGCCTGCCCGATCACCCAGCCGGTGTCGGTCCCGACGAAGGTGACCGAGGAAGGCCGGAAGTCCGCCGGCACGGGCAATACCGGCTGCGACGGGGCGGGCGGAAAGACGGGCTGCGACCCGGCGGATGACTCCGCGACGCCGCCCCCGCTCCGCGGCGAGACCGAAGCGCGTCCGGCCAGCGCGCCCGTGGCGGGCGGGCTCAGCACGTTGAAGTTCACCACCTGCGGAACCGTGATCGCCGCGGCCACGATCACCGCCGCCGACCCCGCGGTGACGGCCAGCTTGCGGTACTTGCGGCGCCGCGCGCGCCGCCTGATCAGGTCGTAGGTGCCCGGCGGCGGGTACATCGGATCGACCCGGCCGCTCAGCCAGGTATCGAGGTCGTCGTGCTTGTCATCCATCGCGTTCCCCCAGCGCGGTCTTCAGCCTGGCCCGCGCCGCGAACAGGTCGGCCTTGATGGTCCCCTCGGGCCGGTGCAGCAGCGACGCGACCTCCTTGAGCCCGAACCCGCCGTAGTAGTGCAGCAGGAACGGGTCGCGCAGGCGCGGCGGCAGCGAGGCGATGAGGTTCCGCACGTCCACGTCCTGGACCGGGAAGGCCACCGGGTCGCTCCCCGCGCCCGCCGTCACGCTGCGCAGGGCCCGGCGTTCCCTTTCCGTCTTGCGCCAGTGGTCGCGAATGAGGTTGGTCGCGATCATGTACAGGTAGCTCTGCGGGCTCTCCACCTTGGTCCACCTGGCCAGCAGCCGGACGAACGCCTCGGACGCGATCTCGTGCGCGGTGTCATCGTCGTCGACCAGGCGCCGAACCCAGCCGGCGAGCCGCGGGTAGACGCTCTTGAACAGCTCCTCGGCGGCATCGGCGTCGACCTCGCCAGCGGTGCCCACCGGTTCTCCCTCGGTGATGTTCCCGGCAGGCTGCGGGAACAGCGTGACCGCACGCCCCGCGCCGCCGCCCGGCAAGATCACCAGGTCGGGGCCGGTCGGGGGGCCGTCAAGGACACCCGTGCGATACGCCAAGATCTACCACATTCCCCTGTCCATAGGGATACTCCGGATTCCGGCCCGGGCGTGCCCCCGCGACGTCCGGGCCACCGCAGCGCGCGGAGGCCGTTTCGCTGCCTCGCGCTCTCTACAGACGATGGAGCTACCGCATCGGTTGCATAGAAAATTCTTTTTTTGCCGAACGAGCGATGGTGCTCTCCCGCGCCACCCCTTCGCCCCGCCGGGTAGACTCCACCTAGATAGTAGGACGTCCAACTATTTTGCTCCAGGCATTTACTGCTGACGGGGAGGCAAGACCATGGACGCTCAGAACGGAGCAGACGCCCACGCGGGTCGGGAGCGCTGGCAGCGCCGGTTCGACCAGGCGCCCAAGCGTGAGGCGGACTTCACCACGCTGTCCGGCCTCGAGGTCGACCCGGTCTACGGGCCCCCGCCCGGCGCGGTGGTACCCGGGTTCGAGCGGATCGGGTGGCCGGGGGAGTTCCCGTTCACCCGCGGCCTGCACGCCACCGGGTACCGGGGTAAGCCGTGGACAATCCGCCAGTTCTCTGGGTTCGGCAACGCGCGCCAGACCAACGAGCGGTACAAGATGCTGCTGCGGGCCGGCGGCGCGGGGCTTTCCGTGGCCTTCGACATGCCCACCCTGATGGGACGCGACTCCGACGACCCGCGCTCGCTGGGTGAGGTGGGGCACTGCGGGGTGGCGGTGGACTCGGCGGCCGACATGGACGTGCTGTTCGAGGGCATTCCGCTGGCCGACGTCACCACCTCGATGACGATCAGCGGGCCAGCCGTGCCGGTCTTCTGCATGTACCTGGTCTCGGCCGAACGCCAGGGCGCTGACCTCGCCAAGCTCGACGGCACGCTGCAGACCGACATCTTCAAGGAGTACATCGCGCAGAAGGAGTGGCTGTTCCCGCCGCGCCCGCACCTGCGCCTGATCGGCGACCTGATGGAGTACTGCGGCCGGCACATCCCCAGGTACAAGCCGGTGTCGGTGTCCGGCTACCACATAAGGGAGGCGGGCTCGACGGCCGCCCAGGAACTGGCGTTCACCCTGGCTGACGGGTTCGGCTACGTGGAACTCGGCCTGTCCCGCGGCCTGGACGTGGAGGAGTTCGCGCCGGGCCTGTCGTTCTTCTTCGACGCGCACATCGACTTCTTCGAGGAGATCGCCAAGTTCCGCGCCGCGCGGCGGATCTGGGCCAGGTGGCTGCGCGACGTCTACGGCGCCAAGTCGCCGCGCGCCCAGTGGCTGCGCTTCCACACCCAGACCGCGGGCGTCTCGCTGACCGCGCAGCAGCCCGACAACAACATCGTCAGGACCGCCGTCGAGGCCCTGGCCGCCGTCCTGGGCGGGACCAACTCGCTGCACACCAACGCCCTGGACGAGGTGCTCGCGCTGCCGGGAGAGGCCGCCGCGGAGACCGCACTGCGCACCCAGCAGGTGATCATGGAGGAGACCGGCGTGCTCAACGTGTCCGACCCGCTCGGCGGGTCGTGGTACGTCGAGGCGCTGACGGACCGGATGGAGGCCGGGGCTGAGGCGATCTTCGCGCAGATCCGGGCGATGGGCGAGGACGGCTCGATGACCGACGGGATCCTGGCGGGCATCGAGAACGGCTGGTTCGTCGGCGAGATCGCCGAGGCGGCGTTCGCCTACCAGCAGGAGCTGGAGAAGGGCGAGAAGAAGATCGTCGGCGTGAACCGCCATACCGACACCGTCGCCGAACCCCTGGAGATCCTCCGGATCAGCCCCGAGGTCGAGCGCGAGCAGGTGGGCGTGCTGGGCCGCCGGCGGGCGCAGCGCGACCAGCAGGCGATCGACGCGACGCTGGCCGCGCTGGTCGCGGCGGCTCGCACCGACGCGAACCTGGTCCCGCCCATGCTGGACGCCGCCCGCGCCGAGGCCACCCTCGGTGAGATCTGCGGCGCGCTCGTTTCGGAGTGGGGCGCCTACACCGAGTCCGCCCGGTTCTAAAGCCTTCCGCCCGGTTCTAACGCCTTCCGGGGCTGACCACCGGGAGCCCCGCGTCGGCCACTTGAGCCCCTCGCGTAACCAGCTGCTACCGCACGTTCGGCCGCGCCCGCGCTTGAGCCCCTCGCGTAGCCAGCTGCTGCCGCGCGTTCGGCCGTGCCCGCCACTTGAGCCCCTCGCGTAACCAACTGTTACCGCACGTTCGGTCGCGTCCACCCATGGTTGTGGCACCGTAACGACTCTTCTCGTTAGGGTGTCACAACCATTGAGAATGGACCTGCTTTTCGGGGAAATCTTGAGCGAATCGGGTGACTGACGGGAGGGGTGGGGCTTGCAGCGTGGCGTGCGGCGCCGGTCCGGCCCGCGCTGGTGGCCATCTGGCCCGAGGTTTCCGCGGGCCCCTGGTCAACCGGAGTCCGGACCGCCGCCGCCTGAGGTGACAGGGGTTCGACTCGGCAAAACCCAATCTGCCGCCTCACTGGGTCCGCCCCGGACTGACGACCGGGAGCCCGGCATCGGCCGCCGCGGCGAGCATGTCGTCGTCGTAAGCCACGAACGCGGTGAGCTCGTCCCGCACCGCCAGCGCAGAGGCCAGGTGGATCGCGTGCGCCGGAGACAGCGCCTGCGGGGGCAAGGTAGCCGAGTTGTCGAGCACGTCGACGGTCAGCGCCACTTTGGCGATCCGCCTGATCAGCCGGTAACTACGGGGCAGCGCGCCAGGCTCGGCCAGCCAGACCGCCCGCGGGACCTCCGCCCGATGCAGCGCGCTCGAAACCAGTGGCTGATCGGCGCGCTCGGCGAGCCAGCCCGCCAGCGCCGCCGACTCCGGCTCGGTCAGGGCCAGCTTGACCAGTGCAGAGGAGTCCAGGTAGATCACCGCCGTCCACCTCCCCCCAGATTCCGCGCCGGGTACGGGTTGAGGCCGGCCGCCCCGCCCGGTTCCTCGGCGGGCTCCAGAATCCCCGCCGCGATCAGGCGTTCCAGCGGGCTGCCGGCCTCGCCGACCGGGACGATCCTGGCGACCAGCCGCCCCCGGTTGGTGATGTCCACCGTGTAGCCCTTCTCGGCCAGGTCGACGTATACGCTCGCGTGCTGGCGCAGTTCCCTGATCCCGATCCGCGTCCGCGCCGGGGCCCGCCCGGTCTGCTGGGCGCGCGAGGCCGGCCTGCCGGGTTCCCGGCCCCTCCCCGTCCGTCGCTCGGTACTGGCCGGGAGCGGCTGCTCATCGTCCTGGGACGTATCACTCATCGTGCCACGGTAGCACGGGACATGCTACCGGGCGCGCGTCGACCTGGCGCTGCGCCTCGGTCAGAACGCGACCGACGTCCCGGCCGAACCGGACGTCGCACGGGTGGTCGGTCCGCCCCGACCTGGCGTTAGCCGCGAGTTCGGTCAGGGCGGTGCGCATCTGGGTGACCGGGCGCGGCGAGCCGATGGGTGCGACCGACCGGCCGGAGGCCCCCCACAGATACGTCTCCGGGTGCTCCGTCTTCTCGGCCGCGCTCAGGGTGACGGTCACCGCGCTGGACGCCCCGCCCTGGTGATGCAGGATGAGGTGGGTCACGTCCGCCGGGCCCGCGTCGGCCAGCACCGACGTCACCGGGCCGAGGCTGGTCCACAGCAGCGAGACCAGGTGCGGGCCGACGTCCCATAGGCCTCCCATTTGGCGGCGCCACGGCGAGTTGAACGGGCTGACGGAGTTCATGGCCGCGCCCAGCCAGACCGCCACGGCCCCGGCCCACCCGCCGCGGGCGGTGACGTCGGCCAGCCAGGCCCGCACGTCCGGGTGGAACCGGTGCGTGAAGAAGACCACGGACGCGACCCCGGCCGCCTCCACCGCATCGACCAGGCCGTCGGCGTCCGCCTCGGCCAGCGCAATGGGCTTCTCGAGCATCAGGTGCTTGCCCGCCCGGGCCGCGCGGGCGGCGAACGGCGCCTGGACGTCCGGCGGGACGCTGAACGCCACCGCATCGACGCCGGCCAGGAACGCGGCCTCCTCGTGGTGAGGCGCGGCGTGGTACGCGGCCGCGAGGTCGGCTGTGGCCTCCCGGTCGCGGCCGAACACCGCGCTGAGCTCGATCCCTTCGGTGGCGGCGAGCGCAGGCGCGTGCGTGACGCGCGCCCAGTACCCGGTGCCGACCAGGCCGAACCGCAGCGGCCGCGATACCGATGTCATCCCGTTTCCGTGCCCTTCATCCAGCTCAGCCCATCAAGGTCAGCACCGTGCCCCGCGAGGCTCGCGGCCCGCGGGGCACGGTTCGGATGTCTTGCCTATCCAAGGGTCGCGCCAGTCGGCTGGCTCTTGGCCTGTCGGCGCCGCTTGAACCACCGGACCAGCGCGCATCATCGGGTGCCAGTGGCGCACCGTCACAGCCAGGAACCCACCCGCGACGCTGGCGTCGTCCTCGGTGGCGAGCTTGGTGGCTGTGCCGAGCTGCTCCGGTCCCGGTAGCCGCAGGATGGTCATGCCCTCGCCCGCGCGGTCTCGCATCGGCCCGGCCATGACCAGGTATCCGGCCTCGCGCATCCGGCCGAGGAACGCCGCGTGCTCGGCGAACCGCGGATCTTGAAACAGGCTCCCGGTCGCGGGCGCGGCCGGCCCGCGCCGATGCATCAGCGCCACCCACGTGTCCTGGGCCGCGTCGGCCAGCCGGTCGAGCACCGTCGGCCAGCCCTGTTCGTAGTTCTCACGGGCGGCCGCCGCGTCGGCGTAGGCCTCCCAGCCGCTATGCACCAAGGTGACCCGCGTCCGGTCGGCCGCGGCGGCGAAGGTGATCTCGACCTGGCTGGTAGGCGCTCCCCCCGGATGCCAGCTGAACGCCAAGGCGTGAGGAGGATCCCACCGCGTGACGGTGCCCCACAGGTCGGACTGCCCGTCGGCCGAGCGCTCGACGATCTGCCCGTCGTCAAACGCCACGGTCGCGTCCGCCCCGAAGACGCCCTTGTCAGCTATCGGCCACCACCGGCCTATCTGGGTGGTGAACACCTCGAACGCCGTCGCCGGGTCGGTGTCGACGATGATTTCCCTGCGCAGCGGCGGGACGGTGCTCATGGGCTGCTCCTTTTCTCGCGTTGGCGGCTGATCTCGGCCGCGTACGCAGCCAGGACGGTGTCCCAGGTCTGGACCAGCCACTGCTGCGCGGCGGCCATCCCGTCCGGCGCCAGCGCATACAGGTTGCGGGTGCCTGCCGGGTGATGCTCGACCAGCCCGGCGTTGGTCAGCACGCGCAGGTGCTTGCTTACCGCGGGCCGGCCGACCGGCAGGCGTTCGGCCAGCTGACCAACCGGCGTGGGCCCTTCGTGCAGCAACTCCAGGATCCGGCGGCGCACCGGCTCACCCAGCGCGTCGAACACGGCGTCCGCCCCCGCCACACCCGCGCCCTCGCCGGGTCGTGCGTTCGCCCCCACCACACCCGCCTCCGCGTCGAACACGGCGCCGACCCCCGCCGCACCCGCACCCGCGCCGACCCCCGCCGCACCCGTGCCCGCGCCGACCCCCGCCGCACCCGTGCCCGCGCCGGATAGCGCGCCACTCGATTGGTTACTCATAGGCAACGGTTACTCTAGAGCAACCAAGGGTCGTGTGCAATCCTGTCCTGCCTATGCGGCAGGATGGAATCATGCAGCCGCGAGATTTTTCGCTCTACGGTGCCGTGGACCTGGGTGCGCGGCAGGCGGCCGCGCAGCGCAGGCAGCAGGCGGCCGAGTCGGCCGAAGCCAGCGGCGGGACCGTCATCGAGGTCACCGAGCAGACCTTCAACGTCGACGTCGTCGAGCGTTCCCGTACCGTGCCCGTGGTCCTCGACCTGTGGGCCGAGTGGTGCGGTCCGTGTAAGCAGCTCAGCCCGGTGCTCGAGAAGCTCGCCGCCGAGGCCGGCGGCCAGTGGATCCTGGCCAAGGTGGACGTCGACGCGAACCCGCAGCTGAGCGCGGCCCTGCAGGTCCAGAGCATTCCGATGGTGATGGCCGTGATCGGCGGTCAGTTGGTGGACGGCTTCCTCGGCGCGCTGCCCGAGGCCCAAGTCCGCCAGTGGCTGGCCCAGGTCCTCGAGGTCGCGGAGAAGCTGGGCCTGGACGTGGCCTCCGCCAACGGGACAGAGTTTGACGACGAGCTAGACGACGCCCCGCCCGGCGCGGCTCGCGCGGGCGCCGGTGCGATGCCGCCCGCCTACGCCGCGGCCCGCGATGCCATGGAGCGCGGTGACCTGGACGCCGCCGCGCAGGCCTTCGAGCAGGAACTCGCCGCGTCGCCGGACGATCCGGTGGCCAAGACCGGGCTGGCCCAGGTCAACCTGATCCGCCGGGTGAGTTCGTACGACCAGGCGCGGGTGCGCCGTGATGCGGCCGAGCACCCCGGCGATGCGGACGCGCAGATCCGGGTGGCCGACATCGACCTGGCCTCCGGGCGCGTCGAGGAGGCGTTCGACCGCCTGCTCGGGGTCGTCCGCCGCACCTCGGGCGAGGAGAGGAATAAGGCGCGCGCCCACCTGGTCAGCCTGTTTGAGATCCTCCCGCCGCGCGATCCCCGCGTCACCAAGGCCCGCTCCACGCTGTCCGCCCTGCTCTTCTGAGTTCAATCCTCATCCGGACTCCCAAGGACGTGCGCCAGACAGCGAACCGCCATCCCGGCTCCGAGGGAATATGTAAATCGAGTCACCCGCCAGCGTGATGAACTGGTTCGCCGCCTGG
>JBOHCK010000158.1:0-13707 GCA_050698755.1 Streptosporangiaceae bacterium | reverse complement strand
GCCGCGGTGCCATCGCCGCCGCTGGCGGTGCAGCACGCTGATCGTGACCGGCACCTCCGTCCAGCAGATCGGCTCGGCGACGAATTCGATCCGGTAGTCGCGGCCCTGGTCACTCAGGTGCTTGTGCAGGCGCATGACGAGTTCGAAGTCCTCGCCGAGGCTGCCTTCGAGCAGGCCGCCGACCTCGACGAGCACGTCGCGCCTGAAGACCCCGAACGCCCCGCTGATCAGGATCAGCGCACCCAGCCTGGACCACCCGGTCCGGCCGAGCAGGTACGCCCGCAGGTACTCCACGACCTGGATCCTGGCCAGCCAGCTCGAGGGCATCCGGACGGTGGTGACGCGGCCCGCGACCACCGAGCAGTCGTTGGCCACCCGGACCATCCCGCCGGTGGCCACGACGCGCACCGGGTCGTCGGCGAAGGGCTTGGTCACTACGAGCAGCGCGTCCGGGTCGAGCAGGGAGTCGGCGTCCACGATGGCGACCAGGGCCTCGGTGGACGCGTTGACGCCGACGTTGACCGCCTCGGCCTTACCTGAATTCTCCTTGCCGACCAAGACGAGCCGGGTGCGGCCGTCCCTGGGGACCGCGACCGACCGGACCTGCGCCTGCACCGGCACGTCACCCGGGATCGGGCGGTCGACCTCGACCAGGTCGAACGCCTCAGTGAGCCGGGCGATCGTCTCGTCTTTGCTGCCGTCGTCGACCACCACGACCTCGTGCCTCGGGTAGCGCAGCGACAGCATGGCCTGGACGGCGGGCACGATGGAAGCGGCCTCGTTGTACGCGGGCATGATCACCGACACGCCCGGCGTCAGCCGGCCGCCGAGGGCTTCCCTCCGGCCGCCGAGTTCGATCCTGTTCGTGTGCCGCACGGACGCCGACCCGGCCAGCAGGACCAGCGCCAGGTAGGAGGAGTTGACCAGCAGGAAGTACACGATGACCGGGAGCGCCATCCCGTGCGCGATGGTGCCCACCACCTCCCGCAGGTCCCCGAGCAGCGACCCCGCGTTCACCGGGGGCTGCCAGGTTCGCCCGCCAGCTGCCTGCCGGGTTCGCGGGCCGGCGGCCCGCCGCGCTGGCCGGGGAGCTCCACGCCGGTCACCTGCGGCGCCTCCCGCAGGCGGGCGATCGCCAGCGACCCGGCCGCCACCCGGGCCGCGGGTCCGTCCCCGGCCTGCAGCAGCGCCCGCACTCCGGCCGGCCCCAGCTGTACCAGGGCGTCGCCGCTGTGCTGGGCCAGCCGCACGTCGGGATCGGACAGCAGCCACGACAGGACCGGTACGGCGTCCGGGTGCCCCAGCTCCCCCAGCGCCTGGACCACGGCGCGGCGCAACTCGGTGGACCGCGCGGACTCGGTGAACGAGGCCAGCGCGGCGACGTCGTCCGGCCCGCCGACGGCGCCCAGCGCGCGCGCCGCGGAGATCCGGACCTCCGGTTCCGGATCTCCGGCCAGCAGGGACCGCAGGCGCGGTGCCGCGGCGCTCAGCGCACCCTCCGCCGCGACCAGGGTCGCGACCTCGCGCTGGGTGGCATCGTCGGAGGCCAGGGCGGCCAGCACCGCGGGTACCGCGCCGGTCCCGAAGCCGAGCAGGGCTTCGGCGGCCGCGGCGCTCGGGACGCCGGGGTGGCCGCGAACCGGGCCGAGCGCCTCGAACAGCGCGGTCGCCGCGATCGGATCCCCGACCGAACCGAGCGCCCGGGTCGCCACCAGGCGGACCTCGGCCGAACGGTCGGCGAGCAGCGGCAGCAGCAGGCCGACGTCGCTGCGCTGCCGCGCCAGGCCGAGCAGGTAGGCGCCGCGCGCCCGGCGGAGCGCCAGGCGGGAACGCAGGGCCGGCCTGGCCCGGTCGAATTCACCGCGCGCTTCGAGCAGGCGGACGAGGCAGACCGCCGTGTCCCCGCGGACCGTGCCCAGCATCCCGACCACCAGGTCCCTGACCGCTCGCCAGTCGCGGTCCCGGATGCCGCGCAGCACGGCGCCGGCCTCCTCGTCCTCATCGCCGTCGGCGGCGATGGCGAGCACCGCATCGCGGTACGGCGCGATCCTGGCCTGGCGAGCGGACTGCGCCGCGGCCCGGGCCAGCTTGACCACCACGACCACCACGGCCATGACCGCGCAGGACAGGCCGATGCCCAGGTCAGTGGCCAGGATCAGGGACGGGCTGATCACGAACGGGGCCGGGCCAGCACCGTGTTCACCCGGTGGAGCAGCTCGCGCGGGCTGAACGGCTTGATGATGTAGTCATCCGCCCCGGTCACGAAGCCGGCGTCGACGTCGGCGTCCCGCGCTCGCGCGGTGAGCAGGATGACCCGCACGCCGCTCAGCCGCCCGTCCTGGCGGACCTTGCGCAGCACGTCCATGCCCGACAGGCCGGGCATCATGAAGTCAAGGACCGCCAGATCCGGCGGGTCCGCTTCGATGGTGGCGAGCGCCAGGGTGCCGTTGGCGACGGCCTGAACCGCGTAACCCGCCTGCCCGAGCTTGAAGGTCAGCAGGTCACGGATGTCGGGCTCGTCATCGGCCACCAGGATGCGGGTCTGTCCGGATGTCATGCCACGGCTCCTGGAACCATTTGGCCATTACCTGCACCGATATCTTAGAGTAATGATACGGCTACATTATCGCCCTGGCCGGTGCTTCGGCATCTCCCAACGCCGGCGGTTAGGGGCCGTCCGGGGTGCGGTCGTTCCGGCTCCGGCGCTGGCGCCACCGCATGGCCACCTGCGGGGTGAGGAACCAGAGCAGCCAGGCGTCTCCTGACAGCAGTTGCTGGGGGATCTGGCTGAAGGTGTACTGGGCATTGCGGGTCGACGCCGACCCCGGGACCAGCGTGAAGGTCCAGATGACGTCGAAGCGGTCGCCGGGCCACGGCTGGGGAATGACCGTGCCGGCCACCGTGGGCAGGGCCGTGGCGATGGCCGGGATGTGGTCGTGCTCCCAGCAGATGAGCACGACGCCGGAGTTGCTGCTCACCACGCTGGCGGCCAGCGCGGGCTCGGCACCCTCGGCGAAGGCGGAGACGATCGGCACCCCGAGACGGTCGGACAGGCCCTGGATCGTCTGGTACGTCCGGTGCCCGGTCGTCTTGTCGGGGCTGCCGTACGTCGGCGACAGCAGCGTCGCCGGGGTCTGCAGGCCGGCCCGGAGCCCGCCCGCGGCGGGATCGAAGAGGCCGGCGAGGGCACCCGAGCGCTGCCAGCCGCGCGGCAGCAGTGAGTGCGGGTCCTGGTTGCCCTGGAAGTCGACTCCGAACGGCGGCGCTGACGCGGGAGGTGCCTGTCCCGAGGCGGGCGCCGGCGGATCGGCCGGCTTCTCGCCATGGCGGATGACGTAGATCACCTCCGGCGGCGGAGCGGCGTTCCCCGCGGGCTGCTCACTCATCGTTATCCCTCCCAGCAACTCAGGTCTCGACCGATCCTAGAGGCCACCGGTGACGCGTTTTCCGCCGGACCTGTACGGATATACAACAGGGGCCGGTCGGACCATGGTCTTCCTTGGGGGGTCGCGGCTTACGACGGGGTTGGTCAAGCGGCAAAATGAGGAATCACGCCGACGTTGAGAAGGGTAGGAGCCGATGGCTGACATGGTCCGGGCCGGGCTTATCCAGCAGCGCTGGACCGGGGACAAGGAATCGATGATCCAGGCGGCGGTGGGTCACATCGGCGCAGCAGCATCAGCTGGAGCGCAGGTGGTCTGCCTGCAGGAGCTCTTCTACGGGCCGTACTTCTGCCAGGTGCAGGACGCCGACTACTACTCCTACACCGAGCCGATCCCGGACGGGCCGACCACCCGGCTGCTCCAGGACGTGGCCAGGGACCACAGCATCGTGATCGTCGCTCCGATGTACGAGGAAGAGCACCCGGGCATCTACTACAACACCGCCGCGGTGATCGACGCGGACGGGAGCTACCTGGGCAAGTACCGCAAGACCCACATCCCGCAGGTGAAGGGGTTCTGGGAGAAGTTCTACTTCAGGCCAGGCAACATGGGCTACCCGATCTTCGACACCGCGGCGGGCCGGATCGGCGTGTACATCTGCTACGACCGGCACTTCCCCGAGGGCTGGCGGGCGCTCGGCCTGGCCGGCGCGCGGATCGTGTTCAACCCGTCGGCGACCAGCCGGGGCCTGTCCCAGTACCTGTGGCGGCTCGAGCAGCCCGCCGCCGCCGTGGCCAACGAGTACTTCGTCGGCGCGATCAACCGGGTCGGGATCGAGCCGCTCGGCGAGAACGACTTCTACGGGCAGACCTACTTCGCGGACCCGCGGGGGCAGCTCATGGGGGACGCCGCCGCCGACGACCAGGACGAGGTCGTGATCAGGGACCTGGACATGGGGCAGCTGGCCGAGGTCAGGAACCTGTGGCAGTTCTACCGCGACCGGCGCCCCGACCAGTACGAAACGCTGGTCAACCCATGAGCGAGCCGAAGGGCGCCGGCGCCGCCTGGACTGAGGAGCGAGGAACGAGCGACGAGGGAAGGAGGCGCCTTAAAGGGCGCCCGGAGGCGAGCGGGAGAGCACAGTGAGTACGACCCTGATCAGCGGCGGCACCGTGGTGACCGCCGCGGGGACCCTGGACGCCGACGTGCTGGTGGCCGGGGAGAAGATCGCGGCGGTGCTCGCGCGGGACGTGACGGGGACCGCTACGGAGGGCAGCGAGTCCGCCGCGGCGGTCGCGGCGGACCGGGTCATCGACGCGACGGGCAAGTACGTGCTGCCCGGCGGGATCGACGTGCACACGCACATGGAGATGCCGTTCGGCGGAACGTTCTCCGCGGACACCTTCGAGACCGGGACCCGGGCCGCGGCCTGGGGCGGCACGACGACGATCATCGACTTCGCGGTGCAGGCCAAGGGCACCTCGCTGCTCGCCACGCTGGACAAGTGGCACGCCAAGGCGGACGGCAACTGCGCGATCGACTACGGCTTCCACATGATCGTCTCGGACGTCAACGAGACGACGCTGAAGGAGATGGACGCCTGCATCGCCGCCGGCGTGAACAGCTTCAAGATGTTCATGGCCTACCCCGGCGTGTTCTACGCCACCGACGGCGAGATCCTGCTCGCCATGCAGCAGGCCAGCCGGTCCGGCGCGACGGTGATGATGCACGCGGAGAACGGGATCGCCATCGACCAGCTCGTCGCGCAGGCCATCGCGGCGGGCCGTACCGATCCGGTGAATCACGGCCTGACCAGGCCGCCCGAGCTCGAGGGCGAGGCGACCTCGCGGGCCATCACGCTGGCCGGCGTGGCGGACTGCCCGCTGTACATCGTGCACCTGTCCGCCAGCCAGGCGCTCGAGGCGGTGGCCGAGGCCAGGGACCGCGGACAGAACGTGTTCGCCGAGACCTGCCCGCAGTACCTGTTCCTGTCCCTGGACGACCTGGCCCGGCCGGACTTCGAGGGCGCTAAGTTCGTCGCCTCACCCCCGCTGCGGCCCAAGTCGCACCAGGATTCGCTGTGGCGCGGCCTGCGGACCAACGACCTGTCGGTGGTGTCGACGGACCACTGCCCGTTCTGCTTCAAGGACCAGAAGCAACTCGGGCGGGGCGACTTCTCGAAGATCCCGAACGGCATGCCGGGCGTCGAGCACCGGATGGACCTGCTGCACGCCGGGGTCGCCGCGGGCCAGCTCACGCTGCCGCGGTGGGTCGAGGTAGCGTCCACCACCCCGGCCCGGATGTTCGGGCTGTACCCGCGCAAGGGCGTCATCGCGGCGGGGTCGGACGCGGACATCGTGATCTACGACCCGCAGGCGCGGCAGACGCTGTCGGCGGCCACCCACCACATGAACGTGGACTACTCCGCGTACGAGGGGCTGGAGATCACCGGCCGGGTGGTGACCACGCTGTCCCGCGGCCACACGGTGATCGAGGACGGACAGTACCGGGGCACGCCAGGCCACGGCGCCTTCCTCGCCCGCGGCCTGAATCAGTATCTGCTCTAACGGGGAGGAATCATGGATTTCGGAGTAGTGCTGCAGACGAACCCGCCTGCCAGCCGGGTCGTGGAAATGATGCGGCGGGCCGAGGACGCGGGCTTTTCCTACGGGTGGACGTGGGACTCGCACGTGCTGTGGCAGGAGCCGTTCGTCATCTACTCGGCGGTCCTGGCCGAGACTTCGACGATGACCATCGGGCCGATGGTGACCAACCCAGGCACCAGGGACTGGTCGGTCACCGCCTCGCTGTTCGCGACGCTGAACGACATGTTCGGCAACCGGACCGTCTGCGGGATCGGCCGCGGCGACTCGGCGCGGCGGGTCATCGGCCAGCCGCCGATGTCGCTGGCCACGCTCTCGGCGGCGATGACCGTGATCAAGGGGCTGGCCGAGGGGCGCGAGGTCGAGCACCACGGCCAGCCGCTGAGCCTGCCGTGGGTGCGGGACGGCAAGCTCGAGATCTGGATGGCCGCGTACGGGCCGAAGGCGCTGAAGCTGGTCGGCGAGCAGGCCGACGGGTTCATCCTGCAGACCGCCGACCCCGACATCGCCCGCTGGACCATCGGGGCGGTGCGCGCGGCGGCCAAGGACGCCGGGCGTGATCCCGAGACGCTGACCATGTGCGTCGCGGCGCCCGCCTACGTGGGGACCGACCTGCCGCACCAGCGTGATCAACTGCGGTGGTTCGGCGGCATGGTGGGCAATCACGTGGCAGACCTGGTGGCCAGGTACGGCACGGAAGGGCCGGTCCCCAAGGCGCTGACCGACTACATCAAGGGCCGCGAGGGGTACGACTACGCGCACCACGGCCGGTCCGACAACCCGGACGTCGATTTCGTGCCGGACGAGATCGTGGACAGGTTCTGCCTGCTCGGTCAGGCCTCGGCGCACGTGGACCGGCTGCGCGAGCTGGCCGAGGCCGGCGCGGACCAGTTCGCCCTCTACCTGATGCACGACCAGGAGGAGCAGACGCTCGCCGCCTACGGCGAGGAGATCATCCCGGCACTGAGCTGAACCTGGCCGGTCCCGGCCGAGGTCGACGAGGCGGGGGCGGGCACCAGGCCCTGCAGCGTCGGCAGGACCTGCTGGTCGGCCAGCGCGAGCAGGGCGACGACGGCGAAGCCGGCCGCGATGAGCGTCTCCCACAAGAAGTACCTGGTCCAGCCCTGGGCCAGCTGCTGACTGAGGCTCAGCTTGAGCTGGCGCGGGTTGTCCGAGCGCAGGAGCTGCGCCACCTGGCGGTCGATGGTGATGTGGGTGAGCTGCAGCAGCGGGCGGATCGGCCCCTGGAACTGCGGCTTGGTCGGGACCCCGGGACATTGGGGACGCCCTTCCCACGCTACCTCGCGGGGGCTACGGCAAACCGTCACAGCGCTTGCTTGCGCTCCAGGTAGCTCAGCGCGGCCCAGCCGAACGGCACGGGCAGCCAGAAGGTCAGCAGGCGGAACAGCAGCACCGAGCTGACCGCGACCACGCCGGGCAGGCCGGCGGCGGTCAGCCCGGCGGTGAGCGCCGCCTCCACCGCACCAAGCCCGCCGGGGGTGGGGATGAGGGAGCCGAGCGCGCTCCCGGTCAGGTACACCACGGCAATGCTCGCGATCGGCACCGACCTGTGGAACGCGGCCACGCACGCGGCCAGGCAGAAGATGTACGCGAAGCTCAGCAGCAGCGCGCCGCCGACGCCCTCGGCGAGCTTGCGCGGGCGCTGCAGGATCTCGAGCAGGCGGGGCCAGACCCGGGTGAACGTCGGTGACACCCGGGCGAGCACCAGCCGTCGGCTGGCCGGAACCGCGAGCACGGCGAGCGCCGCGAGGACGAGCCCGGCCAGCACGAAGTAGGCCCATCTCGGGGGCTTGAGCGGCTCGCCCGGGCCGGTTCCCGCGATCGCGGCGAACGCCACGATCATCAAGACGTGCAGGACGAAGGCCACCACCTGGGCCACGCCGACGCTGGCCACCGCGACCGGCGCGGGGATCTTCCTGCGCAGCAGGTAGCGGACGTTCAGCGCCGCCCCTCCTACCGCAGCGGGCGTCACGAGCGTGACGAACGAGCCGGCCACCTGGGCCAGCAGAGTGCGGAAGAAGTCCAGCCGCTCGGATACGAACCCGGACAGGGACAGCGCCGCGCCTACGTAGGTGACCGCAGAAAGCGCCAGCGCCGCGACGCCCCAGTCCAGGTTGGCCTCGTGCAGGACCTGGCTCAGGCTGGCCCGCTCGAGCTCGCCGGCCAGCAGGTAGGCCGCGACCACGCTGGCCACCAGCGTCAGCAGGGTCCGCAGCCGGATGCGCTCCAGCCGCACCGGGGCGACCTCACCGCCCGGCACGGCCGCGAGCAGCGCCGTGCGCAGGGCGGGCAGCACGTCGCGCCGTCGGCGCAGGGCTTTCCTGGTCGACCGCGCCAGCGCGACGGGCTGCATCAGCGGCACCACCGAGACCAGCTCTCTGGCCCCGATCTGCTTGATCGCGAGTTCCGCGGCCCGGTCGGGACCGACGAAGAGCGCGAGCTCGGTCGTGAGCTGGGACAGGTCCAGGCGTACCTGCAGGTCGGTCGCGGCCACGTCGCCCTCGCCCGGATCGAGCAGCATGACCTGGTCATCGCCGGTGAACAGGATGTGGTCGGCGGTCAGGCCCCGGTGGGTGACGTGATGAGCGTGCAGCGCTTTCACGACCCCCCAGATCCGGACCAGCTCGGCGTCGCTGGCCCCGGGGTTCCGCTGCGCCAGCGTGGTCCCGTCGTGGTGGTCGTAAGCCAGGACGGCAGCCTCGGGGCCGACCCGGACCAGGGCGCGCAGCCGGGGGGTGGGTACGCCCGCGTCCTCGGTGGCGTAGGACAGCAGGGCCCTGCGCTCGACCGTATGGTCCACGGACAGGGGGGCGTTGCGCGACACCTGCCCCTGCAGCCGCGCCGCCCGGTACAGCCGGTAGAACGCCCCGGCCGCCTCCTGGTCGCGGTCGAAGACGGTCACGTCGAGGCGCCCGCCGTCTTGCGTGGTCACCGCGTAGTAACGGGATCCGGCGTGCCCCGGCCCGGTCAGCTTGACCCGCCTGATCGAGGCCACCGGCAGCCCGGTCCCCGCCAGCGAGGCCGCGATCTCCTCCGCGCTGGGCCGCTGGGACAGCGAGCCGACGGCGTACCGGACCGCCAGGCCGATCGCGCGGCCCATCAGCAGCGTGATCAGGAGCGCGATGACCGTCGTGTGCGCCGTGCCCACGAGCTGGACGACGGCGTAGACCCCGACCGCCAGCCAGAGCGCGTTACGCGAGATGGGGCGGCCGACCAGGACGATCATGGTGGTGTAGGCGACCAGCGCGGCCAGGTACGGGTCCAGGGCCTGGACGTGGCTGACCCCGGGATGCGACATGATGATCGCGTAGTAGAGCCGGCCAGCCACGCTGCGCCACAGCAGCAGGTCGACGGCCTTGGTCACCAGGCCGGCCAGGACCCCGGTCAGCACCGCCTCGGCCAGCCGCCGCGGCTGGCGCCGCAGGAGCTGCTGGATGGCCAGCGCCACGGGCAGGCTGAACAGCGCGATCACGGTCACCGGAGTGGCCGCCGCGAGCAGGGGGTGCGGCAGTTTGTCGCTCACGCCCACGATGTCGGTCTCCACGCCGGTGGTGGTCGCGCTCGCCGCGATGCCGGCGATCGCCAGGGCGACGAACTCGATGCAGGCGATGATGCAGCGCAGCAGGTCGACCGGCTTGCGGATCCGGCGCTCCAGATGATCGGTGACCTGGATCGCACCGGGCTGCGGTGGCATCACGGCACGATCGTCCCATCCCTGCCGCCCAGCGGCATAGACGGTGCACCTCCTGCACGACGCACAGGCTCCATTTGTGACCTTTGGGTGCCCGGTATCCGCGCAGGTAATCCAGGCCGCCTTTCGCGAGTTCCAGGACGCTGGGTATCGTCCGGGGCATGAGGGCTTCGGAGATACGCCAGCTGATCAAGATGAAGCCGGTGGAGCTTGACGCGACCAGCCGGCGGCTTTCGGCCTGTCACGACATCACCGACCTGCGCGCCGCGGGGAAGCGGCGGACCCCGCGGCCGGTCTTCGACTACGTCGACGGCGGGGCCGACGAGGAGCTGTCGCTGCGCGCGAACTCCAGGGCGTTCCGGCGGTGGCGGTTCCAGCCGCGCACGCTGGTGGACGTATCCGAGCCCGATACGTCCGCGGCGTTCCTCGGGTCGGTCGTTCCCTTGCCGCTGGCCCTGGCCCCGACCGGGTACACGCGGATGATGCACCCGGGAGGCGAGATCGCCGCGGCACGCGCGGCGCAGCGCCACGGCCTGCCCTACACCCTGTCCACCATGGCGACCACCACGATCGAAGCGGTCGCAGAAACCGCACAGCCGGACCTGTGGTTCCAGCTGTACATCCTGCGGGACAGCGGGCTGAATAAGGAACTCGTGGACCGCGCCGCCGCGGCCAAGTACCGGGTCCTGGTGGTGACGGTGGACTGCTTCGTGACCGGTCACCGCACCAGGGACCGCCGGAACGGGCTGGTCATCCCGCCCGAGCTCACCGTGGCGACCATGGCTAGCATCGCGGCTAAGCCCGGTTACTGGACCCGGATGCTGCGCAGCCCGGCCATCGACTTCGCCAACTTCGCCGGGCACGAGGCGGTGACCATCGAGGGCACCGGTGCGCTGTTCAACCCGGCCATCACCTGGGATGACATCGCCGACCTGCGGGCGCGCTGGCCGGGCAGGCTGGTCATCAAGGGCCCGCTCGGGCCCGCGGACTGCCTGAAGGCCCTCGCCGTCGGGGCGGACGGCGTGCAGCTGTCCAACCACGGCGGGCGTCAGCTCGACCGGGCCGTGCCGCCGGTCAACACGATCGCCGCCGTCCGCGAGGCGGTCGGGCCCGACGTGTCCGTGCTGGTCGACTCCGGGATCCGGCACGGGTCCGACATCGCGGTGGCCCTGGCGCTCGGCGCGGACGCCTGCGCCATCGGGCGGGCCTACCTGTACGGCCTGATGGCGGGCGGGGAGCCAGGGGTGAACCGGGCGCTGGACATCCTGGCCGCCCAGTTCAAGCGGACCATGCAGCTGCTCGGCGTGCGTTCGGTGGCGGAATTGCGCGAGGCCGGGCCCGAGCTGGTCGTGGCCGGGTGATGCGCTGATGGTCTCGGGTGGGCAGCTGCTGGGCTTCGCCCTGGCGTCGCTGGTGCTGATCGTCATCCCTGGGCCCGGGGTGCTGTTCATCGTAGGCCGGGCCCTGGCGCACGGCCGCCGGACCGCGCTGGCCACCGCCTGCGGCCACGCCGCGGGCAACTACGTGGTAGCGGCCTGCGTGGCCGTCGGACTCGGTGCGCTGCTGGAGCGTTCGGTTCAGGTGTTCGTGATCGTCAAGGTGGCGGGCGCGCTGTACCTGGTCTGGCTCGGCATCCACGCGATACGGCACCGCAAGCAGCTGGCCGGGGCGATGGAGGTGGCCGGGGAGCCGAAGGCCAGGTGGCGCGCCGCGCTGGACGGGGCCGTGGTGGGCCTCACCAACCCGAAGGCCTACATCCTGTTCGGCGCGATCCTGCCGCAGTTCGTCAACCGGTCCGCCGGGCACGTGCCTCAGCAGATGCTGCTGCTGGCCCTGGTCTCGGTGACCATCGGGGCGGTCTCGGACTGCAGCTGGGGGTTCGCGGCCAGCGCGGTGCGCGCCTGGTTCGCCCGCTCACCGCGGCGGTGCGAGATGGTCGGCGGCCTCGGCGGCCTGGCCATGATCGGGGTCGGCGTCACCGTGGCCCTAACCGGCCGGCACAGCTGACGCCCCAGGCTGGTTTCCCTTACGACCGGGGCGGCAGCGGCGGGCGGGCCTTGGCCGGTCCGGTCGACGTGTCCGGCGGCATCAGGGGCGGCTGCTTGTCCAGGGCCTCCAGGGCCAGCTGCACCGCGGTCTCCAGCTGCAGGTCGCGGCCCGCCGCCCAGTCGTCCGGGCTGTTCAGCACCTCCACGTCCGGGTCCACCCCGTAGTTCTCCACGCCCCAGCCGTACTCGTTGAACGAGAACGCGAATCGGGGCACCGTGATGCCGGTCCCGTCGACCAGCTGCTGATAGCCGTCGATGCCGATCACGCCGCCCCAGGTGCGGGCGCCGACGACCGGGCCGAGGCCGAGGACCCGGATCGCCGCCGTCACGATGTCCCCGTCGGACCCGGCGTACTCGTCCGAGACGGTGACCATCGGCCCGCGCCGGGCCGCCTCCGGGTACGTGATGGGCCGGAACCCGCGCCCCAGGTCCCAGGCGATGACGTGGCGCGCCACCTTCTCCACGACCAGCTGTGAGATGTGCCCTCCGCTGTTCCCGCGCACGTCGAAGATCAGGCCGTCACGGGCCATCTCCGTGCGCAGGTCACGGTGGAAGTGGGCCCACCCCTCCCCCACCATGTCCGGGATATGCAGATAGCCGAGGCGCCCCTGGCTGAGCTCGCGGACTTCCCGGCGCCGCCCGGCCACCCAGTCCTGGTAGCGCAGCCTGCGCTCGTCACGCAGCGGTACCACTACAACCCGCCGCTGGGCGGCGGTCGGGGGGGCCGAGGGGGCCTGGGGGGAACGGTTTCCCCCCAGGATCGGGGGGGTCCCGGGGGGTCGCCCCCCCGGGGCCAGCAGCAGCTCGACCGGCTTGCCCGCGGTCCCGGCCAGCAGCGGCCAGGGGCCTCGGACCGGGTCGACCGGCTGGCCGTCCACGGCCACCAGCTCGTCCCCTGCCCGCACCACGACACCAGGCGCGGTCAGCGGCGACCGCGCCCTCGGGTCGGACGATTCACCGGGCAGCACCCGGTCCACGATCCAGCGCCCCGAGTCGTCTCGCGAGATGTCCGCGCCGAGCTGACCCACGGGCACGATCTTCTTGGCGCCAGCAGGGCCGGGAACCGGGTCCGCGGCCTGGTTCACGTAGCTGTGCGAGGTGCCCAGCTCACCGAGCACCTCCCAGAGCAGGTCGGCGAAGTCGCCCGCGCCGCGAATGCGGTCCAGCAGCGGCCGGTAGGTGTCCAGCACGCCGTCCCAGTCCACCCCGGACATGTCGGACACCCAGAAGTCCCTGCTCATGAACCGCCCGGCCTCGGCGTAGGCGTGCCGCCACAGGGCCAGCGGGGCGGCGCGGAACCTGGCCCGGGACAGGTCCACGGTCACCACGTCCTCGCCGTTGGCACCTGTTTTGCGCGACGACGGCAGGACACGCAGGTCGTCCCCGTCCTTGACCACCAGGCGGGTGCCGTCGCCGCTGACGGCGAACCAGTCCAGCTCGCCGGCCAGCTCCGTGACCTCCCGCTTGCGCAGGTCGAACCGCTCCAGCGCCGCGCGCGGGCGGTCGTCGTCCAGGTCCGCGCCGCTCTCGCCGAGGACCCCGGCCACCGGGGTCCGCCGCCAGGCCAGTCCGCCCTTGACGGCGCGCAGGCCGAAGTAGCGCGCCTCTTCCACGGGCACGGCCACCACGCGTTCGGGCAGGCCGTCGGGGTCGACGGTCACGGCCTCCGGCTGGCCGGAGGGGCCGGAATCGGTGCCGTCGGCCTCGTCGTCGGAATCCTTGGCGTCCTCGGCGCTCACCGGGCGGCCGCCGGGCAGCGGGCCGAACGGGGACGGGGTGGCCGCGGCCAGCGGCACCAGATAGGGACGGCTGCCGAACGGGAACGACATGTCAAAGGACTGCGCGTCGTACACCGGGTCGAAACTGCGCCGCGACAAGAACGCCAGGTACAGCCCGTCCGCGGTGAACACCGGATCGGTATCCGCGAACCGGCCGTCGGTCACGTCCAGCACCAGCCCGTC
>JBOHCK010000157.1:0-13712 GCA_050698755.1 Streptosporangiaceae bacterium | reverse complement strand
ACCGCGGCGGGAACCGAACCTGGCGGGGTCTTCGGGACGCCGCGCTTGCGGCCGAGCACCGTGGGCCCGGTCATCACCACGGACACCCCGTCCGGCACGACGATGCGCAGCCGGCCGCCGACCACCGTCGCGTACAGCCGAACGCGGCTGGCCTGCAGGATCGCCTGAGTGAAGTCCACCTCCACCTCGCCGGCCACGGCGGTCACTGTGAGGCTCTCCGGGACCACCCAGCGACCGTCCCTGCGGGCCGGGCCGAAGACGCCGGAGATCATCCGGCCGTCGTCCAGGCGCACCGGCTGCGCGGACGGCGCGGCCAGGTCGGCCGTCAGCCCCGCGAGCTCGCCCAGCGTCCGCGCGGTGCAGGCCTGCTGAACTCGCTCGGCGTGCTCCTCCGCGGTGAGCCGCCCGTCGGCCGCCGCCTCGGTCAGCAGCGCTAGCACCCGGTCCCGGTCAGCGTCGGACGCGCGCAAGTCGCGAGGCGCCTGCCGTGGGCTCATGAGCCGAAAATACCGTGCGCGCCCAGGTTGGCCATGTCCGGCGTCGGCTGTACGCGACAGGGTAAGTCGTGCTACCCATTTGTCCATGACCGACGGAGCGATTGATACGGTGATCGGGCAGGCCAGCCAGGACCAGATCAGGCTGGTGCGCTTCCTGTACGCCGACCACGGCGGAATCATCCGCGGCAAGGCCGCAGGCACGGCCCACCTGCGGGAGCGCATGGCCAGCGGCATCGGGCACACCGTGGCGATGATGGCCATGTCCATGCTCGACCAGCTGCAGCCGGTGGCGGGGATGGGCCCGGTCGGCGAGGTCCGGCTCGTGCCCGACCCCGCCACGTTCGTTCCGCTCCCATACGCGCCAGGCGCCGCGGCCATGCTCGCGGACCTGGTCAAGCCGGACGGGTCACCGTGGGAGGCGTGCCCTCGGACGTTCCTCAAGGAGGCCATCCGCGAACTCGCCAGCGAGGGATACGCGGTGCGGGCCGCGTTCGAGCCCGAGTTCACCCTGGGCCGCCGCGAGTCCTCCCCGGCCGGCCCCTCGATCCCGGACCGGCTGATCCCGATCGACGACAGCCTGTGCTACTCCTCGACCGGATTCCACCTCGCGCACGACGTCACCATGGAACTCGTCGCAGCGCTCGAGGTCCAGGGGCTCGAGGTCGAGCACTACTACCCCGAGCTGGGCCACGGCCAGCAGGAGATCTCCATCAGGCACGCGGACGCCCTGCGCGCCGCCGACAACCACGTGCTGTACAGGGAAACCGTCCGCGGCGTGGCGTTCCGGCGTGGCCTATGGGCCAGCCTGGCGCCAAAGCCCATCCCCGATCAGGCGGGCAACGGCACTCACCTGCACGTCTCGCTCACCGACCTGCTGCCAGACGGCGCGCCCGGCGGGCGCATCGTGTTCGCCGACCCGGCCGACCGGAACGGCCTGTCCCAGACCGGCTACCACTTCATCGGCGGGCTCCTCGCCCACCTGCCCGCCCTCGTCGCGCTGACCTGCGCCAGCGTGAACAGCTACCGCAGGCTCGCGCCGCAGATGTGGGCCAGCGCGTACACCTGCTACGGGATGGACAACCGGGAGGCCGCGATCCGCATCTGCTCACCGCTGCGCGGTGACTCGGACAGTTCGGTCAACCTGGAGCTGAAGCCGTCCGATTCCAGCGCCAACCCGTACCTGGCGCTCGGCGCGGTCATCTACGCGGGCCTGGACGGGATCCGCGGCAAGCTCGACCCGGGCGAGCCGGTCAACGTCGACCCGGTCACCCTCTCCGACGCCGAGCGGGCCATGAGCGGCATCCACCGCCTGCCGGCCTCGCTCAGCGCGTCGCTGGACGCGCTGGAGGCGGACGAGATGCTGATGGACCTCCTCGGCCCGCTGCGCAGTTCGGCCTACCTGGCCGTGAAGCGCTCAGAAGCCGCGCACTTCGCCCACTCCACGGACCCCTACTACGAGTGCTTCCAGCACTTCACCAAGATCTAGCCCACGGGCTATTATCACTTCACCAAGATCTAGCCCACGGGCTAGCCGCGGTCGGCGACGCTGCGATGGTCTCGTCGGCCGGTCCCGATCGGTAGGCGCGGAGCAGGTCTAGTCGTTTGCGGCGGAGAAGGAGTACTCACCGTCCGGGCCGGGGTGCAGCGGCTGGGTCGCCACGACCGCATCGATGTTCAGCGGTCCGTAAATGTGCGGGAACGGGGCATCGAAGCCGGGCACCGGCTCGTAACGGATCTCCGGGCCGACGCGTTCGGTGTCAATGACCAGTATCAGCAGGTCCGGCTAGTCCTGGTAGATCATGTTCGCCACCGTGGCTACCTGCTCAGCTGTCGAGGTGTGGATGAACCCCTGCTGAGCCAGGGTCGTGCCGCGGGTGGAAGTGGTGTACTGGCCATCGCGACAGGCCTGTTCCCAGTCGGCTGCCGTGGCGATGTGGTAGATGGTGCTCATTCAGCGGCTCCCATGTGTCTCGCCGGCCCGCTCGTCGGAGTCCCTGACCTCGGGATCGCAACCGTACCGCCTGCCGTATGTCATGATTCGGGCTGAGGCTCCGAGGGAGGGTGGATCCCCATGGCCGATTGGAAGGTTCCCGGGTTCACCGAGCTGAAGGTGCTGGGCTCGGGCGGGTTCGGCGAAGTGGTGCTGGCCCGGGATGACGCGACCGGCACCCTGGTGGCGGTCAAGTACCTGCGGCAGGAACTGCTGGCCGACCCGGAGTTCGCGGCGATGTTCCGCGGCGAGGCGAAGATGCTGGCCTCGCTGGATGACCCGAACGTGGTCCGGCTGTATGAGTACGTGCAATCGCCGTCGGGGGCCGCGATCGTGATGGAGCTGGTCGAGGGGGTCTCGCTGCGGGAGATCCTGGCCCGGCACGGGCAGACCACACCCGAGGCGGCGCTGGTGGTGCTGCAGGGCTCGCTGCTGGGGCTGGCCGCAGCCCACCGGCGCGGGGTGGTGCACCGGGATTACAAGCCGGAGAACGTGCTGATCGACGGGGCCGGGGCCAGTAAGCTGACCGACTTCGGGATCGCGGCGCGGGCCGGGGACAGCCCGATCCCGGCCGGCACGCTGGCCTACGCGCCGCCCGAGCAGTTCGGCGGATCCCCCGCCACCCCGGCCAGCGACGTCTACGCCGCCACCGCCACCTTCTACGAGTGCCTGACCGGCCGGCCGCCGTTTACTGGCGAGTCGGTCGAGCGGCTGCTGTACCAGCACCTAGCCGAGCCGGTACCGCTGGAGCCGGTCCCTGAGCCGTTGCGGCCGCTGGTGGCCGCCGGGTTGGCCAAGGACCCCGGCGGTCGCCCGGCCGACGGGGCCGCGCTGGTCGCCGAGCTGCGGGCGGTCGCCGGGGCCACGTACGGGCCGGGCTGGGAAGACCGCGGCCGGTCCGGGCTGGCTGCGACGGCTCTGCTGCTCGCCGTGCTGTGGCCGGCGGGCGGACCGCCCGCCGTGCAAGGCAGCGCCGTGCAGCGGATCCGGCTGCGCCGCCGTCTCATGCACGGGCACGGTACCGCGGTCAAGGCCACGGCTGGCATCGTGACCGCCGGCCTCGCCGTCACCGCGGTGGTCTTCATCGCCAAGCCCACCAGCCGCCCGGCACCGCCGCCAGCACCCAGATCCACACCAGCGCGAGCCACGGCACCGGCGCCCGCACCCGCACAGTTGACCGGGACGCAGCTGGCGGCCGCGCTCCTGCCAGCCTCAGATTTCCCGGCCGGATACTCGGCCGTCGGCGGCGTTATCAGTAGCGGCCCGGGGTTGGTCATCCTCCCGGACACCGTTACCCTGACCACGGCGAGCTGCAGGCTCGGACAGTCACCGATCTTTGCCCCGGCCGCAAGCTTCTTCAATTACAACTTGGCCTTTGGCGCCACCGCACAGGCCGCCAACTCGTTCAACCGGGAAAGCCTGCCTCTTGACGGTGGAGGTGGAGGCGTCCTCAGTTACCTCAGCGAGGCCATCTACCAGTTCGCCAGCCCGGCCAAGGCCGGGGCGTTCCTCGCTGCTGCACGCACCTGTCTAATCGATGAAGAAACCTGGGCTAACGGGGTGGACACAGCGCCTGTGAACGGCGATCAGGCCGTCACCGCTAACCTCCGAGCGCCTACCAATTACACCGGCGAGACTATCGGCAAGCCATTGTTCGTCCTGCACGGTACTGACGTCTTTGCCCTGGCAGCTAGTTCAAGCCAGAACCTAAGCCAAATAGCTATCCCTGAGGCCACGGACCTGATCGCGAAGCTGATCGCGCGGGTCGACGCGCTCAGCCCTGCGTCCTCCGCCGTGTCCTTGCCCGCGTCCTCCGCCGTGTCCTCGCCCGCCCTGCCGCCGCGTGAGCGGGCGGCGCAGGCCCTGGCCGCGTTGCTGGCCCAGAGCGGTACGGACCGGGCTGCGGTTACGCAGGCCGTCGGCGGCGTCGCAGACTGCTCGCCTGGCCTGAGCCGGGACGAGGCGATCTTCAGCAACGCCGCGTCGTCGCATCAGGCCCTGCTGGGCAAGCTCGCGGCCCTGCCGGACCGCTCGGCCCTGCCCGCCGCGATGCTGCAGGACCTCACCGCGGCCTGGCAGGCATCCGGCCAGGCCGACCAGGACTTCGCCAAGTGGACGCAAGACGAGATCTCGCAGGGCTGCAGCACGAACTTCCAGTCCGATCCCGGCTACCGGGCCGCCATGGCGCCAGATGGCCAGGCCACGAAGGACAAGAAGGCCTTCGCCGCGCTGTGGGCGGCGATTGCGAGCGAGTACGGCCTGCCGAGCTACCGGTACAACCAGATCTGATCCCGCGGTCCCACGGCCGCGGGCCGTGGTCAGACGATGTTGCGTTCCGGGCGGGCCATCGCCGCGGCGAACCGGTCCGCGCTCAGCGCTGCGACGTCGATGCCCAGCGGCCGGCCCAGGTACAGGTCACGCAGGACCTCGCCGACCGCCGGGCCCATCAGGAACCCGTGCCCGGAGAAGCCGGTGGCGTACAGGAACCGCCTGACGGTGGCGGACTCCCCGATGAGCGCGTTGTGGTCAGGCGTCACCTCGTAGAGCCCGGCCCACCCGCTCCGGACGCCTACGCCCATGAGGGCGGGCGCGCGGCGCTGCATGACTCGTCCCAGGCCAGGTAGCCACGCGTCCGACCGGTTCAGCTTGAAGCCGGGTGTCTCAGCTGGGTCGGACATCCCCAGCAGCAGGCCAGGGCCCTCACGGTGAAAGTACAAGCTGGTGCCGAAGTCGATCGTGAAGGGCAGGTCCGCCTCCAGACCGGCGACCGGCTCGGTGATCAGGACCTGGCGGCGCAGCGGGGTCACGGCGAGGTCCACCCCGGCCCACTCGCCCACCTGACGCGACCACGGCCCGGCCGCGCAGACGACCGTGTCCGTGCCGATCCGCCCGCCCGCGGTGACCACGGCGGTGATCTGGCCGTCCTGGGCCTCTATCCCGGTGACCGGGCAGTGCGGGATCAGGCGCGCGCCGAGGCGGCGCGCGGAGGTGGCGTATCCGAGCACCACCGACTCGGGCGTGCAGTACCCGTCGGTCGGGCAGAAGACCGCGGCGAGCAGCCCGTCGGTGCTGATCAGCGGCGACCGTCGCGCCGCCTCGGCGACCGTGATCATCCGGCTAGGCACGCCGAGCTCGTTCTGGATCCTCACGGCGCTCTCGAACGAGCTGACGTCCGCCGCGGAATCGAGCAGGAAGAGGTACCCCACCTGGCGGAAGTCGATCTCCTGGCCGAATTGTTCGGTGAAGATCTCGAAGGCCCGCAGGCTCCGCAGCGCCAGAAGGATGTTGATCGTGTCAGAGAACTGGGCCCGGACCCCTCCGGCCGCCTTGGAGGTAGACCCGGACCCGAGGGCGCCGGCGTCGAGCAGCACCACTCCCGTGACGCCCGCGGCAGCGAGGTGGTAGGCGGTGCTCACGCCCATGATCCCGCCCCCGATGATGACCACGGACGCCTGCGGCGGTAGTTCCCTCCCAGGGCTGGCCATCCGTTCCCCCGCCCCTTCTGCCTAGAGGCGGCCCGTTGGCGTGATCGAGTTGCTTGGCATGCGAAGTTGCATAATTTACGGTATACGAAACGGGGAAGGTGGCCATGGGTGATCGGTTCTTCGACCTGAGCGGCAAGGTCGCGATCGTCACAGGTTCAGGGCGCGGGCTGGGCAGCGTAATGGCCGATGGCCTCGGCGCGGCCGGCGCGGCCGTCGTGACCTGCTCGCGGACCTCGGCCGAGGCCGAGCAGACCGCCGCGCGGATCCGCGACGCCGGCGGCAGCGCCATCGCGGTGCACGCCGACACCAGCGACCGCGCGAGTGCCGAGACGCTGGTGGAGTCAGCCGTCAGGGAATTCGGCCACGTGGACGTGCTCGTCAACAACGCCGGGATCGACAGGATCGAGCCGGCCGAGGAGGTCAGCGACGAGAACCTGCTCACCGTGATGGCGACCAATCTCGTCGGGTACTTCCACTGCGCCCAGGTCGCGGGGCGCCACATGCTCGCCCGCGGGGGCGGGTCGATCATCAACATCTCCTCGATCGCCGGCCAGGTCGGGATCGCCGGGCTGACGTCCTACTCGATCTCCAAGGGCGGCGTGGACCAGATGACGCGGGTGATGGCGCTCGAGTGGGCCACCCGCGGCGTGCGCGTGAACGCGATCGCGCCCGGGTACTTCGAGAACATCATGATTGGCGCCGATACCGAGCATGACCGGCCGGACAAGCAGCGTCAGGTCATTACCTTCACCCCCATGGCCAGGCGCGGGCGTCCGGAGGAGCTCGTCGGGCCGGTCGTATTCCTCGCCTCCGACGCGTCAAGCTACATCACCGGCGCGGTGCTGTACGTTGACGGCGGCTACACGGCAGCCTGACCATGGCCTTCGACCTGCTCTCGTACATGTCCCGCTGGGGCCACAAGAAGGTCATCGCGTGCGCCGACCCGGACACCGGATTGCGGGCGGTCATCGCCATCCACTCCACGGCGCTCGGGCCCGCCACGGGCGGCACCCGCATGTGGCCGTATGAGTCCGACGATCAGGCGCTCCTGGACGCGCTGCGCCTGGCCCGCGGCATGACCTACAAGTACGCCGCGGCCGGGGTGGATCTCGGCGGCGGGAAGGGCGTGATCATCGGCGACCCCAGGACGGACAAGACCGAGGCGCTGCTGCGCGCGTACGGCCGGTTCGTCGACTCGCTGCGCGGTGAGTACCTCACCGGCGAGGACGTCGGGACCACGCTCGAAGACATGGAGACCATCTACGCCGAGACGAATCACGTCGTGACTCTCCCTGAGCACTGCGGTGGAGCCGGCGACATCTCCCCGGCCACCGCCCTCGGTTCGGTAATGGCGGCCAAGGCCTGCGCCGAGCGCGTCTGGGGTTCGCCGAGCCTGGAAGGACGCCGGGTCGCGCTGCAAGGTCTTGGCATCGTCGGCAGCAAGGCCCTGCCGCTGATGCTGGCCGAGGGGGCCGTCGTGGTGGTCACCGACCTGGACCAGCAGAGGGTGACCTGGGCCCGGGACACCCACGGGGTAGCGGCCGTAGAGCCGGAGGAAATCTACCGGCAGGACGTGGACATCTTCGCCCCGTACGCGCTGGGCGGGGTCATCAACGATGAGACCATCCCGCAGCTGCGCTGCCGGATCGTGGCCGGATCGGCGAACAACATCCTCGCCGAGGAGCGCCATGGTGACGAGCTCGAGCGCCGCGGCCTGGTGTACGCCGTGGACTACGTCGCCAACTCCGGCGGGACGATCTTCGACACCGACCGGCTGCGCAAGGGCGGATTCCAGCCCGACCGGGCCATGACGAACGTCAGGCGCATCTTCGAGCGCATCCATGAGATCTTCGACATCGCGGCGGCCCGGCAGCTGCCGCTGTACCGGGCCGCCGACCTGCTGGCGGAGCAGCGGATCGCGAGCCTGAAGTCACTGCCCCTGCTCGACGCGCCGCGGCCCAGGACCTAGGGGGAACGAACGCCGATGGCAGATATCTCGGGAGTGGCGAACAGGCGCGTCGCCCCGGCGGGGGGCCTGGCTGACGGGGTGTACGAGCGCCTGCGTTCGGCCATCGTGCGGGGTGAGCTGCGCCCGAACGAACGCCTGGTGGAAGCGGACCTCGCCGACTGGCTGGAAGTGAGCCGGACCCCGGTGCGGGAGTGCCTGCAGCGGCTGGCCGCGGAGCGCCTCGTGGCGAACAGGCGGCGAGGGTGGATCGTCCAGGAGCACTCGATCGAGGATATCCGCGAGATCTACGGCGTGCGCGGCGCCCTGGAGGGCTACGCCGCCCAGCTGGCCGCCCGTCAGGCCTCGCATGACCAGGTGGAGCGGATCATGGCGCTCGCGCGGGTCGACCCGGCCGCCTACGCCGAACCGCCGCGGCACGGATTCGTCGAGTACAACCAGCAGTTCCACGACTGCGTGGTCGAGGCGTGCGGAAACTCGCGGCTGGCAGAGGCCATCAGCCGGAGCACGGAGTACTACTTCAACTACCGCCTCGCCGCCGTCTACACCGCGGCGGAGGTAGCCGCCGCCATCAGCGGGCACCTGGCCATCGGCCAGGCCATCCAGCGACGGGAGCCCGACGCGGCCGAGCGGCTCGCCCGCGCCCATGTCCACGAAGCGCTGGAAGCGGCCGTAATGAAACTGTGATTCGTATGCAACCTCGTATGCAACAGTTGGACACCCAGCATGTGTATACGATCTGTGCCCCCAACAGCCTCACCCGAGGGCCGCGACACGCGGGGGCCTGACAGGAAGGGACGGGCGCGATGAAGCGCGTGGGCTTGAGAGCAGCAGCACCGGTCATCCTTGCCGTGGTCGCCTTGACGGCCACGGCGTGCAGTTCGAGTTCGACCAACTCCAGCAGTTCGTCGAGTACTGGCAGCAGTACGAGCCCGATCGTCATCGGCGTGCCGGTGCCCCTGTCGGGTGAATACGCGAGCGCCGGCGTGGACATCCTGCACGGAGCCCAGCTGGCCGCCGACAACATCAACACCGCGGGCGGCGTGCTCGGGCGGAAGATCGAGGTCGTGGGGCAGGACGACGCGTGCCTGGCGTCAACCGGCTCCCAGGCGGCCCAGAAGCTGATCTCTCAGGGCATCGTGGCCGCGGCCGGGGGCTACTGCTCGACCGCGGCGTTTCCCGAGCTCGAGGCCTTCCACCGGGCGGGAATCCCGTACGTGATGGACGCCTCGACCAACCCCGAGCTGACCGAGCAGGGGTTCCCGCAGGCGTTCCGCACCATCGGCCGCGACGACGAGCAGGGACCCATCGCGGCGAGCTACATCACCAGCTACCTGCACGCCACGCGGGTCGCCGTGGGCAACGACAACAGCACGTACGCCAAGGGCCTGGCGGTGGCCACGATCGCCGCGCTGCAGAAGGACGGCGCCAAGGTGGTCTTCAACAACGCGCTCACCCCTGGCCAGTCCGACTACACCTCGTTCCTGACCAAGGTCGCCCAGTCCAAGCCCCAGGTCTTCTACTACACCGGGTACTACCCGGAGTTCGGGCTGCTGCTCAAGCAGGCCAAGCAGCTGGGGCTGAAGTTCCAGATGATGGGTGGCGACGCCAACAACGACCCCACCCTGCTCAAGACGGCCGGCACCGCGGCGAACGGCGCGATGATGACCACGGCCCCGCTGGCCCAGTTCCTGAGCAGCGCGACGGCCTACGTCAGCGCCTACACGGCCAAGTACGGCACCGGTCCTGGCCCCTACTCCAGCTACGAATACGACGCGGTGGGCGTGGTCGCCCAGGCGATCAAGGACGCGGGCTCCACCACGCCCAGCAAGATCACCGCGGCGCTGAAGACGATCAGCTACAACGGCATCACCGGCGACTTCCACTTCGACAGCGTCGGGGACCGGCAGCCCGTCAACTACATCGTCATCATCGTGCAGAACGATCAGTTCGCCGCCTTCAAGAAGTTCGACAACACCACCAACCAGTGGGTCAACGTGAACAGCTGAGCCCGGGCGGGCCCGACGGCTAGCCCGGGGCCCGGCATCGGGCCCGGGCTAGCCGCTCCCAGCAATCCCCGGATCAGAGAACTTGGATGAGCGCATTTCTCCAGTACGTGGTGAACGGGCTGACCAGTGGCGCCTTCCTCGCTCTCGTGGCGCTCGGCTACACGATGATCTACGGCGTCATCCGCCTGATCAACTTCGCCCACGGCGATGTGCTCATGGTCGGTTCCTTCATCGGCTACGAGATCGTCGTCACGCTCGTGGCGCAGCACTGGCCCCTGGCGCTCGTCGTCCTGCTCGCGCTCCTGGCCGGGATGGCCTTCACCGGCGGGCTCGGCATGCTCATCGAGCGCGTGGCCTACCAGCCGCTGCTGAACTCCTCCCGGCTGGCCATCCTCATCAGCGCCCTCGGCGTTTCGCTCGCCCTGGAGCAGGGTGCCGAGCTCATCTTCGGCGCCGGGTACTCGGCCTACCCGAACGTCCTGCCCACCGCCGGGTTCACCTTCGCAGGCGCGCGCGCCTCCTACGTGCAGGTGGGCATGTTCGGCCTGAGCCTGCTGCTCATGGGCGGCCTGTACCTCTTCGTGAACAGGACCATGGCCGGGACGGCGATGCGCGCGCTGGCGATGGACCGGGACGCGGCCGCGCTGATGGGGATCAACGTGCCGCGCACCATCCTGCTGACGTTCATGCTCGGGTCGGTGCTCGCCGGCGCCTCCGGCGTCATGCAGGGCATGTACTACACGGAGATCAACTTCTTCATGGGATTCCTCCTCGGCCTGCGCGCGTTCACCGCCGCGGTGCTGGGCGGCATCGGCAACATCGCAGGCGCGATGGTCTCCGGGCTCCTCATCGGCCTGATCGGGTCGTTCTCCGACGGGTACATCTCGTCTGAGTGGAGCGACGCGATCATCTTTGCCGTGCTCATCGCGGTGCTGGTGTTCAAGCCCACCGGGTTGTTCGGTGAGCGCGTCGCGGAGAGGGTCTAGCCGTGGCGGCAAGCGGCGGGTGGCGCCGCGTGACACGGCTGCCACCCCGGGCCGACCTGCCGGTCCGCGCCGGCCTCACGCTTACCGCGACCGCCATCGTGCTGCTGCTACCGCTCGTCCTGTCCGCGTACCCGATGTCGGTGGCGGTGACCGTTGTCACGTACGCGATCCTGGGCCTCGGGCTCAACGTCGTGGTGGGCTACGCCGGCCTGCTGGACCTCGGGTACGCCGCCTTCTTCGCCATCGGCGCGTACACCTCCGCGTTGCTGCAGCTGGACGCGCACTGGTCGTTCTGGGAGACGCTGCCCGTCGCGGTGGTCGCCGCCGCGATATCGGGGTGCATCATCGGCTACCCCACGCTCCGGCTCCGCAGCGACTACCTGGCGATCGTCACCCTGGGCTTCGGCGAGATCGTGCGGATCACGGCGACCAACCTGAACGTCACCGGTGGACCGAACGGCCTGTACGGGATCCCGCCCGCCACCGTGTTCGGCACCACATTGATCTCGGAGGACGCCCTCTACTACCTCGGCCTGTTCTTCTTGCTCATCGCGATCGTGTTCACCGGCCTGCTCTCCCGGTCGCGCCTGGGCCGGGCGTGGCGGACCCTGCGCGAGGACGAGACGGCGAGCGAGGCGGTCGGCGTGCCGGCCACCAAGGTCAAGCTGCTCGCCTACGTGATGGGCGCGATGGTCGGCGCGCTCGCCGGGATGTTCTTCTCCACCCAGTTCGGCACGATCGACCCCACCAGCTTCACCTTCACTACCTCGGTGACGATCCTGATGGTGGTGATCGTGGGGGGAATGGGCAGCATTCCCGGGATGCTACTCGGCGCCCTGATCGTGATCGGGCTGCCCGAGGCCCTGCGCCCGATCAGCAACTACCGCCTGCTCATCTTCGCGCTCGGCCTCGTCGTGCTCATGCTGGTCAGGCCGCGCGGGCTGTGGCCGACGAGACGAACGCGCCGCGGTTCCTTCACCGCCCCCCCGGCCGCACCCGAGGCGCCAGGGAAGCAGACTGTAGCGCGGCCCGAACCGGTAGCGCCCGGATCGCTGCTGCTGCGGGTCTCCGGGCTGCAGCACAGCTTCGGTGGGGTCAAGGCGGTGAACGACGTCAGCTTCGACCTGCACGCCGGTGAGATCCTAAGCATCATCGGCCCGAACGGGGCGGGCAAGACCACCGTGTTCAACTGCATCACCGGGCTGGTCACGCCGCAGCGCGGCGAGGTGTCCCTGCGTGGGGAACGATCGCTGCTCAGGGTCAAGCCGCACAAGATCGTCAGCCTCGGGCTCGCCCGCACCTTCCAGGGGGTCAGGCTGTTCGAGCGGCTCAACGTGGCCGAGAACTGCCTGGTCGGGCTGGCCGCGCACCAGGACAGGCTGGTATCCAGGCACGGGCTGCTCGGCCGCACCACCGCTGCGGACCGGCGTGAGGCGCTGCGGTGGCTGACCTTCGTCGGCCTCTCCGACCGGGCCCACCAGCTCGCCTCCGAGCTGTCCTACGGCGACCGGCGCCGGCTCGAGATCGCCAGGTCCCTGATGAGCGGGCCCCTGGCCCTCCTGCTGGACGAGCCCGCCGCCGGTACCAACCCGACCGAGAAGCGCGACCTGATGGACCTGGTCCGTCAGGTCAGGGACTCGGGCGTCACGGTGCTGCTGATCGAGCACGACATGGGCGTGGTGATGGGGTTGTCCGATCGGGTGATCGTGCTGGATCAGGGCGCGGTCATCGCCGCGGGACCCCCGGCGCAAGTCCGCAGCGACCCGCGCGTGATCGGGGCTTACCTCGGCCGGGAGGAGCAAGAGGTCACCGAGGCGGTCGGGGAGGTGCCGGGGTGGAACTCCTGACGGTTGCCGACCTGCACACCTACTACGGTGACCTGGCCGCCGTACGGGGTGTCTCGCTGCGCGTCGACGAGGGCGAGATCGTGGCGCTGCTCGGCAGCAACGGCGCCGGCAAGACCACCACGCTGCGGACCATATCCGGCCTGCAGCGGGCGCGACAGGGCACCGTAACCTTCGCCGGAGCCGACATCACCCGCGCCGGTCCGCATGCGATCGTCGCGAAAGGTCTGGGCCACGTGCCCGAGGGGCGGCGGATCTTTGCCGGGCTGACCGTCGAGGAGAACCTCAACCTGGGCGGCTACCTGTCCCGCCGGGACCACGACACCGTGGCGGCGCGCAAGCAGCGGGTCTTCGAGCTGTTTCCCCGGCTGGCCGAGCGCCGCAGGCAGCTCGGCGGGCTGCTCTCCGGAGGCGAGCAGCAGATGCTCGCGATCGGGCGCGCGATGATGAACGAACCCCGCCTGCTCGCGCTGGACGAGCCATCCCTGGGCCTCAGCCCGCTTCTGGTCAAGGCGGTGGGCGAGGTGATCCAGCGCATCCGCGCGAGCGGCACCGCGATCTTGATGGTGGAGCAGAACGCCCGGCAAGCGCTCACCCTCGCCGATCGCGCTTACGTCCTCGAGACCGGGCATATCGTCCTCGAAGGCCCGGCCGCACAGCTAGCGCGCGACCCTCGCGTCCAGCACGCATACCTGGGCGGCTCGGCCGAGGAAGCGGCGCCCTCACCGCAGCCTGGTGCGGGCGAGTAAGGACAGGAGGGGCAGGATTGAGCCCACCGCAGGGCCCGGCGCGACGCCCGCAGCGGCCGCCGGCGCCGGCCTACCGCCCGACGGCGGGCGGGCCGCTCGACGTGGACCGCGGCTTCTACCAGCGCATCGCTGACGCCCAGGGCCGCCGCCTGGTTGAGCAGGTGACGGTGCCGGCCCGGGACGGGC
>JBOHCK010000156.1:0-13754 GCA_050698755.1 Streptosporangiaceae bacterium | reverse complement strand
CGGCCACGCCGAGGACGGCGGGTTCGGCGTGCCGGGAACCCGCGACCAGCGCGAGGTTGAACAGCACCAGGCCCGTCACCGCGATGCCGGCCAGCCACAGCCATTCCGTGCCGCGGGGCCTGACCAGTCGCCGGCCGGTCAGCCGGGCCAGGGCCACGAGGATCAGGCACGCCATGGCGTACCTGATCGCCTCGGCCGTGAACACCGGGGCCCCCGCGAGCACGCCAGAGACCGCCACGCTGCCGCCCACGCAGATCATGGCGCCGGCCCCCGCCGCGGCGCCCGCCAGGAGGTGCTGGCTTTCTCCTCGCGCGCCCCGGACCTCGGTAGCCGGGGCGTGGACCTCGCGTAGAGCTGACATGACGCTCACGGTATGGGTTCGATGGTCCGGCCAACAGATCCAATCAAGCGACTTTATAGTGGACCAATGACCGAGGCCGGGACGGACTTCCTGCAGCTGAGCCCGGAATCGGCGCCGGCCAGGGGACTGACGGCCTGGCTGGTGAACGCGATCAGGGCCGCCATCATGGACGGGCGCCTGCCGGCCGACGCGGCCTTGCCCGCGACCCGGCTGCTCGCCGGCGAGCTGGGCGTCTCGCGAGGCGTGATCGTCGAGGCCTACCAGCGGCTCGCGGACGAGGGCCTGGTCAGCGCCCGGCCGGGCGCCGGAACCAAGGTCTCGGGGTTGCCGCCGCGAGCGGCCAGGCGGTCACCTCCGGGGCCGGAGCCTAGCTCGGTGCTCCCGCAGCGCTGGCGGACGCGCGCCGAGCTTGACCTGTCCCCCGGCGTGCCCGATCTGTCAGGGTTCCCGCGGGCCACCTGGCTGCGCGCCGAGCGGTGGGTCCTCGAGCAAGCCAGCGCGGCCGACCTCGGGTACGGCGACCCGCGCGGCAGCGAAGTGCTGCGCAGGGAGCTCACGGGCTGGCTCGCGCGCACCAGGGGCCTGCGCGCCACCCCTGACGACGTCATCGTGGTCACCGGGGTCGCGCAGGGGTTGGCGCTGCTGGCCCAGTGGCTCAACGGCCAGGGCAGAACCGGGATCGCCGTCGAAGACCCCGGCTCCCGAGGAGCCCACGACGAGCTCGCCTACTGGGGCCTGCGCCCGTGCCCCGTCCCGGTCGACGAGCACGGGCTGGACACCGCCGGCCTGGCCGCCACCGAAGTCCGCGCGGCGCTCATCACGCCCGCCCACCAGTTCCCCACCGGCGTCGTGCTCGCCCCGGAGCGCCGCCGCGAGCTGCTGGACTGGGCGGCCGAGGTGGACGCCCTGATCATCGAGGACGACTACGACGCCGAGTACCGCTACGACCGGGCCCCGGTCCCCGCGCTGAAGGCTTCGCTTCCCGCCCACATCGCCTACGCGGGCAGCACCTCCAAGACGCTGGCCCCCGGCCTGCGCCTGGGCTGGCTGATCCCTCCCGCCCGGCTGCGCGCGGACCTGGTGGAAGCCAAGCACGCCGCCGACCTGGGCAGCCCCGCACTCCCCCAGCTCGTCCTGGCCCGGCTCATCGCCAGCGGCGAGCTCGAGCAGCACATCCGCCAGGTCCGCAAGCGCCAGCGGGCCCGGCGCGACGCCCTGCTCGCCGGGCTGCACGAGCAACTGCCCGGGGCGCGCGTCCAAGGCGTCGCCGCGGGACTTCACCTGCTCATCACGTTCCCGGACCTGCCCGGGGGCCTTCAGGACACGGACCTGGCCGAGCGCCTGCTGCGCGCCGGGGTCCTCGTTCACCCGCTGTCGTGGCACCGGCAGCTAGCCGGGGCGCCCGGGCTCGTGCTGGGGTACGCGGCGCACACGCCCGATCAGCTGCGCGAGGCCGCGCGGCGCATCGCCGGCGCCGTGCGAGGCTGAACCGCCCAGGGGTCCTCAGCCGCCCAGGGGCCCGCCTCAGCCGCCCAGGTAGGCCAGGACGGCCAGGACCCGCCGGTTGTCATCGTCGGAGGGCTGCAGGTCGAGCTTCATGAAGATGGACGCGGTGTGCTTGGCCACGGCGCGTTCGGTGATCACCATCCGCTGGGCGATGGCGGCGTTGGACCGGCCCTCGGCCATCAGCGCGAGGACCTCGCGTTCGCGCGGGCTGAGCGTGGCCAGGCTGCCATCGCCGGTGTTACGGGCGAGCAAGCGCGCGATCACCTCCGGGTCCATGGCGGTGCCGCCCGCGGCGACCCGGCGGACGGCGTCGACGAACTGGGCGCTGTCGAACACCCGGTCCTTGAGCAGGTAGCCAATCCCCCCGCTGCCGCTGGCCATCAGCTCGCGGGCGTACAGCTGCTCGACGTACTGGGACAGGACCAGGACCGGCAGGCCCGGCACCTTGCGCCGCGCGGCCAGCGCGGCCCTGATCCCCTCGTCGGTAAAGGTCGGCGGCAGCCTGACGTCCACGATGGCCACGTCCGGCCGGTCCGCGGTCACCGCGGCCAGCAGGTCGGCCCCGTTGTCGACCGCGGCCGAGATCTCCAGGCCATGCGCCTGGAGCATCCGGCTCAGGCCGTCTCTCAGGAGAAAGAGGTCTTCGGCAATGACAACTCGCACGGGATCTCCATGGTGACCGCGGTGGGACCGCCCGGCGGGCTGCTGACCGCGAGAATTCCGTCGAACGCAGCCAGCCGTCGCTCGATCCCGCGCAGCCCGCTGCCGCGAGCCGGTTCGGCGCCGCCGTGCCCGTTGTCGGTGACTCCGATCCGCAGCATCCCATCGGTATACCTGAGGTCGATCCAGGTTTCGCGCGCTTCGGCGTGCTTGGACACGTTGGCCAGCAGTTCGCTGACCGCGAAGTAGGCGGCGGACTCGATGGGCGCCGACGCGCGGCCGTGCAGGTCGCTGGCCAGGTGGATCCGCATCGGGCTGTCCAGGGCCAGCGCCCTGATCGCGTCGGTCAGGCCGCGGTCGGCCAGGATCGGCGGATGGATGCCGCGGACCAGGTTGCGCAGCTCGGCCAGGGCCTTGATCGAGGCGTCGCGGGCCTCATACAGCAGCGCCCGGGCCGCATCGGGATTGGTGTCGATGATCTGCCCGGCGGCGTCCAGGGTCATGCCCATGGCCACCAGCCGGGCCTGCGCGCCGTCGTGCAGGTCACGCTCGATCCTGCGGATCTCGGCCGCCCCGGTATCCAGGGCCTCCGAGCGGGTCTGGGTCAGCTCGTTGACGCGAAGCGTCAGTTCCGCGTGCTGGGTCGGCGCGAGCATCGAGGAGGCGAGCAGGCCGTAGCCGCGCATGAGCCACGGGGACGCCCACGTCCCGCCCACGGCGGCCGCCACGGCCAGCAGGCGGATGTCCCCCGCGGCGTACGGCGCGATGACGCCGGTCACCCCGAGCACGAGCACCGTAGCGGGGACGACGGGCAGGATCCAGCCCACGAGGCCGTTCACGATCACCCAGAGCACGTCTCGCCAGGTCGCCTGGTCGGTCAGCAGCCAGGTAAGCCTGCGGCGCAGGCCCCCCTTACCACCGCTGGCCCAGGGCCGCGGCAGGTACGGCGCGGCGATGGGCACCCCGCACCACCGGCCGGCCAGCTTCCTGGACAGCCTGGCCATCGGGCGGAACCACAGGAGGAAGACCGGCAACATCAGGAGCCAGAACACCAGGACGGCCACGGCCGCGATGAGGTCCATTTCCTGGCTCTGGTACGGATCGGTCGCCTTCCGCACCAGCAACGCGACCAGCACCAGGACGCCCAGGACGGCCGCCAGGAGGGCGAGCCCGGTCAGCGCCAGCCCGAGGAGCAGGAGCCCGCGCCCGGCCACGACCAAGCGTCCGCGGACCCAGTCCCACATCTCCGTCAGTGGCGACGAGGCCTGCCGGGGCGGCCGCGGCCTGGAAGGAGCCGGGGTATCCGGGCGGCCCGCGGTATCCCGACGGCCTGAGGCATCCGGACGGCCTGAGGCATCCGGACGGCCCGCGGTATCAGGGCGGTCCGGACCCTGTCCCGCCATCATCACTCGCCTCCTGCCCCCTGGTGTCACCTTGACCCAGTCTGCCGGGCCGCCACCCAGGCCGGAAGTGACGCTAGGCACCGAACACAGGTGTACCTAGGTCTACCCGAGGCGATTAGCGTCCGGTGGCCTGACCCGCCTCGGCGAGCGCGGCGGCCAGCGCCGTGACCGCCGCATCGACCGCGACCCGGGCGGTCAGCGCGTGGGTGTGGGCCCGGTCGAATTCACCAAGGGCGATGCAGTCGAACGCTACCCGCGCGTCGTGCTGGGCGGCCTGAAGTTCGCGCGCCGCTTCGTCCAGGACCGGGCTGCCGCCGTTGGCCTGTAGATCGATCATGCGCTGTGCACCTTCTTCCCCGCTTGAGCTCCCCGCTTTTGAGCCGCCGATGACCGGCTGGGACAGGACCTACCCGCTTAGCCCGCGGTCATGTCACGCGTTAGGTTCATCTGGGAAAGGCAGGCGGCGGCGCGGAGGGCAGGGGTGCGGAATGTGCCGGTTGTTCGGGCTGACGGCGGGGCAAGCCCGCGTGCGGGCGACGTTCTGGCTGCTGGACGCGCCGGATTCGCTGGAGGTGCAGAGCCGTCGCAACGTGGACGGCAGCGGGATCGGCTTCTTCGACGCCGATGGGACGCCCGTGGTGGACAAGCAGCCAGAACCGGCGTTCGCCGATGAGGAGTTCAGCCACGAGGCGCGGGAGGCTGAGTCCTCGGCGTTCGTCGCCCACGTCCGGTGGGCCACCGCGGGCGGCCGGACGATGCTGAACACCCACCCGTTTGCCATGCACGGGCGCGTCATGGCGCACAACGGCGGGTTCGGCGAGCTGCCCAGACTGGAAGCTCAGCTCGGCTCCTACGCCAGCCTGGTGCTCGGCGACACGGACTCCGAGCGGTACTTCGCGCTCATCACCCAGCAAACGGACGAGCACGGTGGTGACGTCGGGGCCGGGATCGCCGCCGCGGCCAGCTGGATCGCCGCTCACCTGCCCGTCTCGGCGCTCAACACGATCGTCGCCGCGCCTGGTGAACTGTGGGCGCTGCGGTACCCGGGACAGCACGCCCTGCACATCCTCCAGCGGCCCGCCGGTTCCAGCCTGCACGTCCGCAGCTCTACTTCTTCGGTGCACGCGCCGGGCGAGACCGCCTCGGTGGTCATCGCGTCGGAGGAGATGGACGGCGAGAACGGCTGGCGCATGCTGGCCCCGGGGGAACTCGTGCACGTCCGGTCCGACCTGAGCGTCCTGTCGTCTATCGCGATCCCGCAGCCGCCGGCCCGCCTGGTCCCGCTCGGCCCCGGCAATCCGAACATCGATACCTGACCGGGCCGCGAGATGGTGCGAGGCTGGCGGCCCGGCTCCTGGCCGGCATGATCATGGAGTGGTCCAGGCTCGACCTGGACCTTGCTTGGTAGCCCCGACCGGATTCGAACCGGCGTTACCGCCTTGAGAGGGCGACGTCCTAGGCCTCTAGACGACGGGGCCGAGCATGGCACTCACACATTACCGCTGGGGTACCAGGACTCGAACCTAGACTAACGGGGCCAGAACCCGTCGGGCTGCCAATTACCCCATACCCCACTGGCAGCGGGCACCTGACCGCTGCGCCCACGCAGTCTAGCGGACAGAACTCGCGCCGGCCAACACGAGCCGGAGCCCGCCGTGGGACGTGGCATCCTCATAGCGCGTCGATGACGGTCAGGCCGGCGGCGGGGTCCAGCCGGAGCCAGCGGGTGATCCCGGCCGACCGCAGAAACGGCAGGTCGTGGCTGGCCACGAGCAGTGCGCCCCGGTAGCCCGCCAGGGCCTGCGACAACTGCCGGACGGAGGCCAGGTCCAGGCTGTTGGTCGGCTCGTCGAGGAGCAGCAGCTGGGGAGCCGGCTGGGCGAGCAGCAGCGCGGCGAGCACAGCCCGGAACCGCTCGCCGCCGGACAGCGTGCCCGCCTTCCTGTCGGCCCGCTCGCCGCGGAACAGGAACCGGGCCAGGCTGGCCCTGACCTCGTTGACCGACGCGGCGGGCGCCGCCTGCCGTACGTTGTCGACCACGGTCAGCGAGTCGTCGAGGATATCGAGCCGCTGCGGCAGGTAGCCGATGACCGCCCCGCGACGGATCACCAGGTCCGCCGGCGCCGCCAGGTCCGCCGGCGCCGTCAGGCCCGCGATCGCGCGCAGCAAGGTGGTCTTGCCCGAGCCGTTCGGGCCGGTCAGGGCGACCCGTTCCGGGCCGCGGAGGATGAGTTCCGCGAGCACTCCGGGCGCCGGGGCCGCCGACACCGGGGCCGCCGTCGCCGAGGCCGCCGTCGCCGGGGCCGCCGTCGCCGGGGCGGCGGGGTTCCAGCGGGCCTGCGCTAGCCCGGTCACGGTCAGGACGGTGCGCCCGGCCGGGACGGCCGTGGCGGGCAGCTCGACGCGGATCTCCGCGTCGTCCCTGATCGCGTGCTCGGCGTCGTCCAGCCGCTCACGCGCGGCCTGGAGGCGCTCGGCGTGCAGTTCCCTGGACCGCCCCGCGGACTCTTGCGCGTGCCGCTTGCGCGCGTTCGCGACGATCCGGGGCAGGCTGCCCGACTCGGCGACCTTCCGGCCTTGCCGGTCCCGCCTGGCCTGCTTGACCTGGGCGTCGGCCACGTCCCGCCGCTCGCGGCGGACCTCGGCCGCCGCGGCGCGGACCACTTGCTGCGCCGCGGCCTGCTCGGCGGCGATGAACTCCTCGTAGGCCGCCAGGTTCCCGCCGTAGATCCGGACGGTCCCGCCCGACAGGTCCGCGACCTGATCGACGAAGCCGAGCAGTTCGCGGTCGTGGCTGACGATGACCATGACGCCGGTCCAGGAGGCGACCGCCTCATACAGGCGCGTACGCGCGTCCAGGTCGAGGTTGTTGGTCGGCTCGTCGAGCAGGATGATGTCCGGCCTGCGCAGGAACAGGGCGGCCAGGGACACCAGGACGGTCTCGCCGCCGGACAGCCGCTCTACCCGGTCGTCCAGGCCGAGGCGGGCCAGGTTTGAGGGTCCAAGCCGGTCCAGCCAGGCGCGCGCCCGCTCCTCGACATCCCAGTCGTCCCCGACGGCCGCGAAGGCGCCGGTGTCCGCCTGCCCGGCCTCGATGGCGCGCAGGGCGTGGAGGGCGGCGGTGATGCCGAGCAGGTCCGACACGCTGCGCCCCGTGCTCAGCGTGATGGCCTGCGGCAGGTAGCCGACTTCACCAGCGGCGCGGACCAGGCCCGACGCGGGGCGCAGTTCGCCTGCGATGAGCCGCAGGAGCGTCGACTTGCCCGAGCCGTTGACGCCGATGAGCCCGGTCCGGCCGGGCCCGAAGGACGCGGTCAGGGCGGACAAGACGGGCGCTCCGTCGGGCCAGCTGAAGCTCAGGTCGGAACAGAAGATGGCGGCGGTCATGAGGCGCGGCTCCCGGCACGTAGGAAGGATTTCCGTTACGTGTGGCGACACCACGGCGGGGTATCGCCTACCTCAGAACCTCAACGCACCTCTCCTGCCGCCGACGCCAGGGACGGATTCATGGTAGCTACCCGGCGGCGGAGGTGTCCGCTGGGTATTCGACCAGCGCGACCACCCGGCTCGCCATGAACCTGGCGGTCCTGACCGCGGTGCCGGTCCTGGTCACCTCGCTGACCTCGATGACGCCGCGGCGGTTCGCGATCTCGACGCGACGCCCGGCCCGGGTCGCGGCCACCTCGTAGGTCCTGGTGCCCTCGCCGGAGTCGATCACGATCTCGACCCGGTCTCCCTTCATGGGCGACCTCCGCAGGTCAGTAGGCCGGAAGTGATGGGTCGACCTGGTTGATCCAGGCCAGGACGCCGCCGCCGACGTGCACGGCGTCGGAGAAGCCCGCGTTCTTGACCACGGCCAGCGCCTCGGCGCTGCGGACCCCGCTCTTGCAGTGCAGGACGATCCGCTTGTCCTGCGGCAGCCGCTCCAGGGCCGCGCCGGACAGGAACTCGCCCTTCGGGATGAGGGTCGCGCCCGGGATCGACACGATCTCGTACTCGTTCGGCTCGCGCACGTCGATGAGGAAGATGGGGTCGCCGGCCTCCAGCATGGCGGCCAGGTCCTTGGCGCTGATCGTCGAGCCCTCGGCGGCCGCGGCGGCCTCCTCGGAGACCGTGCCGCAGAACGCCTCGTAGTCGATCAGGTGCGTGATCGTCGGGTGCTCGCCGCACACGGCGCAGTCGGGGTCCTTGCGGACCCGGACGCAGTGGTAGGTCATCTCCAGCGCGTCGTAGATCATCAGCCGCCCGGCCAGCGGCTCGCCGATCCCGGTGATGAGCTTGATCGCCTCGTTCACCTGGATCGACCCGATGGAGGCGCACAGCACCCCCAGCACTCCGCCCTCGGCGCAGGACGGGACCATCCCGGGCGGCGGCGGCTCGGGGTACAGGCAGCGGTAGCAGGGGCCGTACTCCGCCCAGAACACGCTCGCCTGACCGTCGAAGCGGTAGATCGAGCCCCACACGTACGGCTTGCCGAGCAGGACGCACGCGTCGTTGACCAGGTACCTGGTGGCGAAGTTGTCGGTGCCGTCGACGATCAGGTCGTAGCCGGCGAAGATCTCCATGGCGTTATCGGAATCGAGCCTGGTCTCGTGCAGGATCACCTTGACGTACGGGTTGATCTCACGGATGCTGTCCCGGGCCGATTCCGCCTTGGACCGGCCCACGTCGGATACGCCGTGGATGACCTGGCGCTGCAGGTTGGACTCGTCGACCACGTCGAAGTCGATGATGCCGAGCGTGCCCACCCCGGCCGCGGCCAGGTACAGCAGCGCGGGCGAACCGAGCCCGCCTGCGCCCACGCACAGGACCTTCGCGTTCTTGAGCCTCTTCTGCCCGGTCATCCCCACGTCGGGGATGATCAGGTGGCGGGAGTAACGCCTCACCTCGTCGACCGTCAGCGCACTGGCGGGTTCGACAAGCGGCGGCAACGACACGGTGTGCTCCAAAGATCTCTATTTATCCGAACGACGGTGGTATTTCTCCCCGGTCCGTGCCTGGGTCAACCGGCCGGCGTGAGCGGGAATTCCCGCTCCGCAGGGGCCTGGGCAGTTGGCACGCCGACCATCTCGATCAGCAGGCCGATCTCGCGCGCCACGGCGTGCGGATGCTCCATGTGCGCCAGGTGGCCGGTGCGCGGCAGCACCACGACGCGGGCGTGGGCGAACGCGTGGGCGGCCCGCCCCGCCAGGCGGCGGTCGACGAGGCGGTCGTGGCTGCCGAAGATGACCAGGGACGGCGCGGTGATGAGGGCCGCTTCCCGCCAGGCCGACCGGGGGTGCACGTTCTGCGCGGTAAGCGTCCGCACCGAGCCGACCAGCACGGCTTCGCCGTAGCCCAGGCCGTCCCGGCGGACCAGTTCGGCCACCTCCACGGCGAACCGCTCGGGCGGGAACCGCGCGGGGTCGCTGAAGCAGGTCGCGATGACGTCGGCGACGCGGTGTTCCGGCGCCGTGACCCGGAACCGGCGCAGCAGCCGGGTCCCGACCAGCGGGAGGCTCAGCACCGGGAAGCGCAGCAAGTCCAGCCGGGGCCGCGAGTCGGGCAGGGCCGGGGACACCAGCGTCAGCGTCCGGACCAGGTCCGGGTGGCGGGCGGCGATCTTCACGCAGACGGAACCGCCGAGGGAGTTGCCGATCAGGTGCACCGGGCCGTGGCCGAGCTGGCCGATCAGCGTCGTGACCGTCTGCGCGAGCGCGGCGATCGAGTACTTGCCGTCGGGGCGCGGCGGGGAGTTGCCGAAGCCGGGCAGGTCCACCGCCTCGCACGCCAGCCGGGGGCGCAGTAGCTCCATCAGGTCGGTCCAGTTGCGCGACGAACCCTCGAGCCCGTGTACGCATAGGGCCGGCTCCCCGGGGCCGGGCGGGACGCCGCGCACGTAGACGTCGTGGTCGCCGAGCGGGACCAGCCGTCCCGGCCAGTGCGGGATCGGCTCTTCGCTCACGCGCTGGCCTTACGCCGCCTCTGGGCCGGCTTCGTGGGCGCGGCCGAAGCCGGGGCGTCCGCGGGCGCCTCGTCGGCCTTGGCCCGCCCTGACTTCAGGGCGGCGACGCTCGCGCGCAGGATCTCGGTCAGGTCGGCGGGCTGGGTGGGCGCCGGAGCGGCCACCCCGGCCGGGCGGACGATGTCGTTGCCCTCGATCTTGGCCTGGACGACGGCCTCGAGCGCCTCGCGGTAGGTGTCGTGGAACTGGTCGGGGTCGAAGTCCTCCGTCATCGTGTCGATCAGCGAGGAGGCCATCTTCAGCTCCTGCGACCTGACCTCGATGTCCTCGTCGAGGAAGGCGAAGTCGGGCTTGCGCACCTCGTCGGGCCACAGCAGGGTCTCCAGCGTGATGACCCCATCCCTGACCCGCAGCGCGGCCAGCGCCTCCCGCTGGCGCAGCGCGACCTTGGCCACCGCCACCTTTCCCGACTTCACGAGCGCGTCGCGGAACAGCACGTAGGCCCGGGCGCCGGTCGATTCCGGTTCGAGGTAGTAGCTCTTGTTCGCGTAGATGGACTCGACCTGGGTGCTCGGCGCGAAGTGCAGCACCTCGATGCGGTGGGCGGTCACCAGGGGAAGTTCGGCGAGGTCCTCGTCGGTCAGCACCACCATGTCACCGGTGGCGAGCTCGTAGCCCTTCGCGACGTCGGCGTACGGGATCTCCGCACCGTCCAGCGTGCAGAAGCGACGGAACTGGATCCGGCCGCCGTCCTCCCGGTGCACCTGACGGAACGTGATGTCCCGCTGTTCGGTCGCCGCGTACAGCTTCACCGGGATCACGACCAGGCCGAAAGATATGGCACCGGCCCAAATGCTGCGCATGGTCTCTCACCTACCCCGGTTGGCCTGCTGCTGATACATGCGGTGAGCACATTTAGGCAACTCTGTCAGCGAGCTTACGGGCGGCTGAGATGATGAAGGCGCCGGGGGGCCGGAGGAGGGCGAGGGGGAAGGAGCGGGATGGGTGCTTTCGATGTGGTCGTGCTCGGCGGCGGCACCGCGGGCACGCACGTCGCGACGCGGGTAGCCGAGGCCGACCGGTCGGTGGCGCTGGTCGAGGCGGGCCTGATCGGCGGGGAGTCTCCCTACCTGGCCTGCGTGCCGTCGAACTCGCTGCTGATTTCGGCGGGCCGGGGCGAGACGTGGGAGGACGCGGTCGCTCGCCGCGACCGGGTGACCAGCGGCCTGGACGATGCCGAGCCTGCGCGACGCCTGGCCGACGCGGGCGTGACCGTGATCCGCGGCACCGCCCGGATCACGGGACCCGGCTCTGTGGAGGTGTCTCACGGCGGGTCTCGCCTGGCCAACGGACAGGCGAGCGTGCCGCTGACCTACACCGACCTGGTCATCGCGACCGGATGCGAGCCGGTCGCGCCGCCGATCGAGGGCCTGCCCGACATCCCGGCCTGGACCACCGCCGAGGGCCTGTGCTCGCCCGACCTGCCGCGCCGCCTGATCGTGCTCGGCGGAGGACCGGCCGGGTGCGAGCTCACCCAGATCTACGCCGCGTTCGGCTCGCACGTGACGCTGGTCGAGGCGGAGGACCGGCTGCTCCCGGCCGAACCCGCCTTTGCCGGGGAGATCCTCGCCGTGGCCCTGCGCCGGGCCGGCGCGGAGATCTACCTCGGCTCGCCCGCGACCAAGGCGGAACGGACCGCCAGCGGCCTCACGCTCGCGCTGGACGACGGCACCCGCATCGACGCGAACCGGCTGCTGCTCGCGTCGGGCCGGCGGCCGAGGCTCGGCGGTCTCGGGCTGGACGCGCTCGGCCTCAACGTGGCCCCCGGCGAGGCGCTGCCCACCACCACCGCGTGCCGGGTCAGCGGCGCGGCCGGACGGGTCTGGGCCGCGGGAGACGTCACCGGGATCACCCACGCCCACGCCGGCCGTTACCAGGCGAGCGTGGTCGCCGAGAACATCCTCGGCGCCGACCGCGAAGCCGACTACCGCGCCATCCCGCGCTGCGTCTTCACCATTCCCTCGGTCTTCGCCGTGGGCGAGGTCCCCGAGGCCGGCCTGCGGGTCAGGGCCGACCTGGGCGCCACCACCAGGGGACGCCTCGCTCAGGACGACCTGGGCTGCCTTGAGCTCTACGCGGACGCCGAAACGGGATTGCTCACGGGGGCCGTCGCGGTGGGGCCGGACGCCGCGACGTGGATGGCGGAGGTTACCCTCGCCATCAGGGCCAAGGTACCGGTCACGGTACTGGCCGACGCGGTGCATGCCTTCCCGACCTACGGGGAAGCACTGGAGACAGCATTCCGCGAGCTGGCCGGGACCGCAGGCCGGCCAGAACATACCGATCAGGAGGAAGAGGGGATCGGGCCGTTGAGCGAGCTGGACATGGAGACGCCCGAGGGCGACGCTTACGAGCAGCAGCAGGAAGTCGTCGCGGACGAGAACGAAACCGTAGAGCGGCGCGAAGTCCCGTTTGACGTCGACGAGGCGGATGCGGCCGAGCAGGAACGCGCCGTCGGCTTCGACGATGACGACTACCGCTAGGGTGGGCGGCACCCGGCTGCCCCGGCACGAGAGGCGGCGGCAGCTGCTGGACGCGGCGCTTGAGGTGTTCGTGTCCCACGGCTACCACGCGGCCGCCATGGACGAGATCGCCGAGCGGGCCGGAGTCAGCAAGCCCGTGCTCTACCAGCACTTTCCCGGCAAGCTTGAGCTGTACCTGGCCCTGCTTGACCAGAGCGTGGACAACCTGCTCGAGACCGTGCGCGACGCGCTCGGCTCGACCACGGATAACAAGCAGCGGGTGGCGGCCACCTTTGGCGCCTACTTCGAGTTCGTGGTGGGTAAGGGCCAGGCGTTCCGGCTGGTATTCGAGTCCGACCTGAGCAACGAGGCCGCCGTGCGCGCCAAGCTTGAGCGAGCCCAGCGCGAGTGCGCGTCGATGATCAGCGAGGTGGTCAGGCAGGACGCCGGCCTGAACGAGGACGAGGCCCGCCTGGTCAGCGTGGGGATGGTGGGCCTGGCGCAGGTCACCGCCAGATACTGGCTGAGCACGTGTGATCGCATTCCGCGGGAGACCGCCGAGCAGCTCGTGGCCAGGCTCGCCTGGCGCGGGATCAGCGGGTGGCCGCGCAGCGAGCACTGAACGTCGCCGCGGGCGACTCGAGGTTCTTGGGTCGGGACCCTTCCGCGAAGGTCAGCGCCGCGATTGCTACACTTGATGACGACTGGTCAATGGAATGACGCAACCTAAGGTCGTGTTGATCTAATCGGCTGCCACGGGGGGAAACCCGACGACACGGCAGCGCGCCAGCGGCGGTAGCAGGCTCCCAGGTTTCCGGTCGCAGCCTGCATTGCCGTAGGCCGCTGCGAGCAGCCTCGCGATACGACGGGCCCGACGCAGGGCCACGATGAAGGACGGAAGACTCTGACAACCGACATTCTGGCCGGGAACACCGAGGACGGTACGGCCACCGGCGACGAGACCACCGCGATAAGGACTGACGGCGAGCAGACCCCGACGCCGTCGTTTCGCGACCTGGGGATCAGCGAGGCGATCTGCTCGGGCCTCGACGCCCAGGGCATCGTCACCACCTTCCCCATCCAGGCCCTGGCTCTCCCGATGGCCCTGCGCGGGCAGGACATCATCGGGCAAGCCAGGACGGGCACCGGGAAGACCCTGGCCTTCGGCGTCCCGCTCCTGGAACGGATCGGGGAAAGCCCGGCGAGCAAGCCGGGAGCCCTGGTCGTGGTGCCGACCAGGGAGCTGGCGATCCAGGTCGCGGACGACCTGCGCGCCGCGGCCGTCAACATCCGCGCCCGGGTGCTCACCGTCTACGGCGGACGGGCGTACGAACCGCAGATCGACGCGCTGAACGCGG
>JBOHCK010000155.1:0-13808 GCA_050698755.1 Streptosporangiaceae bacterium | reverse complement strand
CATATCCGCGCTATCCGAGGCCGTTTCACGCCCGCTGGAGGGCAGATTCGCAAGGCCGGTAGGCTGAACGCGCAGGCGGGGGCCGGGAGCATCGGGTTTCGCCACTCGAAGCGTCAAGCCCTACTAGCAGGCCAAGACGGCCCAGGATGTCACCGGTCGCAGGTAAAATGGAAGAGCGCAAGGATGGCCACATCGTGGGGGGCTGGGCTGCGCGCTTCTGATGCAGGATGGAGTTTCAGCTTGTCCTACGATGCACGTTCGATCACGGTACTCGAGGGCCTCGAAGCGGTCCGTAAGCGACCCGGGATGTACATCGGCTCGACGGGCGAGCGGGGCCTGCATCACCTGGTCTACGAGGTCGTGGACAACTCCGTGGACGAGGCGCTCGCGGGTGAGTGCGACACCATCCACGTGACGCTGCTGGCCGACGGCGGAGTGCGCGTCCAGGACAACGGCCGTGGCATCCCCGTGGACGAGCACCCGGTGGAGCACCGCCCCGCCCTCGAGGTCGTGATGACCACGCTGCACGCGGGCGGCAAGTTCGACGGGCAGTCCTACGCCGTATCCGGCGGGCTGCACGGCGTCGGCGTGTCCGTGGTGAACGCCCTGTCCTGGATGCTCGAGGTCGAGGTCCGCAGGGACGGCCACGTCTGGACCCAGGATTACGAGCGCGGCCAGCCGATGGGCCCGGTGGTCCGCGGGGCCGCCACCCAGGACCGGGGCACCACGACCACGTTCTGGCCCGACAGCCAGATCTTCGAGACCAACGAGTGGTCCTTCGAGACGCTGTCCAGGCGGCTGCAGGAGATGGCGTTCCTGACCAAGAACCTGCTCATCACGATCACGGACGAGCGGCCGGACAAGGAGCGGTCGGCCCAGTACCGCTACGCAGGCGGGATCGCCGACTTCGTTCGGTACCTGAACGCCTCCAAGGATCCGGTGCACGGCTCGATCATCGACTTCGCCGAGGAAGCGGCAGGCATCGCCGTCGAGATCGCGATGCAGTGGACCGCGGCGTATACCGAGTCGGTGCACACCTTCGCGAACACGATCAACACGGCCGAGGGCGGCACGCACGAGGAGGGCTTCCGCGCCGCGCTCACCACGATCGTCAACAAGTACGCGCGCGACCAGAAGCTGCTGCGCGAGAAGGACGACAACCTGACCGGCGACGACGTCCGCGAGGGCCTGACCGCGATCGTCTCGGTCAAGCTCGCCGAGCCGCAGTTCGAAGGGCAGACCAAGACCAAGCTGGGCAACACCGAGGCCAAGTCGTTCGTGCAGAAGGCGAGCAACGACCACCTGCGGGACTGGTTCGACCGCAACCCCGGCGAGGCCAAGGAGATCATCAACAAGGCCAGCCAGGCCGCGCGCGCCCGGATCGCCGCGCGCCAGGCGCGCGACCTCACGCGCAAGTCGCTGCTCGGCGGCACATCGCTGCCCGGCAAGCTGGCCGACTGCCAGTCCACCGACCCCGCGGAGTCCGAGATCTACGTGGTCGAGGGCGACTCGGCCGGCGGCTCCGCCAAGGGCGGCCGGGACCCGAAGTTCCAGGCCATCTTGCCCATCCGCGGCAAGATCATCAACGTGGAGAAGTCGCGGATCGACCGCGTGCTCAAGAACACCGAGGTCCAGTCGCTGATCACCGCGCTCGGCACCGGGATCTATGACGAGTTCGACCTCACCAAGCTGCGCTACAACAAGATCATCCTCATGGCCGACGCCGACGTGGACGGTCAGCACATCACGACGCTGCTGCTCACGCTGCTGTTCCGGTTCATGAAGCCGCTGGTCGAGGGCGGGCACGTGTACCTCGCCAACCCGCCGCTGTACAAGATCAAGTGGGAGGGACGCGGCGTCAAGCCCGGCTACGCCTACAGCGACGCCGAGCGCGACCGGCTGATCGAGGCCGGGATCGCGGCGGGCCGCAAGGACCCCCGCCCCCGCGACGGCGTGCAGCGGTTCAAGGGCCTGGGCGAGATGAACGCCGAGGAGTTGTGGGAGACCACGATGGACCCGGCGCGGCGGGTGCTGCGGCAGGTGACGCTCGACGACGCGGCGCAGGCCGACGAGCTGTTCAGCGTGCTGATGGGCGAGGACGTCGAGGCGCGCCGCGCGTTCATCACCCGCAACGCGAAGGACGTCAGGTTCCTGGACATCTGATCTGCAGGCCGTGAGGGCCCTGGGCTGGTTCTATCCGTGAGTAGGGATTGCGAAAGTGACTGAAGTTATCGATCCGCCGGGCGGCCACGACCGCATCGAGCCGGTCGACATCCAGTACGAGATGCAGCGCAGCTACATCGACTACGCGATGTCGGTCATCATCGGCCGTGCGCTGCCCGACGTGCGGGACGGGCTCAAGCCGGTCCACGTGCGGATCCTGTACGCCATGTACGACCAGGGATTCCGCCCGGACCGGGGGTTCGTCAAGTGCGCTCGGCCCGTCGCCGAGGTCATGGGTAACTATCATCCGCACGGCGACAGCGCGATCTACGACGCGCTCGTCCGGATGGCGCAGCCCTGGTCGATGCGGATGCCGCTGATCGACTCCCAGGGCAACTTCGGCTCGCCGGGCAATGACCCGCCCGCGGCCATGCGGTACACGGAGTGCCGCCTCACCCCGCTGGCGATGGAGATGCTGCGGGACATCAACGAGGAGACCGTCGACTTCCGCGAGAACTACGACGGCCGCTCGTCCGAGCCCGTGGTCCTGCCGAGCCGTTTCCCCAACCTGCTCATCAACGGGTCCGAGGGGATCGCGGTCGGCATGGCCACCAAGATCCCGCCGCACAACCTGCGCGAGGTCGCGGCCGGGGTGCAGTGGTACCTGGACAACTTCGGGGCCTCCGACGAGGAACTGCTCGACGCGCTGATGGAGCGGATCCAGGGTCCTGACTTCCCCACCGCCGGCCTGATCGTCGGGCGGCGCGGGATCAGGGACGCCTACCGCACCGGGCGGGGCTCGATCACCATGCGCGCCGTGGTCGAGGTCGAAGAGGACGCCCGCGGACGCACCTGCCTGGTCGTGAAGGAACTGCCCTTCCAGGTCAACCGGGACAACCTGGCCGAGAAGATCGCCGAGCTGCACCGGGACGGGCGGGTCGGCGGGATCGCCGGCATGCAGGACGAGAGCAGCGGGCGCACCGGCCAGCGGCTCGTGATCGTGCTGAAGCGGGACGCGGTCGCCAAGGTCGTTCTGAACAACCTCTACAAGCACACCCAGCTGCAGGACACGTTCGGCGCCAACATGCTGGCCCTGGTCGACGGCGTGCCCCGCACGCTGCGCCTGGACCAGATGATCAGGTACTGGGTGACGCACCAGATCGAGGTCATCGTCCGGCGCACCAGGTACCGGCTGCGCAAGGCCGCGGAGCGGTTGCACATCGTCGCCGCCCTGCTCAAGGCCATCGACCGGATCGACGAAGTCATCGCCCTGATCAGGGCCAGCGCCTCGGCCGCCGAGGCGCAGCAGGGCCTGATGGGGCTGCTGGAGATCGACGAGATCCAGGCCCGCGCCATCCTGGACATGCAGCTGCGCAAGCTGGCCGCCCTGGAGCGCCAGGAGCTCGTCGATGAACGGGACGATCTCGAAGCCAAGATCGCCGACTACGAGAGCATCCTGTCCTCGCCGGAGCGGCAGCGGGAGATCGTGGGCACCGAGCTGGCCGAGATCGTCACCAAGTTCGGGGACGCCCGGCGCACCGAGATTATCGCCTACGACGGCGAGGTGGCCGACGAGGACCTGATCGCCGAAGAGGACGTCGCGGTCACCATCACGTACGGCGGGTACGCCAAGCGCACCAAGACCGACCTGTACCGCGCGCAGCGGCGCGGCGGCAAGGGCGTGCGCGGCGCGCAGCTTCGCACCGATGACATCGTCGACCACTTCTTCATCACCACGACCCATCACTGGATCCTGTTCTTCACCAACAAGGGCCGCGTCTACCGGGCCAAGGCCTACGAGCTGCCCGACGCCGGCCGCGACGCCCGCGGCCAGCACGTGGCGAACCTGCTCGCGTTCCAGCCCGACGAGCGGATCGCCGAGGTGCTCGCGCTGCGCGACTACCAGGTGGCGCCCTACCTGGTGCTCGCCACCCGTTCTGGGCTGGTGAAGAAGTCCAAGCTGACCGCCTTCGAGAACGTGCGGTCGGGCGGCATCATCGCGATCAACCTGCGCGAGGACGATGAGGTGATCGCGGCCCGGCTGGTCTCCCCTGAGGACGACCTGCTGCTGGTGAGCAAGGGCGCGCAGGCGATCAGGTTCCACGCCGACGACGATTCGCTGCGCCCGATGGGCCGGGATACCTCGGGCGTCATCGGGATGCGCTTCAACAACGGGGATGCGCTGCTGGGCATGTACGTGGTCAAGGACGGCGGCGACGTCCTGGTGGCCACCGGCGGCGGCTACGCCAAGCGCACGCCGGCCGACGAGTACCCGGTCCAGGGCCGCGGCGGCCGCGGCGTCGTCACCGCCAAGATCACCGAAGCCCGCGGTGAGCTCGTCGGCGCGCTGATGGTCCACGCCGACGACGAGATCTTCGCCATCACCTCGGCGGGCGGGGTGATCAGGACCCAGGCGGGCGGGATCAAGCGGTCAGGACGGAAGACCATGGGGGTCCGGCTGATGAACCTGGCCTCCGGTGACAGCGTGGTGGCTCTGGCCCTCAACGCGGAGTCGCTGGTCGAAGGGGAGGCGGCAGATGAGGATGCCGACCCGGGTGAGGGCGGGGGGGACGCGGATCCCGCGGCGCCCGCGGCCGGATCAGACGACGAGTAATCCGGGACGAATAGGGTAGAAGGGTAGACTTCCGGCTCAGGTCCACGGCAACGACTGCGGGGACCTGCGCGTCCCATAAGTAGCTAGACGCAGCGGTGAGATGCCGCCTTCTTGGCATGGCTGTCGCATGGGCGTCTCGTCCAGAGATAACCTCGTGAGGGTCTGGATAAGAGGGAGGACGGCTTGGACAGGCGCACGGACGACCCCGATGAATCGGGTGGGGCGTCGCCGACAATCGTGACCTCACGACAAGACGGCGGTGACCCCAGTTCGGACGACGGCCGCGACACCCGCGCGGTCGGCATCATGGTGCCCTCGCCCCTGATGCCGCGGACCTCTGGCGAATCGCCGGCGTGGAACGCTCCCGCTGTCGGCTCGACCGCCAGCGAGAACGGGAAGGACGGCTCCGACGTCGTCGTCACGGAGGCCGTCGTCGTCACGGAGGCCGCCGCCGATGACGCATCCGCCGAGCCCGACCCCCTGGCCTCGTCCGCCTTTGACTCGTCGGCGTTTTCTTACAGTGCTCCGGACTCGCCAGGCCTGGACTCCTGGGCCACGGGCCCGGTTTCCTGGAGCCTGAACGATACCGACGAGCCGCCGGCGGTGAGCGAACCGCCCGCCTGGCAGCCCAGCCCGGATCCGCCCGCGGTCTCCGCGGCCGCGTTCACCTGGGAGACGCCCGAGCCCCCGCCCACGTCACCGTCGTCGCCCGCGCGGACCTTCCTGCGGTCGGCCGGGAACGTGAAGCCCCCGCCTCCCGCGAGGCCGACGGTGACCGCCGCCAGCCCGCAGAAGCCCGCGCCGGCCCCGGCTCCGGCCACCGTGCGGAGGGCGCCGCCGAAGGCCGCCGCCAAGCGCTCGGTGCGGCAGGCGCACCTGACCATCGCCCGGGTCGAGCCGTGGTCCGTGATGAAGTTCAGCTTTGTCGTGTCCCTCGTCGCCTTCGTGATCCTGTTCGTCGTCGTCACCGTACTCTGGGGTTCGCTGTCGGCCCTCGGCGTGTTCGACTCGCTCCAGCGAGTCGTCTCCAGCGTGACCTCCAGCCAGGCCTCGAACGGCGTGAACGCGGCGAAATGGTTCTCGGCCTCCCGGATACTCGGCTGGACCGCCCTGCTCGGCTCGATCAACATCGTGCTGATCACGGCGATGTCGACCATCGGCGCGGTGGTGTACAACCTGACGTCCCGGCTGGTCGGCGGCGTGGAAGTGACCCTCCGCGAGAGTGAGTGACGCGGGCGGTCCCACGTCACGGCGCGACCGCCCCACAGGTACGGTAGGATGTTGGCTTGCGCCTGTTTCCGCAGGTCAAGACGGATATGGCATGGGGTTATAGCTCAGTCGGTTAGAGCGCGTCCCTGATAAGGACGAGGCCCGTGGTTCAAGTCCACGTAACCCCACAGATGCGGACCGTGGCTGAGACCATACATCGGGTCCGGGCTTGCTAAGCTGCCGTACACACCTGCGGTCAGCCGATCCGCTTCCGCGGGCAGGATCTGGACGTCATCGAGGTGGAGGGTTCCTCGTGGTAAAGAAGCTACTCCTGGTCGTCCTTCTCGGGCTCGGCGCGTTCGCCGTCTGGCGTAAGGTCGTTTCCGACCGGGCCGAGCTCGACCTGTGGACCGAGGCGACGGCAGCCGACGACGACTGATCCGCGCCGTCGGCGGCGAGGTCCGGCAGCCCGCGGACCGGCCACCCGGCGCCAGGAGGCGACCCGGTGAGCGATACTTCTCCCGTTTCACTGGTCTGCTGTGACGTGCTCGGAGCCGCGGCGGCCGACGCCAGCGTGCTCGAGCGGGCGTTCGCCGAGGCGATCGCCACCCAGGGCGTGGTAACCGGGACCGCGGCCTACGTCAGATCCATGGTCCAGTTCGACCGGACCCGCGGCTGGTCTCCGGCCGAAGTCATCCACAGCCTGTTCCCCGAGGACGAGTTCCGGGCACAAGCCGCGATCATGGCCTTCGAGCGGTCGTTCCAGGCCGCTGTCGACCGGTTCGGCGCCCTCCCGCTGCCCGGAGCCAACGAGGCCCTGGCCAAGCTCACCGCCGCGGGTACCAAGGTCTGCCTGCTCTCGTGCCTGTCCAGGCCCGCGCTCAGCCTGATCACCGAACGCCTCGGCTGGTGGCACCGCGCGGACCTGATGCTCTGCGCCGACGACGTGGCCAGGGGCTTCCCCTGGCCCGACCTGGTCCTCACCGCGGTCCTGCGGCTCGGCATCGGTGACGTGCGGGACGTGGCCGTGGTCACGGCCACCGAGAGCGGCGTGCTGTGCGCCCGGCGCGCCGGGGCCCGGCTCGTGATCGGCATGCGGGGCGGCGCGCACAGCGCGAGCAGGCTCCGCCGGGCCGGGGCCACCCACCTGCTGGCCGATATGGGCGACCTGCCGGACCTGGTGGCATCACAGGGCGAGAGCGGCGGTCACGCTGTTCACCACGGCGAGTGACTGACCTCGCCTGCCGCGTGGCAGACTTTGAAGCATGCCGGAACTGCCGGAAGTGGAGTCGCTCGCGGAATTCCTGCGCGCGCACGCCACGGGACACGCGGTGGCGCGCGCCGACGCCGCCTCGTTCTCGGTTCTGAAGACCTTCGACCCGCCTCTGACCAGCCTCAACGGTCAGGTGATAGCCGGGGTCGGCAGGCACGGCAAGTTCCTCGACATCTCCACCGACCAGGGCCTGCATCTCATCATGCATCTGGCCCGGGCGGGCTGGCTGCGCTGGCGCGAGGACCTGCCCACGGCGCCGCCGAAGCCCGGCAAGAGCCCTCTGGCCTTCCGGCTGGCGCTTGACGACGGCTCCGGGTTCGACCTCACCGAGGCGGGCACCCACAAGCGCCTGGCGGTCTACCTGGTCCGCGACCCCGCCGAGGTGCCCGGCGTGGCCACGCTCGGCCCGGACCCGCTGGCCGCCGATTTCACCGTGGACACCCTGGCGGGCCTGCTGTCTGGTCGGCGGACGCAGATCAAGGGCGTGCTGCGCGACCAGCGGATCGTCGCCGGCATCGGCAATGCCTACTCCGATGAGGTGCTGCACGCGGCCAGGATGTCCCCGTTCAAGATCGCGGCCAGCATGACGCCCGACGAAGTGGCCGTCCTATACGACGCAATCAAGACGACCCTGCACGAGGCGGTCGAGCGTTCGGCGGGCCTGGCGGCCGCCGACCTGAAGGGCGAGAAGAAGAGCGGCCTGCGGGTGCACGGCAAGACCGGCCAGGCCTGCTCAGTCTGCGGCGACACGATCCGGGAGGTCTCGTTCGCCGACTCCGCTCTCCAGTACTGCCCGACCTGCCAGACCGGCGGCAAGCCCCTCGCCGACCGCCGCCTGTCCCGCCTGCTCAAGTGAAAGATCCATTGACCCCGAACGCCGCTGGTTGCTCCCCCGCGTCGTGCTGTCCATCGCGGCCCAGGTCCTGACCGGGTAACCTGGGCGGAGACATCTCGGGGCTATAGCTCAGCTGGAAGAGCGTCTGGTTTGCATCCAGAAGGCCAGGGGTTCGAGTCCCCTTAGCTCCACAGGTCAGAGGCCAAATGCGGTCTTGAAGGCCTCGAAGCAGAGCCAAACCAAGAGCCAAAGCCGACGTGCTATCCGTTGTATGACGGCTACTGCGCGCCGTGGGCAGGGCGAAGGTTCGGTCTACCGCGATGCGGCGAACGGCACCTGGGTGGGCGCAATCTCGCTCGGCTGGCGGCCCGATGGGTCGCGGACCCGGCGGAAGGTCACCGGACGTACCAAGACGGAGGTCCGGGAGAAGCTAAAGCGGGTCCAGGCCGAGGCAGACGCGGGCCTCAAGACCTCGGCTTCCTACACGGTGGCCAAGACTGTGGATGACTGGGCGGCGGAGGCGCTGGACGGGCTGGCAGACAAAACTGTCCGGTCACATGTGGACCTGCTCCGGCCGGTCACGATGCTGATAGGTCACGTTCCACTGAGGGACTTGACTGCGCACGATGTGCGCCGAGCGCTGAACAAGCTCGCCGAGACGCGGTCGACTCGGACCATGGCGAGTACTCACAACGTGCTGGTACGGGCCATCCGGCACGCCGAGGCCAACGATCACGTGGGCCGGAACGTGGCGGCCTTTGTGAAGCCGCCGCAGGGTAAGACCGGTCGGCCGTCGAGGGCGATGACCGCAGCCGAGGCGGCCGCGCTGCTCGCCGCGGCCAAGGAGCACCCTCGTCTCGGTGCCTACGTGATCCTGTCCCTGACCACCGGGATCCGGACCGAAGAGGCCCGGGCGCTCCGCTGGGATCATGTTGACCTGGACGGCGACCCGGCTGCGCGGACGCCGGGTGCCACCGCACATCGCGGTGTGGCGCTCGGTCCGGTTGCACGGCGACACCAAAACCGAGAAGTCGCGGCGGACCCTGGCCCTGCCGCAGAGCACGGTAGCAGCGCTGCGCGAGCACCGCAAGCAGCAGGCCGAGGCCCGGCTGGCTGCCGGACCTGTGTGGCAGGACACCGGCCTGGTGTTCACCTCCAGTGTCGGCACGCCGCTAGACGCCTCGCACGTCCGGCGGGACTTCCGGGCCCTGTGCATGAAGGTGGGCGTCGAGGGTGTATGGGCGCCGCGGGAGCTGAGGCACACGTTCGTCTCGGTCATGTCCGAATCCGGCGTCGCCGTCGAGGAGATCGCCCACCTGGCCGGGCACGCCAGCTCAAGGACGACCGAGACCATTTACCGCAACTCTCGGGAATTGCATCAGGCGGGCGAACTTTGCCCGGTTTAGCGGCTATGCAAGGCCTCTGGATGCCGCGAGCGGCGCGACACGGATCACTTGTGTGCCTGCGGTTGTTGCTCTGGCCTCCCGCTTGATGCATGATCCTGGCTTCAGGCGGTTGCCGTTTCGGGGTGTTCGGGGGCGGGATGGGGCGGGCGGATCTGGCGGGCGCGGCGCACCTGGAGCTGGTCTCCGGGGTGGTGCAGCTGCGCCCGGAGGACGCGATGTTCGAGGCGATGCTGTCGGGCTGGCGTGCCCAGCAGGCCGCGCGCGGGCTGCGGGATGACACGATCGGGCCGCGAGAGCGGCTGGTGCGCCGGTTCCTGGATTTCACCAGCGAGTACCCGTGGGCGTGGTCGCCGGGGCATATGGATGAGTGGTCGCTGCACCTGACGGCCGAGCAGCACATGGCGCCGTCGACGATCCGCAGTTACCAGTGCACGCTGCGGCTCTTCACCGAGTTCCTCATCGACGGCAGGTATGGCTGGTCACTGGCGTGTGAGCAGGCGTTCGGGCCTGGACGGCATCCGGTAGCTATTGCTCACGAGTGGAACACGATCGCGCACCTCAACGACTACGAGGGCAATCCGGAGGCGCGGCCATTTACCCGTGAGGAACTGCAGCGGTTCCTGGATTACGCCGACGAGCAGGTGGAACGTGCGGTGAAGGGCAGGCGGAAGGGCGCACTGGCGGCTTACCGGGACGCGACCTTGTTCAAGGTGATTTACGGGTGGGGGCTGCGCCGGACGGAGACGTCCAAGCTGGATGTCGTGGACTTCGGGCGCAACGCGGCGGCTCCGGAGTTCGGCCGTTACGGGATGCTCAGCGTCCGGTACGGCAAGGCGAAGAAGGGCCAGCCGCCCCGGCGGCGCAGCGTCGCCGCGGTGATGGGCTGGGCGGTGGAGGCGGTCGCGGACTACGTTGAGAACGTCCGGCCCCGGTTCGGCTGCGCCGATCATCCGGCGTTGTGGGTGACCGAGCGGGGCGGGCGGGTGAAGCCGGCGGAAATCAACGCCCGGTTCATCGCCTGCCGCGATGCCCTCGGCCTGCCAGCTGCCCTGGTCGTCCATAGCCTGAGGCATTCTTACGTCACGCACCTGACCGAGGACGGGGTGGACCGCAGATTCATCCAAACCCAGGTTGGTCACGAGAGTGATAGCTCGACTGCTATATATACCCACGTCAGCGACGACTTCATGAATACTGCGCTGCGCCGGGCGCTGGGCCCGGTTCTCGGCGCCGAGCCCGGCAGCCGGCCAGGATCGGAGGGACAGCGGTGACGGCCAGGCTGGACTACCGGTGGCATCTGCGGCAGGTCATGGCCGCCCGGGGCATGTTCTCCACCACCGGCCTGCTCGGCCCGTTGGCGGAGCGGGGCATCAGGCTGTCGTCCAGCCAGGTCTACCGGCTGGTCGTAGAGCGGCCCGAGCGCCTCAGCTTGAAGGTCTTGATGGCGCTGCTGGACATCTTGGACTGCACGATGGCTGACCTCATCGAGCCTGTGCCTGCCGCCGGGCACGCGACGAAGTCCAAGGCGGCGGCCGGCGGTAACGCCGGGGTCGGCGAGCTGCGGCCCAAGCGTGCCCGGATCACCCGGGGTGGCGGCTGAGCGGTGACCGAGATCCCAGAGGCCATCCGTGACCCGGCTGGCTTCACGGCCCGCCTGATCACGGGCATCGAGGCGGGCCTAGATCGCGGTGCTGTCGAGGCGGCGGTGGCAGGCGCCGGCGGCGGCCGGGCCAAATGCCGCAAGCTGGCCCGGGCCCTGGCTGAGCGGCCCGCGATCCTCACCGACGGGAGGTCACCGGCACCGCGGGTCGTCGGTGACCTGCTCATCGCGCTGGTCGCGGCGGGAGCCCAGGTGATCTCGCCGCCGGTTTGCGCGCAGTGCGGCAAGCCGCTTCGGACTTTGCAGCGCCGTGGCGAGGACTGGTACTGCGCTGTCTGCGGGCCGGTCCGGCAGCCGTGCGCCAGCTGCGGCAGCATCGAGCGAGTGCACTCCCGGGACCGGGACGGGCAGCCCCGGTGCAGCCGGTGCCCGCCCGGCGGTGGCCGTGACCCGGTGCAGATCGTGGTCGAGGTCGTCACGGCGATCGACCCGGCTCTTCCGGCCGGAGTCGTCGCCGCCGCGGTGAACGCGGCAGCGGCGCAGGCCGGGCAACGCCACCAGCTGGCCTGGTCGTTGCAGGACCGGCCCGGCCTGCTCACCGGCGAGGGCGCCGAGGCCCCCGTCCCGTCGGTGCTGCGCCTGATCGACAGCCTTCGCGACGCAGGCGCCGCCGGGATCGTCCGGCCGCCCTGCCCGCATTGCGGCCGGACGATCCCGCTGGTCAAGCCCCGCAGCGGGGTCCGGCTCTGCCGCAACTGCGTGGCCAGGTCCCGAGCCGAGCCCTGCTCCGGCTGCGGCCGGGCCGGCGAACCCGCCGCCCGTGACACGCACGGCCAGCCGTTGTGCGCGAACTGCCTGGTCAGCGACCCGGCCAATCTCGAGGTCTGCGTGAACTGCGGCCGCCGCCGCGTCGTGAACACCCGCACCCCGGACGGGCCGCTGTGCCCCGGCTGCCCGCCGCTGCCGGCCCTGGCCTGCTCGATCTGCGGGCAGCAACGGCCCTGCGGGACGTCCCGGCTGACCGGGCTGCCATGGTGCCCGCCCTGCCAGGACCGGCCAGCGCGATGCGCCCGCTGCGACCAGGTCAAGCCCATCGCCTCCGGCACGCTGGATGAACCGCGCTGCCGCGACTGCACCATCCCGGCCTTCCCGGACTGCCTGGCCTGCGCTACCGCCCCGCGGCCGGGCCAGTGCGCTGCCTGCCGCCTGGAGTTGCGGCTGCGGGAACTGCTGACCGGCCCAGACGGCGGCATCCACCCGTCGCTTGCCGCACTGAAGGACGCCCTGACAGCCACCGACCCGCCCGGCACCGCGCTGCGCTGGCTCGCCAGACAGCCCGTCGCCACGGTGCTGGCTGACATTGCTGCGGGCCGTCGTCAGCTCACCCATGCCGAACTGGATGACCTGGAGCAGACCGCGGTCCTCGCGCACCTGCGCAGTGTGCTGGTCGCCACTAGGACGCTGCCGCCACGCGATGAGCAAATAGCCCGCCTCGAACGCTTCATCAGCGATGTCCTCGCCACCCGCAGCGACCCTGACCAGCGCCAGATCCTGCGCCGCTACGCCGTCTGGCACCTGCTACGCCGGCTGCGGCGCCGCAACAACGGCCAGCCCGCCACGATCCAGCAGTACGACGTCGTGCACCAGCACGTCCGTGCCGCCATCGTCCTGCTCGACTGGCTCACCGCACAGCACCTGACCCTGGCGGCCTGCCGCCAGGGTGACCTCGAACGATGGCTGTCCGGCGGCGAAGCATCGCACCGCTACCAAGCAGGGCACTTCGTCCGCTGGGCCACCCGCAACCGCCTCACCGCGCTCTCCTTCCCCGCCACCCGGTGGCAGGGGCCGACCCGGGCACTGGACCACCAGGCCCGCTGGGACGCTGCCCGCCGGCTCCTGCACGACGACACGCTGGGCACACGAGACCGCCTAGCCGGTCTCCTCGTCCTGCTCTACGCCCAGCCCGTCGCCCGGGTCGCCCGGCTCACCACCGGCCACGTCATCACCGCCGGCACGACGGTGCGGATCCGCCTCGGGCTGGCGCCGATCACGTTGCCCGATCCCCTCGCCGACCTCATCCGTCAGCTGCTGGACGGCAAGCGCGGGCATGCCACCACCGGCGCAGGGAACCCCTCGCCCTGGCTGTTCCCCGGGGGCCGGCCCGGCCGCCCGGTCAGTGCCGGCCACCTCGGGCAGCGCCTCAAAGACCTCGGCATCCAGCCCGGCCAGGCACGCTCCGCCGCGCTGCTCCAGCTCGCCGCCGAACTGCCCGCCGCCTTGCTTGCCCGCATGCTCGGCATCCACATCGACGTCGCCGTCGCCTGGCAGCACGCCTCCTCCGGCGACTGGGCCAGCTACGCCGCCGACGTCAGCCGCAGGACCAGGCCGCAGCCCGTTCCGTCACGTCACGAAACGCATGACCAGGCATGACCGCAGGCACCCGGTGCCCGGTCTGCGGCCAGCAGCTCCCCAACCGCGACCGCGCGCACGGCGGACGCGCGCTCCGGTACTGCTCCGGCGCGTGCAAGGCCAAGGCTTACCGCGCCCGCCAGCAGGCCGGCGACCCCGCGCGCACGGACCAGGCGCCTGTCACGCGCCGTTGAGGGTGGCTGTGGGGCGGGTGCGTGGTGCCGTTGACGGTGCCGATCTGGTGTAGTCCGGCGGGTTCGCGATGCGCGGGGTGGTGGGCGGCGTCACTGTGGCCATGT
>JBOHCK010000154.1:0-13929 GCA_050698755.1 Streptosporangiaceae bacterium | reverse complement strand
AGGGCTACCTGCCACCGTCGGCGGAATCCAGCCGCGAGGCGCCAGGCTAACCGCAACTGCCCGGCTCCGCAGCTCCGTGCACGGCCCGCAGGCTGCGATCACCAGGCGCTGATCGCGGCATGAGCGGTCCGCTTCTGCGGCCACTGGTTGCGCGGCTGCGCCGGTGCTCTGGGCGGGATCGTGCCGAGGAGGATTCTGGTGACGGAGCGCATCGGGCGCGTCAGAATTCCGGCTCGCCTGCCAATTCCCCGCACTGGGCCGGAGCTGGCGATCGGGTGTGATGGGATCGGATCGGCTGACTGCCCGGCGGCGGTCAGGCCAGGGCGCGGCCGATGAGGTGGCGGTTCTTCTCCACGGACCCAGGCAGCACGGTGAAATGAACTTGCCCGTCGTCATCGACGGACACGACCCGGACGACCGCGCGGGCCTGGCGGTTGCCGGCGACCAGCATCACCCCGGGGCGGATGCGGGCGGGGTCGCGGGCCTCGCGCAGCGTGGACCAGCCGAGTCCCTCATCGTCTTCATCGTTGAGGTCGGCTACCAGGTCGATGCGCGAGTCCATCAGGCTTCCTCCTCTACCCAGGTTACGCGTCGTAGTAGGCGTTCGGCACGACCTGGCGCGGGCAGCTGCTCAGCCGCTGTACGCCGTCCGCGAGGTCATCAAAGCCCGCGGTGTAATGACGGGGGTTGCGGCCGGTCGGTTCCAGCCTCATTCCGGCGGCAAGGACGTCGCTGACCTTCAGCAGGCTCAGGCGATCAAAGCGGACCAGCGGCGCTTGCTGAGCGAGTTCGTCGACGGTGGCGCCGCGCACAGCGAAGACCAAGATCCCGTAGACGCCATAGATGCTGTGATAGCGCGCCGCGTCTGCGTACAGGACGTCTGGGTCAAGGTCACCGCCGCGCACCAGCACGATGTCGCCGTCCTCCAGGACGTCGCCGTCTCGCAGCCGCCGCAGCTTCATGCTCGGATTATGACCGGCGCCACTGACAGAATCGCGCCATCCCGGGCGCTGATCGCTGATGCCCGCACGATGCCATGAGAGCCAGAAATGAGAGCCAACGTAATCAGCCGTGCCCGGACGCAGTCCGACCCATCCAGAATGTTCGCGCAGGTCAAGGGCTCCCAGTGCGACTCAGTCCGACGGTGGCAGACATCCGGAGCCGTCTTGGAGTTCCCTGACACGGAAGAGGTCACTGGTTCAAATCCAGTACGGCCCACGCCGTTTTTCGAAAGTCTGTCTAGCTTTTAGAGCCGTATGGGAGCCAAGCTCCTGCGGTTATGCCGAATAAGTTCTGGTCACACCGCTGGCATTCCGGCCTCTGCACAGGCGTTCCGGGCGGGCTGCATATGGTGTGGGCGTGGGCGTGACTGAGATTCCCGCGGCTGTGGATGCGGAGCTGGCGCGGCTGCGGGCGGAGAACGTACGCCTGCTGAAGATGCTGGAGCTGAGCCCGCGGCAGGCCGAGCCGCCCGGCCCGGCGCAGGCCGGCTTCTTTGATGCGCCGCCGGGACCAGTCCATAAAGACTCGCCCGGTGACGCGAAAGTGGCGTTCTTCCGGGCGCTGTTCGCGGCGCGCACCGACATCTACGCCACCCGGATCGAGAACTCCCGTAGTGGCTGGAAGGGCTGGCTCCCGGCCGTGCGCGGCGGGTGGCAGCGGGGGATCCCGCATGAGAAGCGGGACTACCTGCCGCTGACCGCGGATGTGCTGGCTGCGCATCTGAAGGGCGACGTGCACGTCGGCGTTTATCCGCTGCTTGACTGCGACAGGTGCTGGTGGCTGGCTGCTGACTTCGACGGTCAGGACGCGCTGACCGAGGCGCTGATGTACGTCAAGGCGGGGCGGGCATTCGGGGTGCCGGTGGCGCTAGAGGTCTCGCGTTCCGGGGTGGGTATGCACGCGTGGGTTTTCTTCACCGCGCCACTACCGGCGGAGACCGCACGGCGGCTGGGCACCGGCCTGCTGCGTGAGGCGATGGCGATCCGCGGGAAGGTGAACCTGGCCAGTTATGACCGGCTGTTCCCGTCCCAGGATCTGCTTCCCGTCGGCGGTGTCGGGAACCTGATTGCGCTGCCGCTGTTCCGGTCGGCCCGGGACCGCAACGCGACGGTGTTCCTGAACCTAGAGACCCTCGAACCGCACCAGGATCAGTGGTCTTACCTGTCAACGCTTGGCCGCATGACGCCCAGGGAGGTGAGCCGGGCCGCGGACAAGGCCGGCCGGGTCCCGGCCGGCAGCCAGGTCACCAGGCTTGCCGCGCCGGTCTCCACGACGATCCGGCCGGAGGCGGCGACTGCGATCCGGGCCCGGCTCGGCGCGGGCGTCCGGGTCGAACTGGCCGACCTAACGCCCGCGCTCGCCGCGTCGCTGCGGCACGCGGCCTCGATGCACAACCCGCAGTTCTACGAAAAGCAGCGGATGCGCGCCTCCACCTGGGACATTCCCCGGTTCCTGCAGTTCTTCGACGAGACCATCGACGGCGGGCTGATCGTTCCGCGCGGCATGCTCACCACCGTGACCGAACTCGCCGCGCAGGCAGGCAGCAAGCTGGACCTGACCGATGAGCGCGCGGCCGGCACCACGCAGGCAGTCACCTGCTCGGCCGTGCTGACCGCGACGCAGCAGGCAGCCGTCCGGGCCCTGGCCGGGCACGATCTGGGGGTGCTGGTCGCGCCGCCCGGAACGGGCAAGACCGTGATCGCGTGCGCGGTCATCGCCGCGTATCAGGTCTCCACTCTGATCCTGGTGGACCGGAAGACGCTTGCGGACCAGTGGCGGGCCAGGATCGCCGAGTTCCTCGGCGTCAAAGCCGGGCAGCTCGGCGGCGGCCGGTCCAAGCTGCGCGGCTCCATCGATGTGGTCACCTTGCAGACCCTGGCCCGCCGCGACGACGTCGCGGAGCTGACCGCCGGGTACGGCCTTATCGTGGCCGACGAATGCCATCACGTCCCGGCCGCCGCGTTCGAGCACGCGGTCAGGCAGATCCCGGCCCGGCGCTGGCTCGGGCTCACCGCCACCCCGTACCGCCGCGACAAGCTCGACGACCTGATCATCATGCAAGTGGGACCGGTCCGGCACACCATCGCGCTGTCCCGCGACGCAGCCGGCCAGGACACGCTTCTGGGCACCGGCCGGCCCGCCCCCGCGTTGTACGTTCACCCGACCGCCTACCGGTACGACGGCGACGCCGACCCGTCCCGCCCCGGCGGCATGACGACGATCTACGGGCACCTGGCCGCTGATGAGCAGCGCGCTCGGCAGGTCATCGCGGACGTCCTGACCGCACTCGGCAAGGACCGCAACTGCCTGGTCCTGACCAACCGGACCAGCCATCTGGAGAAGCTCGCCGGCTTGCTCCGCGAGGCCGGGCACGACCCGGTTATCCTCCGCGGCGGGATGGGCGCCAAGAGCCGCGCGGCGGCGCTGGCCCGCCTGCAGCCGCGCCCCGGCGGGCCGCCGCTCCTAGCCGTGGCCACCGGCCCGTACGCTGGCGAGGGCTTCGACTGCCCGGCCCTGGATACCTTGTTCCTCGCCGCGCCGGTCGCCAACAAGGGCAGCCTGACCCAGTACGTAGGCCGGATCCTGCGCTCGCACGAGAACAAGACCACCGCCGAAGTCCACGACTACCTCGATGAACGGACCGGCGTCCTCGCCGCCATGCTCGCCAAACGCGCGCCCGGCTATACCGGCCTCGGCTTCTCCGACCCGCGCAGGCTCGCGCTCACCCCAAGCGCCAGAACGGACAGCCAACCGGCTCCGCAAGCCACATAAATATTATAGTGATGTGATATCATGTCTACGTAATGCTCTCGCTGCGGGAAGGCAGCCTACGTGGCCTATATCCTGGTCATGACACCGGAGGTTCGGGCATGGCTACACGACTTGCGCAAGCGTGACCGGGCCAGCGCGATCCAGGTCGGACAGGCCATCGGCCTGCTGCTCGAAGCCGGGCCGGAGCTAGGTCGCCCGCTCGCGGACCGCGTCCGCCACTCTCGGCTGAGCAACCTGAAAGAACTGCGGCCAGGCTCCGCCGGGGACAGCGAGATCCGCATCCTTTATATCTTCAATCCACGGCGGAACGCGGTCTTGCTGGTAGCCGGAGATAAGGCTGGTAAATGGGAGGCCTGGTACCGGCAGGCGATACCGCTGGCTGAGCAGCGTTACGACGACTATCTGAAACAAGGGGACACGCGATGAGCGACAGTGAGTTCCACCACTACACCCGGGATGAGTTCCTCGCCGAGTTCTATCCCGATTCTGCCGACAAGTCCGCCATCGCCGCCGGGATGGAGCAGCTGCGCGCCGAGCAGCGTGCATTCCGGCTCGCCGAGATGCGCCGCCGCCTTGGCATCACCCAAGCCCAGGTCGCCGCCCGTATGGGCATCACCCAAGGCCGCGTGTCCGCCATCGAGCACGCCAAGCCAGGCACAACCGAACTGCGCACCCTGGCCGCCTACGTCGAAGCCCTCGGCGGGCGCCTGGAGATCATCGCCGACTTCGGCGACCAGCGGCTCGCCTTCATCGAACCCGGCACCGAGGCAGCCTGACCTGATCTGCTCGCGTGACATACCAGGCGTCGCCTTGTCGGTCGCTTGAGTGGGAAGCCATCAGCGGCCGATTTGGTGCCGTGTAGAGCCTGCACCGGCTGAACAGCTCCGAACGCGCCGAGCGCTATGGGAGCCAGAAATGGGAGCCAACGTGTTCAGCCGTCCCCAGACTCAGCGCGACCCAGCCAGATTCTTCACGCAGGTCAGGAACTCCCAGTTCGACTCACTCCGACGGCCACAGACACCCTAGAATTCCCTGACACGGAAGAGGTCACTGGTTCAAATCCAGTACGGCCCACCACGCCATTTTTGAAATCTTGTCTAGCGCTTAGAGTCGCAAAGGGAGCCGGGCTCCTGCGGTTTTGTCCAATAAGCGCTGGTCACGGGGTTGCCGTTCTGACCGCTGCACGAACGTTCTGGAAGTTCCGGTCGGTTCTCTCTTAGCGCTCAGGCATGGACGCTCGCGGGCGCAACAGCCAGGAATCCCGGACGTCACCCACGGTCAGTGCTTAACGTGGCTGACGATGCGCGCGATGCGCATATCGCCGAATTGGATTGCCTACCGAAGCAATAGGCATATGTGGGTCTCGTCACACAGAACATCCGTTCCAGGTCGGCCAGGGGGGGCATGCTATGGCCGGGGCCACCAGAAGATGATCACCGGCTGTCGGGAACCGGGATGATCAGGTGATGCCCCTGACAGCCAGCGCCAGCTGGCACCTGTGGCTGGCCTTTTCCTGTGCGCCGTGAGTCCACCCCGCCGCGCGTCACGCAAGCAGCCAGGTCATCGATTCTGGTGCCTGCTTTGGCCAGGGTGCTATCGAGGCTGCGGGCCTGTTTGGCTGGCGGCCGCGTCGATGAGGTCGAGGATGCCGGTGAAGTCTGCCAGGAACTCGGTGTCCGGGTCGGCGTGGGTGTCGCGGACGGCGGCAACCTGGTCATAGGCTGGCATCTGGTCCGGGCCGAGCAGCTCCCGCCGTTCCGGGCGGCTCATCCGGCTGGCCGCGAACCGGCCGTTCGCCTCGGACAGCGCCCAGCCGAGGACGAAGGTGCTGACGAAGCGCTCCAGCCGCGGGATCTCCGCGTGCGGCACGCCGGCGTCCAGCAGCGCCTGGTAGGTGAACTCGACTACCTGCATCGTGCGCGGGGTCTGGGCGGGCTTGGCGAAGGCGTACTGGATCACCGACGGATGCTCGCGCGCCATGACGCGCGCCGCCTCGGCCGCTGCCAGCAGCCGGTCCCGCCACCCGGCCGGTGCGGAAAGTGAATCGGGAACGTCGCCGATCACCCGGTCGGCCATGGCGTCCAGCAGGCTGTCCTTGTCCGGGAAGTAGCCATACAGCGCCATCGCGGTGACGCCCACCCGCTGCGCGACCGCGCGCATCGTCAGGGCCGCGAGGCCCTCGGCGTCGGCCAGCGCGATCGCGGCGTCAAGGATCTCGGCCCGGCGCTCGGCCTTGGGCTTGCGCAGTGCCATGCCGGAACCCCCAGGCTCGTGGTAGACACCACCAACTATACGAGATAAAGTTTCTATACGTCGTATAGAACTGTGGAGGTGGCCGGCGTGCTGGAGGCGACAGGGCTGGTCAAGCGGTACGGGCCGGTCACCGCGCTGGGCGGGTTCACGCTCAGCGTGGCGCCCGGCGAGATCACCGGGCTGGTCGGGCACAACGGCGCGGGCAAGACCACATTCACCCGGATCGTGGCGGGCCTGGCCGGGCCCGACGCCGGCCACGTCACCATCGCCGGGCTGCCGCCGGGGCGGGCGGCCAGGCTCATCGGCGTGGCACCGCAGGAGATCTCGCTGTACCCGGCCGTCACCGTGCGGGAGTCGCTGCGCCTGTTCGGCGGCCTGCACGGGCTGCGCGGCAGACGGCTCGCGGCCGCGATCGGGGAGGTAACCGATGCGCTGTGCCTGGGCGGCTTCCTGGACCAGCAGATCGCGGGGCTGTCCGGCGGCCAGCAGCGGCGCGCCCAGGCGGCGGTGGCGCTGCTGCACCGGCCGCCGCTGCTGCTGCTGGACGAGCCGACCGCCGGCGTGGACCCGCAGACCCGCCGGACCCTGCTCGCCGCGCTGCGCCAGCGCGCCGCCGACGGCGCGGCGATCGTCTACACCACGCACTACCTGCCCGAGCTCGCCGACCTGCAGGCCACCCTCGCGGTCGCGCGGGACGGCCGGGTGATCGCGCGCGGCACCGCGCAGCAGCTGCTGGCCGGCCTGCCCGGCCAGGTCACCGTCGATCTCGGCGACGAGGTGCTCCGGGTGGCCGCCACCGACACCGCCGCCACCCTGGCCCAGCTCCTCACCACGATCAGCAAGCCGCTGCGCGGCGTGTCGGTCACCGAGCCGTCGCTCGACGACCTGTACCAGGCGGTCGCCAGTGCTGCCTGACGGCACTGGCCTGCGGGCAAGCGCGCTGCGGGTGGCCGCGCTGACCCGGCACAACCTGCTGCTGCGGCGCCGCGACCCGGCCAGCCTCATCACCTACATGATCATTCCGGTGATCCTCATATGGCTGACAAAGCCGCTACTCACCCGCCTGATGCCCGGCGGCGGCACCGCGCAGGATGTGACCGGGCCGCTCGTGTTCGCCTCCACGCTGGCGCTGCAGATCGTGGGCATGTCACTGCTGTCCGAGCGGACCTGGCGGACCTGGGACATGCTCAGGGCCACGCCCGCCACCCCCGCCGAACTGCTCACCGGCAAGGCGGTCCCGGTGCTCGCGGTGCTGCTGCTGCAGCAGGCCGTGGTGATCAGCTACGGCGTCGCAGTGGCCGGCCTGAGCGTGACCGGGCCGTTCCTGCTCCTGGTCGCGCTGCTGGTGTGGAGCATCACGCTGCTGGCAGCCGGATCACTGCTCGCCACCCTGGTACGCAGCAATACCCAGCTCGCCGTGCTCACCGACATCGGCGCGATAGTGCTCGCCACCCTCGGCGGGGCGCTGCTGCCAGTAAGCATGATGCCGTCCATCGCCCAGCACCTCGCGCCCGCCTCGCCCGGCTACTGGGCGATCGGCATGCTCAAGGCCGCCGTCCGCGGCGACGCCGCCGGAACACTCGGCCCGGCGGCCCTCCTGGGCGCGATCGCCGTTGCCGCCGGCACCACCGCCTGCCTGCGGCTGCGCCGGGGCCTGGCCCAGCTCAGATCCTGACCCGGCGACAGATGCCTACGGTGCAGGCAACCCCGCTACTGACGGTCTATCGGGTCTGGCCGGCTCGGCTCGGGAACGTACGTCGCGGCGCGCCAGATCGACCCGTTCAGGTGCGCCATTGGCAGCTAGCCTGGACCGGGTGACGGCGTGCCGAACAACCCAATCTGCACGCCCGCAGCCGTCCACGACGCGCGCCGAAGAGTCGCACCTATCGGCGGCGACGCGCGCGGATGTTGCTGGTGGTCAGTGACGCTTCGTGATTTCTTGAGCTTTGTTATTTCACCTGCATGATCCAGGCGGTCTGACTTTCGGAGGAGCCTTGTGCGGAGGCCGCCGGGGAGTGATCTGCCCTGCTGTGGTTAGCTCGCTGCGCTGAGCGGACGGATGTCGTCGAGCTCGGCGCCCAGCCGGTCCTTCTCGGTCTCCAGGTCATAACGGGACTGCAGGTTCAGCCAGAACCGCTCGGAAGTGCCGAAGTACCGGGACAGCCGCAGCGCCGTGTCCGCAGTGATGCGGCGCTGGCCATGCACAATCTCATTGATCCGCCGGGCCGGGACATCGACCGCCTTAGCCAGCTGGTACTGGCTCACACCCAGCGGCGTGAGGAACTCCTCCAGCAGGATCTCCCCCGGGTGCACCGGCGGCATAACCGTGTTCTCTGCCACTAGCTCCTCCTAGTGATAGTCGACGATCTCCACATCCTCCGGCCCGGCATCCGTCCAGACGAAACAGATCCGCCACTGCTGGTATCGCGCGGCGCCTCTCCAGCGCGCGCCGCCCGTCTGCGCCGAGGTTGTCCCGAGTTCCGTTGAACTTCGGTGGCGGTCCCGGTGACCATCAGGCCACCTTCTGATCCTCATTGTTGCTTACGACGGTGACATTTTCGGTGAAGTGGGCCTGCAGCGCGGCGCGGAGCCTGGGCAGGTGCAGGTGGCCGTTGACGCGGCGGAACTGGTGGCCGGCTTCGAGCATGCCTGCGGCGCACCAGCGCAGGGCCATGGTGCCGTCCCGCCAGCGCTTGACGTCCTTGGAGTGTTCCCGGCAGATTTCGATCATGGACTCGACCGGGTTGGTGGAGCGCAGGGTGCGGGCCAGGGTGGGCGGCACGCCCAGCCCCATCCAGGACAGCCAGGATGGGCCTGGTGACGTCCAGGCCGCGCTCCCGCAGCCCGGTGATCAGGTCCGTGACCAGGGTCGCGTTCTCCGTCGAGCCTGGCGTGTCGCGAAATTCTTGAAATGTCCAGCGTGTCCGAGGCGAACCGCAATAAAAGGGTTTTGAATAACGCTCATAGTAAGCTAGTAAAGCTAAGCCGTGTAGCTTTTGCTTTGCGCCCAAAGGAATATGCGCCATCTTCCTCTCATCGGCATGTGAGTTAACCATTAGATCTCGGGACCAGAGTCCACCAATCCATCTGCCGATGAGAGTCGACTTTAGTCGAGCATGATAGGCGAGGTGGTGCAAGCCCGCAGGTCGCGCTCGCGCCGAGCGCGACCTGGCGGCACTGTGACGTACCGGGAGCAACAGCGACTGGCGAACATCCGGGCAGCCGTCCATGCCATCCGCTCCTACCTGCTTTCGCGTAGCCGTGCCATCAGGATCGCCGGGTCGTTGTCCGGTACCGCTGCCGTATGAGTGCGCAGTCGGCTGCCGGCCCCGAGTCGGCCGAGCCCTACGAGGTGATACCCCTCGGAGGGGAGGCCGCCGCCATCGTCCCGCTCATGGAGCTTCGGCGGCTCCGGGCACTGGAGCGGCATGCTTCGGCGGAAACTCTGGAAGAGGCCGAGATGGAAGCCACCCTCGCGGCCCGCGACGAATGGGTTGCCGCAGGGTGCCCTGGTGCCCGGTCTCACGAAGAGGTCATGGCCGAATTGCTCGGTAGTGACCAGTGAAGATCCAATGGAGCTCCGCCGCGACCGCCTTAGCGCGTCGTTACATGCGCGACCAAAACGGCATGCGCGCCATCGGCGCGGCTGTCGCCGCCTTGGCCGCTGATCCCTACCCACTGGAAGCATTTCACCGGGGCAGGTATCACCGACTGCGTGCCGGCCCGTACCGTACCGGGTCCTGTAGGTCATCGACGGTGACCTAATCACCGTCGGGCGGGTCGACCGCGTCGTCGGGTGACCAACGGCGGTCAGGCGGGATCGAACCTGACCGGCAGGTTCGGCGGCGACCGGAAGATGAGCCCGTGGATATGCGGGTCCTCCGCCCCAGGATCCAGCCGCAACCCTGGCAGCCGGTCGAGCACCGCGTTCAGCAGCACCCGCATCTCCAGCCGCGCCAGGTGCATCCCCAGGCACTTGTGCACCCCATCGCCGAACGAAAGATGCTGCTTATCCTCCCGCAACACGTCGAACGCGTCCGGATCCGGATACCGCCCAGGATCCCGGTTAGCCGCCCCGAGCGAGACCGCCACGAAGCCACCAGCGGGAATGCAAACCCCGCCCAGCGACACCTCCTCCATCGCCGTCCGGGCGACGGTCAGCAGTGGCGTCTCCCACCGCAGCGCCTCCTCGATCGCCTGCGGTACCCGGTCCCGGTCCGCCCGAACCGCCTCCAGCTGCCCTGGGTCCACCAGCAGCCCGAACAACAGGTTGCTCGACGACCGGTACGTCGTCTCCGCCCCGGCGGGCAGGAGCAGCAACAGGAACGGATAGATCTCCTCATCGCTGAGCCGGTGCCCCTCGACCTCCGCCGAGAGAAGCTGGCTCACCAGGTCATCGCGGCTGTCCCGCCGCCGGTCGGCGATGATCTCGCCGAAGTACCCCCGGAGCTCCCGGCTGGCGGCCACGGCCCGGTCCCTGTTCCGCATGACCGCGATCAGCTCGGTCGACAGGCGCAGGAACCGCGGCCAGTCACTCTCGGGCAGCCCGAGGACCCGGGCGATGACCCGGACCGGGAACGGGAACGTCAGTTGCGGGACGAGATCGGCATGCCCGTCCCCGGCGAAGCCGTCGATGAGTTCGCTGACGCACGAGCCGATGATGGTGTCGCTCCAGGTGTCCAGGACCCGGGCGCGGAACGCCCTGGCGACCAGGGCCCGGTGACGCTGGTGCTCCGGCGGGTCCATCTGCAGGATGGTCCGCCCCATGACGTGCCCGATGGTCGAGGCGTAGCCCGCCGAGGAAAACCGCGCGGTGTCGGTCAGCACCTGCTGCGCGAGCTCGTGACTGGTGACGGTGAACAGGGACGACATCCGCTGGGACCCGCCGCTCGAACGCGGCCCGAAGTGGACCTCCAGGACCGGGGTGTCGGCCCGGATGCCGGCGAACATCGGGTAGGGGTCGCGCACGTCCCCGGCGAGCTCGGCGAACTGCCACATCGGGTCATAGCTGTCCTCAGGAGAATCATCCTGCCGGGCCGCCATGACCCCAACCTACCGCTGTCGCCGCGACCGCCCTTTATCCCGAACGGCGGTGGTATGGGTCCCCGGTCAGCGCTTGATCTCGACGAGCAAGACCCAGCTGTTGATGACTCCTGACGTGGCGGCGACAGCCATCGCTCCGGCCAGCCAGTACAGGCCGCCGAAGCTGGCGGAGATCGTGGCCGGGACCCCCGCGATGGCGAGGGCCGTCGTCACGACGGCCGGCCCGACGTGGCTGATCCGCCAGCTGAGCCGGTCCGTCCGCTGCAGCCTCCAGCGCCGAACGCCCATGACGATGAGCCCGACCAGCCCTGCGGCCAGGATGGCCTGACCGACGCCGAGGGCGGTATCGGACAAGCCAGGGACCTGGATGAGCAGGCCTCCCGCCAGCGGATAGGCGAAGAACGCCAGGGTCTCGACGGCGCGGCCGGGCAGCGTCTTCTCGCGCAGGATCGCATCGAGGTTAAACGAGATCGCGACGAACGCCAGGCCCAGCAAGGCGCCCGCGGCGCCGGCGAACGTGGTGGCGAAGTCGTGCCACCTCGCAGGGTCATACGGCACCGCGGAACCTCCTGTCGCCGTGCGCCTGACAGTGACCGGCATCCTAGCCGCCGAGCCGACTGTGACACATCTGGAGTGATCGGCGCTGACCTAGGTATGAGCAGGGCTGACGTCATGCATGGATCACGACCCGCCGGTGATCTTGGCCAAGATTCCGGCGTCGGCCCTGCTCTCCGGTCCGACGAGGCGGTACTGCCGCATGACTACCTAGAGCTCGCTGCCCGGCCCTCCGCGGTGGCGTGCGCCCGGCTGCACGCCAGGAACGTGCTGTGGGAGTGGGGCTTGGACTGGCTCGCATCGGACGCCGAGCTCCTGGTCGCCGAGCTCGTAACCAACGCCGTTAAGGTCAAGGCGGCCCGCGACGAGGCGGCCGTGCGCCTGCGATTGCTGAGCGAGGGCACGCAAGTCCTCATCGAGGTCTGGGACGCCGACCCGTGGTCGCCGCCCGCCGCCTTGTTCCTGGTGTCGGCGCTAAGCGCGCGCTGGGGCTGGTATCCCACCAGGGAACCGAGGGGCAAGGTCGTCTGGTGCGAGATAAAGGCATTACCGCCGACCTACTCCGAGCCGATCGTGCGGGCCTGGAACAAGAAGGTGAAGCAGGCCGACGCCTTCATCGTCGTCACCCCGGAGTACAACCACAGCATTCCCGCCGTCCTGAAGAACGCCATCGACACCGTGTGGCTGTCGTTCGGGTTCCGGAACAAGCCGGTGGCGGCCGTCGGCTACAGCGGCAGCATCGGGGCCGGGATCCGCGCGATCGAGCACCTGGCTCACGTGCTCAGGATGTCAACCTCTAGACCGATGTGCTGGGCGGGTCCGCTGGTTACCGTCGGTGCTGTGGCTAGGATCAACATCGCCCACGCCCCGCCGCCCGGATCTCTGCCGGCCGCATTCGACCGGCGCCGGTGGCTGCTCGTCGCCGCGCTGGTGGTGTGCGCAGAACTCGTCATGCTGGCCCTGGCGCTCGGGCCGTACCCGCATGAGAAGGGGCAGCGCCTCCTCCTCGTGCTGGTGCTGTGCGGCCCAATCATGCTGCTGCGACGCTGGCCGCTGCCGGTACTGGCGGCGGTGACCGCTGCCAACGCGATGGTCATGGCCGCGGGCAACTCCGTGCTGCCGTTCGGCATCGTGCTCGGGGTCGGGTCGTGCCTCGCCGCCTCACGCCTGCCGAGGCGGGTGTCGATCCCCGCCGCCGCGGCCAGCGCCGCGGCCCTGGGCGGAGCGCTCCTGTACGCGGCGCTGACGGCCGGGCACGCCCTCCTCGCCCAGGAGGCCGTGGTGGGCTTCCTGCCGCTGGTAGCGGGCTGGTTCATCGGCGACAGCGCTGCGGCGCGCACGCGCTACCTGGCCGGGCTGGCCGAGCAGGCCGAGCGGGCCCGGGCCGCCGAAGCCGAACGCGCTCACCAGCAGGTCCGCGAAGAGCGCGTGCGCATCGCCCGCGAGCTGCACGACGTCGTAGCCCACACCCTCGCGGTGATCACCGTCCAGGCCGGGGTCGGCCGGCGCCTCATGGCCAGGCGCCCGGAGGAGGCGGGGATGGCCCTGGAATCGATCGAGACCATCGGCCGGACCGCCCAGGAGGAACTCCGGGTCGTGCTCGGGCTCCTGCGCGACGAGGAGAACGGGACGGCCGCCCTGGCCCCGGCCCCGAGACTCGTCGACGTCAAGGAGCTGGTCGAGACCGTCCGGGCCTCCGGCACCCCGGTGGAGCTGTATGTGTCCGGGACCGATCGCCCCCTCTCCGCGGCGCTCGAGCTGACGGTCTACCGCGTCGTCCAGGAGGCGCTCACCAACGTCGTCAAGCACGCGCCGGGCGCCCGCGCCGCGATCGCCCTGGCCGTCTCCGACCACGAGATCCTCCTCGACGTCACCAACGACGGCGCCCCGGCCGGCGTCGGCGAGCGGCACGAGGGCGAGGGCCTCGGGATCGTCGGGATGCGCGAGCGGATCGCGGCGTTCGGCGGCCATCTCGCCGCCGAGCCGCTCGCCGACGGTGGTTTCCGGGTGAGCGCCCAGGTCCCCATCGAGGGTTCGGTGTGACGATCAGGGTCCTGGTAGTGGACGACCAGGCGCTGCTCCGCGCCGCGTTCTCGTCGCTGATCGACGCGGAGGAGGACCTGGAGGTGGCCGGCGAGGCGGCCGACGGCCGCCAGGCGGTCGAGGCGGCGGCGAGCCTAAGTGAGTGTTTGATAAATGGGCGGGCTGGGCCAGGCGGCAGGCCATGAGGGCGGTCATGGCCCACAAGATCATGGCTTCGTGGCTGGCCGGGAGGCGTTCGTAGTCGCGGACGGTGCGGCGGTG
>JBOHCK010000153.1:0-14093 GCA_050698755.1 Streptosporangiaceae bacterium | reverse complement strand
GCCCGTGAGGGCCGGGCGCCGGCCTGGGTTGTCGCAGCGACGGCCACGGGTCCTCGCTAGCCCACGGCCTTCGCCCAGTTCGTCGCCAGGTACTGGGCGGCGGCGGTGCTCTGGGCCTCAGTAAGGAACACCGGCGTGCCGGTGACCGTCGGCAAAGCCGAGGCCGCCGTGGTGTTGATGGAGCCGTTGGAGGTCATGGCCACCTGCTCCACTGGCCGGGCGCCGCCCTTGAGCCACAGATTCTGCCCGCCGGCCGCGGCCTGCGAGTACAGGAACTCCTCCCACAGCCGCGCGGCCGCCGGGTGCGGCGCGTTCTTGTTGATGGCCTGCGCATAGTACCCGCCCAGCGCGACGCCCTGCGGGATGAACACCTTCCAGTTCGACACGCCGACGTAGCTCGCCAGGTTGAGGTAATCCCAGTCGAACACGACCGGGGTGGTGCCCGACTTGATCGAGGCGCCGGTCGCCTGGATGGGAGAGAAGTTGCCTGCGGCCTTGAGCTTCTGGAAGAAGCTCACGCCGGGGCCGATGTCGCCCGCCGATCCGCCCTCGGCGAGGCTCGCCATCATGACGCCGTTCAGGGCCGCGTTGGCCGAGGTCGGGTTGCCGTTCAGGGCGACCGCGTTCTTGAACTTCGGGCCGAGCAGCTGGTTCAGCGAGGTGATCGTGCCGAACTTGCTCGAGTAGCCGACCGCCATGTAGCCGCCGTAGTCCTCATACCACAGACCGCTCGCGTCCTTCTGCGCCGCCGGGATGTTGGACCAGGTGCTGACCTCGTACGGCGCGAACAGGCTGGTGTTGGCCACGGCGACGGCGAGGCCGACGTCCACCACGTCGGGCGCCTTGGGCGAGCCGTTCTCCGCCTTGATCGCGTTGACCTCCTGCTGGCTGGAGCCATCGGGCAGGGCGGAATTGATCTTGATTCCGTAGGTCTTCTCGAAGTCCGCGATGATGGTGCCGTAGTTCGCCCACGTCGGTGGCAGGGCGATGACGTTCAGCGTGCCCTCTGCCTTGGCCGCCGCGATCAGCGCATTCAAGCCGCCGCCGGCGGCGGCCGTAGTTTCGTTTGACCAGTTAACCGAGGTGCCGCCCGAACTCGACGATGAACTCGACGAGCATCCGGCGGTCAGCAGCGCGACGGCCGTGAACGCAGCCAACGCGTACCGATATTGCGATCTCACCAGTGCCTCCCTGAAAGCTTCCCCGTCCCGAAGCGGATCGCGGCCGCCCGGAGCCTCCGGGCGGCGCCGAGGTGGTCAAGCGACCCCCCTCGCCCCCACTGAGAGTGCAGGTAAACGCGTTTAAAACGTTTAGCGTCGCCATGCTCACACGCGCGGCTTTAGGGTGTCAAGGAACGTTACCGAGTTGCTGCACGCAGCCGCGCAGGCACCTTGTGACCAGGGATTTCAGGGGTCTGCAGTGAGGCGCGTTCGACCAGTTGCACGGGGGTGACGTAGTCGCTGGGCGTATTTCCTTCGACCAGTCGCGCCATCAGTGCCCGGCCCATCTCCCGGCCGTCCAGGCGGATGGTCGCCAGCGGCGGATCCAGTAGCTCGGAGGTAGGCAGGTCATCGTGGCCGATGACCGATATATTCGGCCCGATCCGCAGGGACAGGTCACGGGCGGTCTGGTAGATCCCGAGCGCCGTGTAATCGGAATTGGTGATGATCGCGGTAGGGGGATCCCGGCGAGTCAGAAGCGTGCAGGCCGCCTTGCGCACGTCCGCGATCGTGAGAGGCGAGCGCATTACGTCCGGCTGGATACCCAGCTCGCGGGCGAGGCGCCGGAAGTGCCTGAGCCGGTCCGGGTCTGCCACCAGGCCGTGCGGCGCGGTCAGGAAGGCGATGCGGGAGTGGCCGAGTTCGGCCAGGCGTCGCATCGGTAGTGCGACCGCGGCCGCGTTATCTGGGAACACGCGCGAGATTCCGGTGATGCCTTCCACGGTCGCGTTCAGGGCCACCACCGGGGTGCCGGGGCGCAACTCCTGCCAGAGCCGCACCGATTCCCCTCTCCCGACGGGGGCGATGGCCAGCCCGGCGAGGCGCTGCACGGCCATCTCCCGCACCAGCAGGCGCTCGCGTTCCGCCGAGTAGTGCGAGTCGAGCAGCAGCAGGGTGGCCCCGGCCTGGCTGGCCGCCTGCTCGGCCCCCCTGAGCACCTCGAGGAAGAAGGGATTGCTGAAGTTACGGATCACCAGGCCGTAGCTTGTGGTCCGCCCCCGGCGCAGCGCCTGGGCCTGCGGGTTGGCCCGGTAGTGGAGTTCCGCCGCCGCGGCCAGGATCCGGCGGCGAGTATCCTCCGCCACGCCTGGCAGGCCGTTCAGCGCGAGGCTCACCGTGGCGACCGATACGCTGGCCATCCGGGCGACGTCGCGGATTCCCGGCGGCGGCTGCGATCCGCCCTGCTGACTCGTCATGACCTTACCCGCGCTTATGGCGCTCCGCGCCCACGGCGGGAGCAGAGGCACTGTGTTGAGCGCACATCCTAACCATCTGCCTGGGCCTTCGGCCAGCGGACCGGTCGTCGCCACGGGTCAGCCCGCCCCTCACCCGGTTACGTGCGAGAGGATGTCGGCGATCGTGTCGAGGATGAGCGGCGCGCCTGCCCGCTCCAGATCCGCGCGCGAGTCGGCGCCGGTCAGCACGCCCGCTACGACGACGGCCCCGGCGCGCAGCCCGGATTCGATGTCGCTGGTGGTGTCGCCGACTACCGCGAGCTCGCTGACGGCACCGCCGCCCAGCTTCAGTAGCGCGGTCAGCGGCAGGTCGGGCCACGGGCGCCCGCGCCCGGCGTCGGCGGGGGACAGGGCCAGGTCGATCAGGCCGCCCCAGGCGAGCTCGTCGATGATCGCGTCCCTGGTGGAGGGGGAGAAGCCGGTGGCCAGGCAGATCCGGATGCCCGCGTCGCGCAGGCGCATGAGCGTGTCCTCGGCGCCTGGCACGGGCGCGATCGCGCCGTTCCGCACCGCGGCCGCGTAGTGGTCCTCGAACGCGTCGTTGGCCTTCCGCGCGACCGCCTCGTCGCCGAGGATCCGCCGGAATACCTCGATCTTGGACTGGCCCATGCTCGACCGGACCGCCGTCATGGCCCGGTCATAGGCGTCGGCGGGCAGGTTCTGCTCCGTGATGGCCGCGGTGAACGCCTCCATCACCGTGCCGTCGTCGCGCACCGTCGTGCCGGCCATGTCCAGGCAGGCCACCGTGATGCGGGTCATCGGAACGTCTCCTCTGCGATAGCCGGTGAGCATGTCATGCCGCGCCCGCCCGGCCCGGTGACCAGGACCACGCCGGGCTCGACCTCGGATCGGTGGTAGAGCGCGGTGCCTGCGCTGACCTCGCTGTAGACGCCGGCCCAGCGACGCTGAACGCGCGGGACCGGCGCGCCGAGCAGTGCCTCGGCCCGGGCGCGCAGGTGGTCGTAGGCGTCCTCGTCCACGTCGAACGCGAACGGCTCGGTGTACTCGTGCGTGTCACCGATGGTGAGCCCGCCGTCCGCCCGCTGAACGAGCAGCAGCTGGGCGCGAGTCTGCTCGGCTACCGCGGGCTGGGGCGGCAGCCAGTGGCGTCCCGGCAGGTCGTAGGCGGGGTAGTAGCGCATGGTGTCGGCGTCGGCGATCGCGGTACTGAGCCGCTCGGCCAGCGGAGCGGTCTGCATCATCTGCAGCCGCACCCGGCGCACACCGTCGCGCGCGAGGTACCTGTGGTACCGGCCCACCACCCCGGTGAACGCGGCGCCGGTGCACAAGATGATCAGATCGCACTGGTGCCACGCGCCGGTGTGATCGCGCACGGCGTTCGGCGCGATCTCGACGACCTCTCGCCCAGGCAGCCACTGGTAGGCGCTGGCGCCCTCCGCGGTGGAGGTCAGGTAGCCGCGCAGGGCGGGCAGCACTTGACGCGGCTCGACGATCGCGTCGGCCCGGCACAGCAGGCCGCCCGCCAGCTCTCCGCGCAGCGTCGGGTTGACGGCCCTGACCCCGGCCGGATCGAGCAGCTCCCATTCCCGGCGGTCCGCGTCAGGCCGGACAGCGGCCTCCTTGAGCAGTGCGAGGTCGGCGTCCCCGACCGCCAGGGTGAGCGAGCCGGCGGCCCGGAACCCGATACCAGGCACCTGGGCGGCCAGTTCCTCCCAAAGCTCGCGAGCGCGCAGTGCGAGGCTGAGCTCCGGGCCGGCCTTGCGGCCGCTCACCCAGACCAGGCCGAAGTTCCTGACGCTCGCCCCGCGCGCCTCGGCTTCCCTTTCCAGCTGCACGACCTCGTAGCCCCGCCGCCGGGCCATAACCGCGTGCATGGTGCCGAGCACGCCCCCGCCGACCACCACGATCCGTTGCGTGAGCCTCACCATCGCCAATATAGTCATCCCGGTACTTGTATAGCCAACTTTCACCGGGGTGACGTGCCACAGAATGGCTCAGGGGACCTGGAGCTGACCGTTGACGGACGGCAGCTGCGGTTTCCGGCCGTCTGGCTACGGGATAACTGCCCGTGCCCCGAGTGCCTGGATCCGCACAGCCAGCAGAAGTTCCTCGCCATCACCGACATAAGCACCGAGCTGGCGGTGGCCGCGACGGCCGAGCTGGGGGATTCCGTCGTGGTCACGTACGCGCCCGACCGGCACCGCTCGGTCTTCTCCCGCGCGTGGCTGGCCGGGCACGCGCTCGATGGCTACGACGACGGCGCCGGGCGGACCGAGGACGACAAGGCGCTATGGCGGGCCGCGGACCTGCCTGAGCCGCCCGCGGCAAGCTGGCCGCGTTACCTGGCGGAGTCGGCGGAACGGATCCGCAGCCTGGCCGCGGTCATGCGCCTGGGCTTCGTCCTCCTGCACGACGTGCCTGTCGAGCCCGGCACGGTGCTTGAGGTCGCCGCGACCTTCGGGTACGTACGGGAGACCAACTACGGTGCGCTATTCGACGTCCGGGTCGAGCCGGCGCCCGGCAACCTGGCCTACACCAGCCGCGAGATCCTGCCGCACACCGACAACCCGTACCGCGACCCGGTGCCGACGGTCCAGCTTCTGCACTGCCTGCGCGCGGCGGGCGACGGTGGCGATACCGGCCTCGTAGACGGATTCGCGGCCGCCCGTGACCTGCGCGTCGCGGACCGGGGCTCCTTCGACGTGCTGACGAGAACCGCAGTCTCGTTCGGCTATAGCGATAACGGCACGGAACTACGGGCCAGCCAGCCGCTCATCCAGCTCAGCCCGCGCGGCCGGGTCCGCGGGGTCAGGTTCAACAACCGGTCGGCTCAGCCCCTGCGGCTGCCGTACGCCGACATCACCGCCTTCTATGCGGCCTACCGGCGGTGGGCCGGGCTGCTCGCGCGCCCGGAGCGGCAGCTCAACCTGCGGCTGGCGCCGGGCGACTGCCTGATCTTCGACAACACGCGGATCCTGCACGCCCGCACGGCCTTCAGCCTGCCCGCCGGCGCGGACGGGTCGCGGGGACGTCACCTGCAGGGCTGCTACGCAGACCTGGACGGCCTGGCCAGCACCCTGGCGGTGCTCAGCCGTCCTGGGGACAACGGGCGCGGGCCAGGACCGTCACGGGGGGAATCATGACCGCGGTCGAGATCATCGGCGAGCTGTTCGCCGGGCCGGGAGCGCGGGCCTACCTCGGCGAGCCGGTGACCATCGGCACGCACATGCTGCAGGCCGGGGCGCTGGCCGAGGCGGCCGGTGCGGACCGCCCGCTGGTGGCTGCGGCGCTGCTGCACGACATCGGGCACCTGCGCGAGGAAACCGATGCCAGGCACGGCGAGGCGGGCGCGCAGTGCCTGAGCCAGTGGTTCGGCGATGTGGTGACCGAGCCGGTGCGCCTGCATGTAGCGGCGAAACGGTTCTTGTGCGCCGTCGAGCCCGGCTACCTCGGGTTGCTGTCGGCCGAATCGGTGCGCACGCTCTCGCTCCAGGGCGGCCTGATGGCGCCCGAGGAGGCCGCCGCCTTCGAGGCGCTGCCGCACGCCAGGGACGCGGTCGCGGTACGCCGCTGGGACGACCAGGCCAAGGATCCGAAGGTCACGCCGCCGTCCTTCGCGCACTTCGCGGAGCTACTGGACGCCCTGGTCCGGTCCTGACGGGACAGACGTGCGGGACAGCGCGTTGACCGCGACGGAGTTGCGCACGCTGAACGCGACTGCGCCGCCCAGGTAGCGGTCGTCTGACCACTCGACGGGCACCCCGGCCGGATCCGTGGTGAGGCGCCGCTCACGCAGCATCGGGATCCGCGGCCGAACGCCCAGCAGTCTCGCATCCTCGGCGGACGCGGGCACCGCGTCGATGACGTGCTCCGCGTCCGCAAACACGATCCCCAGCTCCTCCAGCCGCTCGGTGATCGACTCCCGCTCCAGGTTCATCCCCGCCACCAGCACACCGACCCGGTCCGGGTAGGCGCCGCGCTCGATCATCACCGGGCGCCCGGACAACAGCCGCACTCTGACCAGGTAGTAGATGGGGGCACCCGGTGAGAGGGCCAGACGCTCCGCTTCCAGCGGCTTGGCCGGCCGGCGTTCCAGGCTGGCGACCCTTCCCGCGGGCACCTCACCCAGGGCCCTGGCCCAGCGGGAGAACGACAGCAGCTCACCGAAGCCCTGCACTCTCGGCCCGCCGATGACCACGCGGCGCGCGCCTCGCCGGGAGGCGATCACCCCGTCGGCGCGCAGCGCCGCGAACGCCTGCCGGACGGTCCCACGTGACACCGAATAGCGCTCGGCCAGCTCGCTTTCCGAAGGCAGCCGGGTACCCGCGGGGTACGCCCCGGCCGCGATGGCCCCCTTGATGTCCTCGGCGACCTTGCGGTAAAGAGAAGGCAAACGGGAAACCCCCTGATCTTCTGCCACCAAAGCAGAGCGTATCCGGCACTTCTCCTGCTGACAGCAGGGACTCGGAACGAGAGAGGGAGCCATGGCAGGGGAGATGCCGGTCACGATCGGGACTCGCGTGAGGTGTAGCGATGGGGCCTGCGGCTGGGTGAGCCGCGTGGTCGTCGACCCCGCCGCCGCCCTGACGGTCACCCACCTGGTGGTCGTGCCGGAAGACCGGCACGAACCTGGCCGGCTTGTCCCGCTAGACCTCGTGCACACTGCCGCGGGAGCGCTCGGGCTCCGCTGCACGACAGCGGATGCCGGGATCCAGCTCAACATCACTAGGCGGCAGGTAAGGCACCTGCCGCGGTATACCGGGCCTCCCGCGCTGGGTTAGCTTATTGACCGATGCCTTTCCCGTCCCGGTGGCCCGGCCCGAGCCCACGCGTGGCCGCCTTCGCGAGCCGCGGCATGGTCGCCACCCTCCTCGTCAGCACGCTGGCCGCCATTGCGCCGGGGGCCGGCGCGTCTGCGGGGATCGTCGGATCCAGCCCGCTGGCGCACGCGCCGGGTTTCAGGCAGGCCTTCGGGGAGCAGGCGCTGGCCGACCCGGACGGCGTCGCCGTCAGCCCCGGCGGGACCGTCTGGGTGGCCGACACCGGTCACGACAGGATCGTCGAGTTCTCGCAGGCCGGGCGCCTGATGATCAGTGTCGGTGGCGGGCTGGACCAGCCCGAGGGCGTCGCCACCGACGCGGCCGGCCACGTCTGGGTCGCGGATACCGGCCACGACCGGGTGGTCGAGTTCTCCCCGGCCGGGCACGTGCTGGCCGCGTTCGGCTCGGCGGGCAGCGGTGACGGCCAGCTAGACCAGCCGGTCGCGCTGGCCCTCTCGCGTTCCGGCGACGTCTGGGTCGCCGACCAGGGCAACAGCCGGGTGGAGGAGTTCTCCGCCTCGGGCCGGGATATCGCCTCGATCAAGGTCCCGACGCCGGCCGGCGTCGCCCTGGACGCGGACGGGGATATCTGGGTGTCGAGCCCGAGTTACGCGCCCGGCAACGCGGTCGACGAATTCTCGCCGGCCGGCCGGTCATTGCAGTCCTTCGGCACCACGCAGGCCGGCTACGGCGACCTCGGCAACACCGCAGGGATCGCGATCGGCCCGGCCGGCCGGGTCTACGTCGCACAGCCGGACTACGGCTGGGTTTCGGTGTTCGGCCGTAACGGGCTCTTCTACACCGAGTTCGGCCTGCGGTCCGACCCCGCTCAGGCGAGCGAGGACCTGGAGTTCCCGCAGGGCCTGGCGGTCACCGCGACCGGGCAGGTCTGGGTCGCGGACAGCGGTGACAACCGGATCGCGCAGTTCGGTCCGCCGACCGGCCCGCGCGGGTCCGCGCCACCCAGCGGCGGCCCGCCGCTGCTGTTGATCGGGGGGCTCGCCGTGCTGGGCGCGCTGCTGGCCAGGATCGGCCTCGCCTGGCTTTTCGCCCGCCGCCAACGCCGCAGGAGACCCGCCGCGCCAGCGCCGCCACCCGATTCCGGGCCAGCGCCGCCACCCGATTCCGGGCCAGCGCCGCCGCTCGCCGAGTTCAGCAGGCGCAGGGTGCTGGCGGGGGCCACGATCCTTTCCGGTGTGACGGTCGGCGGGACGGTGCTCCCGCTCAGCCTGCGCCGGGCGCTGGCGGCCACGCTGTCCGATCCGCCCGCGGGCTCCCTGGCCGACATCGAGCACATCGTGATCCTGATGCAGGAGAACCGCAGCTTCGACCACTACTTCGGGACCATGCCTGGGGTCCGGGGCTTCGCCGACTCGGCCGCGATCAGGCTGCCGGGCGGCCGCCCGGTCTTCTACCAGCCGCGCCCGGCCCACGAGGGACCCGGCTACCTGACGCCGTTCCACTACGACACCAGGACCACCAGCGCGCAGGCCACGCCCGGCACCGACCATTCCTGGCCGACCCAGCACCAGGCCTGGAACAATGGCGCGATGGACCAGTGGGTGGCGGCCAAGGGCCCCTACACGATGGGCTATTTCACGCAGGCCGACATCCCGTTCCACCGGGCGCTGGCGCAGGCGTTCACCATCTGCGACAACTACCACTGCTCGGTGCTCGGCCCGACCAACCCGAACCGGCTGTACATGTGGACGGGGATGATCGATCCAAACGGCGTGGGCGGGGGCCCGGTGATCGACAACTCCCCGGCGTATAACAACATCGTCCTCTCCTGGACCACCTACCCGGAGCGGCTGGAGCGGGCGGGCGTCAGCTGGCAGATGTACCAGGAGGAGGACAATTTCGACGACAACGCGCTGGCCTGGTTCCGGCAGTTCGCCGGCGCGCCCGCCTCTTCGCCGCTGCGGCAGCGGGGCACGCAGACGCGCGCGGCGGGCTGGTTCGAAAACGACGCGCGCCACGGGAACCTGCCGCAGGTGTCCTGGCTGGTCGCCCCCACCGCGCAGTCCGAGCACCCGGACTACTTCCCGGCTGCCGGGGCGGAGTACATCGCGAGCAAGCTCGACGCGATCGCCTCGAATCCCGACCTGTGGCGCAGCACCCTGTTCATCCTTTGCTACGACGAGAACGACGGGCTGTTCGACCACGTGCCGCCCCCCACCGCGGCGCCCGGCACGCCGGCTGAGTTCGTCGGCGCCGAGCCGATCGGGCTCGGCTTCCGGGTCCCGGCCATAGTCATCTCACCCTGGTCGGCAGGCGGCCACGTCTGTTCCGACGTGCTCGATCACACCTCGCTCATCCGCATCATCGAGAAGCGCTTCGGCGTCGCCGAACCGAACATCAGCGCCTTCAGGCGCCGCACCTGCGGCGACTTCACCGGTGCGCTCAGGTTCTCAGGCCCGGCCGCCGGCTTCCCGCGCTCTAACCAGGCCATCAGCCTGGCGGTGGCCGAGGCTGGGCTGCTCACCGCCCAGCAGGAGGTGTTCAGCAACCCGCCGCCGATGATCCCCGCGGTCAACGAGCCGGTCCCCGTACAGTGACACCATGCCTGCTGCTGCCCACCATTGCCGGCACTGCTACGGTGACTGCCCAGGCGACTGCCTGATCCCCGGCGGGCAGGGAGCCTGCATTCACCGCCGCGCCCCCACCTCGTTCCGGCAGCAGCTGCGCATCTGGCTGTGGCGGCTCCGGCGGCGCTTAACCCCGGCGGTCTGGCCCGGGAAGGTTAGCGGGGCTTGAGGGGGACCGAAGGCAGCGACGGCGCCGGCAGGGGGTCGCCCGGGTAGCCGCGGACTTCGGCGAACCGACCGGCGGCCCAGTCGTCGCGGGCCTGCGCGATTTCCTCACCGGTGCGCGCGACGAAGTTCCACCACATCAGCAGGCGCTCGGAAAACGGCACGCCGCCAAGGACGAAGAACCGCGCGAGCCTGCGCCCGCCCGCGGGGGACAGCCGGATCTCGGACTGGCCAGGGGGCAGGTGCGCGAGCAGACCGGGCGCGATGAGCGCTCCCTCGACCAGCGCCGAGCCGTCCACGGCGACCACGGCATACTCGAAATCCTCCCGCGCGGGCAGGACGAAATCATCGCCGCCGGGGACGGCCACCTCGAGGCCGACCAGCGGGGTAAACACCTCGGCCGGCGAACGCGCGCCCCGATGTTCGCCGATGACGACCGTCACCTGGGCGCCGCCCTCGCGCACCACCGGCAGATCGGCGTGGTGCGCGAAGCGCGGCTCTGTGAACCGGTCAGAGCTGGGCAGGGCGACCCAGAGCTGGAGGCCGTGCAGCACGGCGGGCCGACCCGCCGCCGACTCCTCAGAATGCGCGATGCCCCGCCCGGCGGTCATCAGGTTCAGCTCCCCGGGGCAGATCAGCTGTCTGCTCCCGAGGCTGTCCCGATGCAGGACCAGCCCCTCGAACAGCCAGCTCACGGTCTGCAGGCCGATGTGCGGATGCGGCGGCACCTGCATGCCCGACCCGCTGCTCACGTCGTCGGGGCCGTAGTGATCGAGGAAGCACCACGCACCCACGGTCCGCAGCGCGCGCTGCGGCAGCAGCCTGCGGACCTCGGTACCGTCGCCGACCGCCGCCTTGCGGGCCTCGAGCACGTCCACCGCGCGGTGCACGCCAGGGGAGATGAGTCCGACACCCGCGGGCAGCATGGTCGCCTCTGGCGCCGGGTCCAGGTTGCTCACAGGTCCATGATGTCAATGACCGAGCCACACCGACACGTGAGTCCACCGACCAGCCGGGCACCTGCCGTTCACCTGCTCGTGTCTGGCGGCCCGCACGGCTTAAAAAGTACAATCCCAGCGACCGATGGTAGTGCCGGACTGCCGACCCGGGCAGGCAGGAGACCTATGACCGAGTTCATCGCGGGCGCTCATCAGTCCGACACACACCAGAAGGCGCTCCGGATCAACCTCGATCCGCGCTGGTACGGGACGATCGCGGAGATCGGGGCCGGCCAGGAGGTGGTCCGCTGGTTGTTCCGGGTCGGAGGGGCCGCGGGCTCCGTCGCCAAGTCCATCTCCGCTTACGACATGGCGGTCAGCGACGCCGAGTACGGCAAGGCCGATCGCTACGTGTCCATGGGCCGCCTGCAGGGCATGCTCGACAAGGAATTCCAGCTCAACGTCGAACGGCTGAACGAGGAGCGCGGCGACTCGAACTGTTTCTTCGCCTTCGCCGACACCGTGGTGGCGCGCAGTTTCCGGGGCGGAAACGAGTGCCACGGGTGGATGGGCGTGAAATTCCAGGCTCAGGCGCACGACGAGCCTTCCCAGATCGTGATGCACATCCGGATGCTCGACGTCGAGGCGTGGCTGCAGCAGGAGGCGCTCGGCATCATCGGGGTGAACGTGCTGTACGGGGCGTTCTTCGAGCACCACGAGCCCGAGCGGCTGATCGAGAGCCTGCTGGACGGGCTGACCGTCGGGCGCATCGAGATCGACATGATCCAGTTCCGCGGGATCGAGTTCCGCGGCGTGGACAACCGGCTGATGGCGCTCAAGCTGGTCCAGATCGGGCTGAGCGGCGTGGCGATGTTCGGTCCGGACCGGGTGGTGCTGCAGCCGAGCGAGGTGCTGCGCAAGAAGGCGGTCCTGGTCGAGCGGGGCAGCTTCCGGCCGCCGACGCACGTGAACCTCGACATGCTCGAGACGGCCAAGGCCAGGTTCGCCGAGGACCCCGCCGTGGCGGGCAAGGAGATCCTCCAGCTGACCGAGATCACCATGCGGAACCTGCTGGCCGGCGGTCAGGAGGTCGATCGGCGCGACTTCCTGGCGCGGGCCGAACTGCTCGCCGCCTGCGGCGAGACGGTCCTGATCACCGACTACTTCGACTACTACCGGCTGGCCGCCTACATCGGGGAACGGACCACGGAGCGGATCGGCATCGTGATGGGCGTGCCGAGCCTGATCGACCTGTTCGACGAGAAGAACCACGCGCAGCTGCCCGGCGGGATCCTGGAGAGCTTCGGGCGCCTATTCAAGAACGGCCTGAAGCTCTACGTCTACCCCCACAAGCCGACGGCGGATGACGAGCTCAGGACGGTGGACAACGTCAAGGTCCAGAACGAGCTCCAGCCGCTGTACGACTACCTGTATCACCGGGGCAGCTTCGTGCACCTGGACAACTACCGTCCCGAGTACCTGCCGATCTTCAGCCGCGACGTACTGCGCCGGATCGCCGCGCAGGACGACTCCTGGGAGACCATGGTCCCGCCCGAGGTCTCCGAGCTCATCAAGCGTCGCGGGTTCTTCGGCTACGTCAAGCCCCTGGACTAGCTTTTCGGTCAGCTGGGTAGTCGTCCTGGGTGCCCGCGTACTCGGCGAAGGCCTCAAGCGAGGCCGGGTTGGCCATCGCGTTGCGGTTGGCGGCCTGGTCCGGTGGCGTGCCAAGCAGGATCTTGCGGACCGGCACCTCCATCTTCTTGCCGGTCAGCGTCACCGGGATGGCCGCGACCTGGATGATCCGGTCGGGCACGTGCCGCGCGGTGTACTGGCGGCGGAGCCGGTCGGCGATCTTGGCCCGGAGCGCGTCGTCGAGGACGGCCCCGTCCTCGAGCGTGACGAACAGCGGCATGAAGAACCCGCCGCCCGGCAGGTCGAGGTTGACGATGAGCGCGTCGGCGACCTCCTCGACCGACTCGAGCGCGGCGTAGATCTCCGCGGTGCCGATGCGGATGCCGTGCCGGTTTAGGGTGGCGTCGCTGCGGCCGAGCACGAAGCAGCCGCCGCGCTCGTTGACCCTGAAGAAGTCGCCCTGCCGCCAGACCCCCGGGAAGTCGGCGAAGTACGTCTGCCGGTAGAGCTGGCCGTCCTGGTCGTTCCACAGCCGGACCGGCATCGACGGCATCGGCTGGGTGATCACCATCTCGCCCACCTCCCCGGTGACCGGCCGGCCCTGGGGGTTGAACGCGTACGCGGCCACGCCGAGGTTGCGCGCCTGATGCTCGCCCGCGTAGACCGGCAGCGTGGGCACGCCGCCGGTGAACCCGCTGCAGACGTCGGTGCCGCCGCTGCCCACGTGCAGCCACAGGTCACGCTTGACGTTCCGGTAGAACCAGGCGCCAGTTTCCGCGGAGACGGGCGAGCCGGCCAGCATGATGGCGGACAGCGCGGACAGGTCGTACTTGTCGCCGGGGACCAGGCCGGCCCTGGACATCAGGTCGACGTACGCGGGGCTGGCCCCGAAGAAGTTCACGCGGGCGTTCTGTGCCATCTCCCACAGCACGTCCGGGTGCGGGTAGCCGGGGTTCCCGTCGTACAGCAGCGGCTGCACGCCGAGCAGCAGCGAGCTCACCAGGAAGTTCCACATCATCCAGCCGGCCGTGGTGTAGAAGAACATACGCATCCCGGCGCGCAGGTCGTTGTGGAAGGTCAGCAGCTTGAGCTGCTCGATGAGGATGCCGCCGTGGCTGTGCGTGAGGGCCTTGGGCAGCCCGGTGGTGCCGGAGGAGAACAGGATCCACAGCGGGTGCCCGAACGGCACCTGCTCGAAAGGGAATCCTTCGGCCGGGACCGGCGGATGATCCATCAGCTCATCCCAGGTCCGCGCCCGCCCCGCCCCCGGCACGCCGGGAACGGCCGCCCCGAGGGGTCCGCGGACTCCGATCACCTGCTCGAGCCCGGGCAGCCGCGCGATGATCTGCTCCAGCTCGGCGGTGCGGTCGTAGTCCTGGCCGTTGTACCTGTAGCTGTCGACGCACAGCAGGACCTTCGGGGCCAGCTGCCCGAACCTGTCGCTCACCCCGCGCCAGCCGAAGTCGGGGGAGCAGCTGGTCCAGATCGCGCCGATGCTGGTCGTGGCCAGCATCGCGATCGCGGTCTGCGGGAT
>JBOHCK010000152.1:0-14200 GCA_050698755.1 Streptosporangiaceae bacterium | reverse complement strand
ATGAGGCGCTGCAGGTCCTGGGCGGCCTTGACCGGCTTGCCGGAGGCGGTGAGCAGGAGGTCTCCGGGGCGCAGGCCAGCCCGGGCGGCGGGGCCGCCGGCGACGACCTCGTGGACGAGCAGGCCGGCCGTCCGGCCGAGGCGCTCGCGCCAGGCCGCGGGCACGGGCCCGGGTATGGTGACCACGCCCAGGTAGGCGCGGCGGACCCGGCCGTTGTTCATGAGCGCGGAGATGATCCGGCGGGTGGTCGCGTTTACCGGGACCGCCATGCCGAGGCCGACGCCCGCCACGGCGGTGTTGATGCCGATCACCCGCGCGTGTGCGTCGGCGAGCGCCCCGCCCGAGTTGCCGGGGTTGAGGGCGGCGTCGGTCTGGATGACGTCTTCGATCAGCCGCCCGCGCGCCGGAAGCGACCGGCCCAGCGCGCTGACCACGCCGGCCGTCACCGACCCGGCCAGGCCGAGCGGGTTACCGACCGCCACCACGAGTTGTCCGACGACGAGCTGATCGGCCTCGCCCAGCTCGGCGGGCTCCGGCGTCGCGCCGGTCGTGCGCAGGACCGCGAGGTCGGACAGCGGGTCGGCGCCCACCACGCGGAACGGGACCTCAGTACCGTCGGAGAACGATGCGGTGCCGCCGGTGGCCCGCCCGACCACGTGCGCGTTGGTCAGCAGGAACCCGTCGCCGGTGAAGACCACGCCCGAGCCGAGGCCCTCTCCCGTCCCGTGCGGACCCTGGTGCGGCACGCGCAGGCTCGCGACCTTCGGGGTGAGCCGCTCGGCCACACCGGAAACGATCTGCGAATAGGCGTCCAGCGCATCTCTGGCGTCCATCACGCCTCCCGGCCGTTCTCCCGATGATTACAGGATTACACTGTAACTGCGCCGGGAGCTTTCCCCTTACCGGGATTCCGTCCGCCTGAAGCTGAAATCATGCGCGCGCGGCCGGGCTTGGGGTCCGGACCCGGCCGGGCTTTGGGGTCCGGGTCGGACCTGGGGTCCCGGTCGGACCTGAGGTCCGGGGTCGACCGGGCCTGGAGTCCGGGCCGCCGGGCCTGGGTCCGGCCGGGCGGTCATTCCGGCTTCGCGTGCGCGGCCAGCCCGATCGGGTTGCCGGCCGGGTCGAGGATCGTGGCCAGGGTGCGGGCGGGGCCGTCCGGGGTCGGGGGCTCCGCGAGCTCGGCCCCGTGCGCCACGGCGCGTTCGAGCGTCTCGTCCATGTCGGTCACGTGCAGCCAGATCATCGGCCCGCCGTACCGCGACGGCGCCCGGTCGTCGATCCACTGGCCGATCAGGCCCGGGGCCTCGAAGTCGGTGTAGGGCCGCTCGATGCGCCAGCCGAAGACGGCCTCGTAGAACGCGGCCGACTCGGCGGTGTCGGCCGCTGGTATCTGCAGGTAGCAGACCTGCCCGTGAACGAGGCTGAGTACCCGGCTCTCCTCCGAGTCCTGCTGGCTCACGATCGCTCCTCTGGTTGGCGACTGGTGATGGTGATGGTGATGGCACACGACCTTACGCGTCCCAGGCAGGCAGATGCCAGCGGTTACTAATGTCTGCGGAAATGTCCTGAATTAGGTGACCATTAATGGCAATTCAGGGTAGCTCCATTTTCTATCGAGGCCCGTTATCCAGGTGATAGCCTTCGGCCCGGCGTTTCATATGCCAGGCCATATCGAAGTCGGATATGGTATCGCTCTACCGGTTGTGGCCTGGGGATATGACTTGCTGCAGCAGGGATTCGGTGAATATGCAGCATGGCGTTCCATGAACCGGTCACATGGCATCTATCACCTATAGGGATGATTCAATGCACCTCAAGCTCCTACGGGCCGCGGCAGCGGTCGCCGTACTGGGCGGAACCGCGACGTTTGGTCTCGGCGTCCAGGCGGCGCTGGCCTCGCCCACGCCCGTTCCGTGCGGGACCGACCTGACGACAGTCATCACCAGCTCGGCCAGCGGCGAGTTCAGCCTGGCGCGAGGCTGCACCTATGTGGTGACCGGGCAGCTGACGGTCATGAACACGGTCATCATCGACGGCCACAACGCCAGCATCGTCCGCTCCCACTCGGCCGACCCCTTCAGCGTCTTCGTCGTCGGCTGCGCGGCCGGCAACCTCACTCTGAATAACGTGAACGTCCGCAACGGCGGCGGCAACAGCGACGAAGACGGCGGCGCCGTCGACGTCACCAACCGCGACGCCTCGCTCACGATCAACGGCGGCACCTACAGCGACAACAACGTCACCGAGTACGGCGGCGCCATCTACAACTACGGCACCATGACCGTGAACGGCGCCACCTTCACCGACAACAGCGCCGAATACGGCGGCGCCATCTACAGCGACAATTACGTGTCGACCGCGACGTTGAACCACGACTTCTTCCTCGGCAGCAACGCGGAGTACGGCGGCGCCATCTACAACGACGACAACGACATGACGATCGGCGCCAGCACGTTCCATTACAACAGCGCCACCGGTGAGTACGGTGAGGGCGGCGCCATCTACAACGACTATGACGTGACGATCACTGGCTCCGGGCTCCTCATGAACAGCGCGGACACCTACGGTGGCGCCATCTACAACAGCGACGATTCGGTGGTGACCCTCAGCCACAGCCTGCTCGCCACTAACCGCGCCACTGACGGAGGCGGCGCCGTCTACAACTACGAAGAGGGGACCGTCACCCTGTCGTGGAACCTGATCAACGCCAACATCCCCGACAACTGCGAGCCGACGGGCACGATCAGCGGCTGCCTCGGCTAGGGATTGCGGGCCAGTTCCACCACGAATAGCTAGAAAACTGGTGGCGGGCGGCGAGGACCTCAGGTCCTGCCGCCCGCCACCGGCATGTCGGCCGCCAGGGGCCGCGACGCCTCCCCGGGCGCGCACGGGTCGCCGACGAGCACGACTAGGCCTGGTGGCCCAGCTCCACTACGAACCGGCCCGATGGCTGCGTCCGGGCGGCGAGGATCTCCAGCCCGGCTTGCCGGGCCAGCCCGGCAAACTGCGTGACCGTGCTGGTCTTGCCGCCCGCGACCAGCATGTCGATGGCCAGGGGCCGTGACGCCTCGTCGGGCGAGACGCCGCCGAGGACGATGACGGTCCCGGCGGGAGGGGCGGCCTCGGCGCACCGGCGGAGGATGGCCACCGTCGGCTCATCGGGCCAGTCGTTCAGCACGCTCTTGAGCAGGTACAGGTCGGCTCCGGCCGGCAGGGGGTCAAAGAAGCTCTGCCCGGCCAGCCTCACGCGGCTGGCCACCCCGGCGGCGTCGAAGACCTCCGCGGCCCGGGCGACGGTGCCAGGGAAGTCGACCAGAGTGCCCCGCACCTCCGGGTGGCGGCGCAGCAGCGAGGCCAGCATGGCCCCGGTCCCGCCGCCGACATCGACGATGCTGCGGATCCGGTCCCAGCCGGCGCTGAGCTCGAGGTCGTAGTCGGGGACGCCGTGCCCGGCCGGGCCCATCAGTGCGTCGAAGTCGGCCGCGATCCTCGGGTGCGCGGCCAGGTCCTCCCAGAAGGGCCGCCCGAACACCGTGGCGTAGGCCGGCTGGCCGGTCCTTACGTAGTCCAGCAGTGTTCCCCACGTATGGGCCATCCGGCCGCCGATGCCCTCCAGGTCGAGGAACCGCCCGGGGTCCGCGAGCTGCCCAGCGGGCCGGTTGCAGGCGAACCGGCCGGGCGATTCTTCGACGAACACTCCCCTGGAGACGAGATAGCCGAGGACGGCGTGCAGGGCATCAGCGTCGCAGCCGGCCGCCTCGGCCAGGCCGGCGATGTCGGCGTGGCCGTTGGCGATGTGTTCGGGGATGCGCAGGGTGGCCGCCACCATGAGGCACCACGGCGTCTGCAGGTCGAGCATCTGGTCTAGGTCGACGCTGTCGTGGGTGGCGCGGTCCTCAGCCATGCTGATCCGCCTCCCGGGCGGCGGCCTCGGTCTGGGCCAGGCCCGGCTGCTGGTAGATCCCGAGGATGTTGCCACCCGGATCGCTGAACCAGGCGTATACCTCGGGTGCGGCGGGATCCGGGGGCCGCAGGATGTGGCCTCCGGCCTCGAGCACCGCGTCCATGGCCGCCGCCGCGTCGGCCACCATGATGTAGATGAGGAACCCTGGCTTCGTGGCGGGCGGCCTGCCTGCCACGAAGGTCCCGCTCACCTGGCCGACGGTGTCGTCGAAGGACGTGGCACCGTCTCCCCTGCGCCTGAGCGTCCAGCCGAACGCCTGCCGGTAGAACTCGGCGGAGCCGTCGATGTCGACGGCCGGGATCTCGATGTAGCAGAGCTTGCCCGTGCGCCAGTTCGGCCGGTCTTCTACCATCGTGACGTGCCCTTTCCCTGCTCACACCCCTGGTCGGCCAGGATCTGGCCGCTTTTGATCATGCCATCAAGCGGGGGCGGGGTCTTGGCGAAAACGGACACCGGCTCACCGGCGCCCGGTCCGTGTGGCACCGGTCCACGTCGTAAAGCTGACCTGCAGTGACCGTTGTCGTCCGGCTTCCCGCACCTCCTCTCGACCGGCTCGTGCGCGCGATCACCTACCAGGCAGGCGAGCAGCCGCAGACATCGGTGGAGAAGATAGGGACGAACAGGTGGCGCTGGCGGACGTGTGGGGCCGCGTCGGCGTGAACCTGCGTGAACGCCTCCTTGAGGCCGCGACACCCGGGGATGCGCTCGGCGTGATGGAGGACGTCCTGCTCGGGCAGCTGACCGGCCGGGCCGTCCCCGATCCCGCAGTGACCGCTGCCGCCTGCGCGCTGTCCCGGGGTGTTCCGGTCAGCGAGGTGGCAGACGACCTCGGGCTGCTGCCGCGGACGCTGCGCCGGCGATTCACTGCCCAGGTGGGCCTGACCCCGAAGCGCTTCTCACGGGTGCGGCGGCTGCAGCGAGTGGTCCGCGACCTCGAGGGCCAGGCCGAGGCCGACTGGGCGGCCGTGGCCACCCGGCACGGCTACGCCGACCAGCCGCATCTAACCGATGAGTTCCGTGAGCTCGCGGGCGTCACGCCGACCGAATATCTCCGGTCCCGGATCGACGGACCCAGCCACCTGCGGCTCCCCCGGGCCACGTTGGGCTAGTCGGTCAGCCCTATCAGGCGAGGGTCGGGACGCCGCGGCGCGCGGCGGCCAGTTCGGTGCGGAAGCGTTCGTATTCGGCAAGTTCGCGGCCGGTCGGGACGAGGACCAGATCGCTGGTGGCGCCAGCGATCCGGGCCATGACGGCCTGGACCGCCTGTTCGCGCTCGCGGTCCGCCGCGAGCACGACCATGTTCTGGCACCAGGATGCGATCAGCCAGCCCAGCACCAGCAGGGCGACGACCATGACCCCGAGCCAGGGCGCGAGGGAGATGTCGCTGACCAGGGACGACGACTTGTGCCCGCCGTGGGTGGCCAGGATCACCACGATCCAGACCACGCCGACCAGCGACAGCGCCATCAGCAGCCACTGAGCCATGGCGACCAGCCGCCACCACCCCGTCACCTTGTCGCGCCGCGGCAGCCCGCCGGCGACCGCCACGCCCAGGACCGCCTGGGCCTCATCCGCCCGCGACCGGGCTGCCTCGCGGACGGTGCGCGACCAAGGTTCCGGCAGCGACGCGCCCACCTCGTCGGCGAAAGCCGTGATGGCGTTGTCGATGTCGGATCGCTGCGCCTGCGCGGTATCGCCGGCGTCGGCGGCGGTCGCCTTGCGCGCAGGCGGCTGGCCGCGCAGGCGCCCCGCCAGCCGCGCGGGAGGCCAGCCGATGTAGCCCGCGGCGCTGCGCTCGCGGACGCCGTTCAGCGTCTCGGTGACGGCCTTCACCCCCGCCGCCTTCGCGAACGCGGCGGTCAGCGTCGCGGCGGGAACTGCGGGGACGTAGGTCACGGGATCAAGCGCCGACGCACCCGCGCTCCGGCCGTCGAGCGTCGCGTCCTCCCACGGAGGGCGGGACGTGCTAACGGGCGACGCCTCCGCTTGCGGGACGGCGGTCGCCTGCCACGGCTGCCATTCGGCCGAGCCGCTCGTCGGCCCGTCCCCCTGACCGTCGGCCGCGGTGTCCTGCCACGCATGGCTAGCCGCGAGCGCGTCCTCGGGGTCCCTGGCGGCACCGTTACCGGGATGACCATCGCCGTCCGGCCGCTCCCAGGGCGGGCGGCCGGTCAGCGCGGGCCCGGAGGGGGCTCCGGCGGCGGCGCCTGACCCGCTCAGGGCAGAGGGCGCCGACGGCTTGGCGGCGGCCGACTCCGGCGGCAGCCAGCCGGGGACCGGATCCCCGGAATAGGCGTCGAACCTGTCGAGCAGGGCATCGATGTCGGCGGCGATCCTGTCGACCGCCGCCCGCCTAGTCGCCACCGCGGTGGCCAGCGAGAGGCGAAGCTCATCGAGGCCGGCCCCGGTCAGCGCCGAGGTCACCAGGACGGAGGTCTCGGTCAGCCCTTCCGCGTCGAGGAGCCTGCGCAGGTCGGCTTCGCAGTCGGCGGCCTGGTCGGGGCTCAGCGTGTCGACCTGATTGAGCACCACCATGGTCACGGCCGCGTGGCCGGCCAGTGGGACGAGGTACTTCCGGTGCACGGCCGCGTCGGCGTACTTCAGCGGGTCGAGCACCCAGACCAGCATGTCGACCAGCTTGACCAGGCGGTCGACCAGCGCCGCCGAGCCGGTGACCACCGAGTCGTGATCGGGCAGGTCAAGCAGGAGCAGCCCGGTCAGCGACGCCTCGCCCTCGTCGAGTGCGCTCGCCCGGGCGTAGCGGTGCCGGCGCTGCACGTTGAGCCAGTCCAGTAGCGGGGCGGCGCCCTCCATGCCCCAGACGCAGGCGTGCGAGTGCTTCGTGGTCGGCCGCATCACCCCGGCCGGCGAGAAGTTTGCCCCGGCCAGGGCGTTGAACAGCGAGGATTTGCCGCTCCCGGTGCCGCCCGCCAGGGCGACCACGGTGTGCGACCCGGACATCCGCATGCGCTCGCCCGATCGGCGCAACAGCGTTTCGGCCTCGGCGAGAAGCTCAGGGCTGAACCCGTCGGCCCCGGTCCTCCGGGAGCCGATGCGGGTCAGTTCGGTGAGCGAGGCCAGCCTGAAGGGCAGGCTCGCGCTCGGCAGCCCGGTCACCCCGATAGTGTTCGATGTCACCTAACCGCCTCGAGCGAGAATTCCGCCTGGTACAGCCGGATGGCCGCGACGTCGTCGCAGGGCCCGGCCGCGTCGATTACCTCAACGAACCTCACTAGCTCCTCGTCGAGCAGCAGCCGGACCCGGTCGAGCAGGTCTGCGCGCGCGCGGGCCAGGATCCCGGCCAGCGTCGCCCCGCTGAACACGGAGGTCAGCAGCCGCTGCGGCTCGGTGTAGAGGCCGACACCCTCGGCGTCCGCGGCCGGGGCGGCCGGACCTTCCGGGGCGGCGGGCGCGTTCTCACCCAGCATGGCGACCAGGACGAGCAGGCTGAGCACCTCGTCGCTGAAGCCGATGCGCCTGGTCGCGGGGCGCAGATCCTCCACCTCGACCAGCCGGGCCAGGTGCTCCTCCCAGGCTCCGATCGCGCGCGTGGCGCGCAGCGGCAGGTCAGGTCCGGACCGGCTGAAGGCGGTGGCCTGGCCAGCCTCCGCCGCGCCCGGTGCGCGCCCGTTCCCGCCGGGACCGAAGGCCGCCTCGAAGACCTGCTTCGCGCGCTCGCCGCGGGCACGCTCGGCGACCGCGTCCGCCAGCAGCACGGTGCCCGCGGGGTTGCCGCGCCAGTTCTCGTCCACGTGCTCCGCGGCGCGGTCCGCGATCGAGACGATGAACGACTCAAGGGCCGAGCGCAGCGCCGCGTTCAGCGCCGCAGGCCGCGATGTGCCGCGCCGAGCACGCTTGCCCTTCTTGGGGGCCACCGCGGCGGCCTTGGCCCCGCGGCGCGGGCGCAGGTCGCCGCCGACCTCGCAGTCCTGCCAGCGCGCGAGCACCTCGCCGTGCAGCAGCGAGCCGTTCTTCATGCCCGTGCTCGCCTCGGCGAAGGCACGCTCGTACGCCACCTCCGCGGCCCGGCGCAACCGTCCGCGCAGCACGACCTGCGCTTCGACGTGGGCGGCCATGGCCGGGACCCGGGACTTGAACGTGTCGAGCACGCCCGACATCGTCTGGGAGAGCACCGCGACCCTACGGTCGGCCCGGGCGCCGGTGTCGGCGAGCCAGTCGCGGATCGGCTGGTAGGCGTCGGGCGGGAGCATGCCGTCGATGAGCGGCGTCTCCAGGATGACGAACCGGTCCTCTGCTCCGATCCCGTTCGCGTCCAGCATGGCCGTGAAGTGCTCAACGAGTTCGGTCCGGTAGGTCTGCGGCACGCGGGACAGCACCACGCCGAGCGATGCCTTCCTGTCCCGCGCGTGCTGGAGGATCTCCCAGACCGGTCCGTCGGCGTACCGGCTGGCGCTGGTCATGAACAGCCACAGGTCGGAGGCGTCGAGGAACTGGTAGGCGAACTCATGGTGGGCCTGGACCACGGAGTCGATGTCCGGCGTGTCCAGCAGCGCGATGCCTCTCGGCATGCCCTCGCTGGCCGCGAGGACCAGCAGGCCGTCACGGCCGGGCTGGACGAGTCCCTCTTGCCTCACGCGCGGCAGCGTGGGCAGGAAGTTGTTCTCCGCGAACCAGTCGATGTCGTCGGGATGGCAGGCCAGCACGGGGCTGTTGGTCGTCGGGCGGCGGACCCCGGTCGCGCTCACCCGGGCGCCGACGATGCTGTTCACCAGCGTCGACTTCCCCGCGCCCGTGGAACCGACCAGGGCCACGAGGATCGGCGCAGCGGATCTGCGCACCCGCGGCAGGAGGTAGTCGTCGATCTGGCTGAGCAGCTTGGTGCGTTCGACCTTGACCTCGGCGGATCCCGCGATCTCGAAGACCAGCGGGATGGCGGCGATGCGCTTCCTCAGGTTGAGCAACGCCGCCTCCAGGAGCCGCGCGTCCACCCGGACGTGGGACTGAACGGGCGCCTGGGGCCTGGAGGGGGCCTGGGGCGGGGATGCGGACGGAGCGGCAAGGGCCTCGGCGGGCGGAGCGGCCTCGGCGGGCTGGGCGTCTTCCGCTGCCGCGGCGGGTCCGGCTGCCCCGGCGGGTGCGGGGGCGATGTCCTCGGCGTCCTGGCTCGGTTCGCGGGCCTCTGGGGCGACGTGGGTCTCAGGGGCGAAGGCGGTCACCGGGACGGTAGGTGTCGCCGGAACGGAAGAGGTGGCTGGCGCGGAGGCGGTTGTCGGGACGGAAGGGGTGGCCGCAGTGGCGGGGGCGGCCGAGACGGTAGGGGTGCCCGGGGCGATGGGACTGGCCGGGACGACGGGCGAGGCCGGGACGACGGGGGGGACCGGGGCGGCAGTGGTGGCGTGGGCGGCGGCGCTGGCCGGAATGGGCGGGACGATGACGCCCTTGACGCGGCCGGTCTGCGCGGCGGGTGAGGCCTGGCCGGCCGGGGTCCGGACGGGGGCCTGGGGCTCCTGGGGCAGCGAGGCCGCCGTCGGCCGGGGACCTGCCTGGGCCAGCGGGCCTGCCTGAGGCAGCGGGCCTGACCGGGGCTCCTGGGGCAGCGAGGCCGCCGCCGGCCGAGGACCTGCCTGGGCCAGCGGGTCTGCCTGGGCCAGCGGGTCTGCCTGGGGCCGCGGGCCTGGCTGGGGCAGCGGGCCGGTCTGGGGCAGGAAGCCTGCGCGGGGCAGCTGGGGTTCCCTTGATGACTGGGAGGACTCCGGCGGAGGGGGAAACGCGGCAGCACCCGGCGGGGATGGTTCGGAGAAGTCCGGAGCAGGCATAACGATGGTGTCATCCCCGTTGTGACGCTTATCCTCACCATCATCGAGAATATCATTAGTCACATGGCTCCCGCCAGGGTCATTAAACTCGGCAGCCACAACAGCACCCGCGAACTCGTCCTGTCTACCGGACGCAGACGCTGCTGACGCTGCCACGCCCTGACCTTCCATCGCTTTAGTGGCCTCCTCTGCCCCGGCCGAAGTTCCATGTCCCTAGGGACTCACGATCGATCGGGGTTCGCTCCAGCTCAATCGCCTGGCAGGCGGAGTTTATCCCGTCTGTCAGGCGGTTACACGGCGCATGAGTTCTGTTATCTCTGCCGCGATCTCTACCACATCACCGACCACGATGACCGCTGGCGGCCGCAAACCCCCTTCGCGTACCCGTCTTTCCACTTGTTCCAGTGTTGAGTTAATTGTGCGCTGAGTCGGCAGAGTCCCGTCTGCGATTACACAAACGGGTGTACCTGGACTGCGCCCGTGCCTGAGTAGTTCTGTCACTACCGCACCGATATGTTCCACTGCCATCAGCAGCACCAAGGTGCCACGACTATTGCCGAGTATCCCCCAATCAACGGCGGACCGCTCGTCATCAGGGGGAACATGAACCGACACCACGTGGAAGTCTTGGGCCACGCCCCGGTGGGTCACCGGGACCCAGGCGCTGGCGGGCACGCCCACCGCGCTGGTGACGCCGGGCACGACGGTGACCGGGACCCCGGCCCGCAGGCAGGCCAGGACCTCCTCGGCCCCCCGGCCGAACACGAACGGGTCGCCGCCCTTGAGCCTGGCCACGAACCGGCCTGCCCGGGCGTGGGTGACCAGCGCCTCGTTGATGTGCTCCTGCGCCATCGCTCGCCCGTAGGGGATCTTGCTCGCGTCGATGATCTGCACGTCCGCCGACAGCTCATCCAGCAGCGAGCGGGGGGCCAGCCGGTCCGTCACCACCACGTCGGCCTCGGCGAGCAGTTGCCGGCCGCGCACGGTGATTAGTCCCGGATCGCCGGGCCCGCCGCCGATGATCGCCACCCCGCCGCGGTGCCCGCGGCCGTGGCGGGCGCTCAGCTCACCGGACCGCAGCCCGGTCAGGATCGCGTCCCTGATCGCCGCGCTGTGCCGTGGGTCACCGCTGAGCACGCCCACCCGGACGTCGCCGGCCCGGCCCGAGGCGGGGGTCCACGCGGCCGATTCCTCCGCGTCGTCGACCCGGACGCACCAGGTCCGCTGCTCCGCGGCCGCCGCCGCGACGGCCGCGTTCACCGCGCGGTCGCGCGTGCACGCGCAGATCAGCCAGGCGCCCACGGCATCGCCGGGCTCGTACCGCCGGGCCGACCAGCGGATCTGGCCCGCCGCAGCCATGCCCTCCAGGGAGGTGGTCACCGTCGGGGACACCAGCAGGATGTCCGCCCCGGCGTCGAGCAGCGCCGGGACCCGGCGGGTCGCCAGCGCACCCCCGCCGACGACCAGGACGCGGCGGCCCGCCAGGCGGAGGCCAAGGAGGTAAGGGTCCACGGCCTAAGACCTTGTCGGCCACGCCCGCGGAATCGAACGTGGCGACGTCGCGCAGGGCGCGGGCCGCGCTCTGCACCAGGGGCAAGGCGAGCACTGCGCCGGTGCCCTCGCCAAGCCGCAGACCGAGGTCGATGAGCGGGTGCAGCCCCAGGTGGTCCAGGGTAACCGCGTGCCCGGGTTCGGCACTGCGGTGACCGGCGAAGCAGGCTCCCACGGCAGAAGGAGCCAGCGCCACCGCGGCCAGCGCCGCGGCGCCCGCGATGACCCCGTCCAGGATGACGGGCACGCGCAGCGCGGCGCCGCCGAGGATGAACCCGGCCAGCGCGGCGTGCTCGAAACCGCCGAACGCCGCGAGTACTCCCACCGGGTCGGCCGGATCCGGCCGGTGCCTGGCCAGCCCGCGGCACACCACGTCGACCTTCCGCGCGTACGTCGCCGCGTCGATCCCCGTGCCCCGGCCGGTCGCCTCGGCCGGGTCGGCGCCGGTGAAGGCGCAGATCAGCGCGGCCGACGCGGTGGTGTTGGCGATGCCCATATCGCCGGTGAGCAGGCACCGGTTGCCCGCGGCGACCAGGTCCCTGGCCACTTCGAGACCGGTGGTCAGCGCCATAACAGCCTGCTCGCGGGTCATCGCCGGTCCCTGCGTAAAGTCCGCGGTGCCCAGCGCGATCTTGCGGGGCAGCAGCCCGGGTAGCGGGTCGAGCTCGGCGGCTACCCCGACGTCGACCACGGTGACCTCGGCGCCGGCCTGCGCCGCGAACGCGTTGACCACCGCCCCGCCGGCCAGGAAGTTGGCGACCATCTGGGCCGTCACCTCCTGCGGCCACGGGCTGACCCCTTGCGCGTGCACGCCGTGGTCGGCGGCGAAGACCGCCACGCAGGCGGGCTCGGGCAGCGGCGGCGGGCAGGTGCCCGCCAGGCCCGCCAGCCGGACGGAGGTCTCCTCGAGCATCCCGAGCGAGCCGCGCGGCTTGGTCATCCGGTCCTGCCGTTCGGCGGCGGCGGTCATCGCCGCCGCGTCCGGCGGGGTGATCGCGGCGATCACGTCGGCGAGCGGGTCCACTGGTTCCTCCCCGGGCAGTCCGCGCCTGCCGTACTGCTCGGCGTGCACCGCCCAGGCCACCGGGCGGCGGCGCGCCCAGCCGGCGGTCGCGAGTTCTGGCTCAGGCGCGAATTCTGTCACGTAGCCGACGCACAGGTAGGCGATCACCTCCAGGTGCCCAGGCAGCCCGAGCTCCGCGGCCAGTTCCCGCTCGTCGAAGAAGCTGACCCAGCCCACGCCGAGCCCTTCCGCCCGGGCCGCCAGCCACAGGTTCGCCACCGCGAGCACGCTGGAGAAATCGGCCGTCTTCGGCTGCGTCCGCCGGCCGAGCGTGTGCCGCCCGCCCCGGGTCCTGTCGCAGCTGACCACGATGTTGACCGGGGTGTCCAGGATCGACTCGATCTTCAGCCGGTCGAACGCGCGGGCCCGGGCGCCCGGCAGCTCGTCCGCGAACTCGCCGGCGTGCCGGCGGGCCAGGCCGGCGATCCGCTCCCGCCGGGCCCGGTCGGTGATCACGATGAAGTCCCACGGCTGCGAGAAGCCCACCGACGGCGCCTGATGCGCGGCGGCCAGGACCCGCGCCAGCACGTCGGCCGGCACCGGATCCGGCCGGAAGCCCCGCCGGACGTCGCGGCGTTCGGCGATCACCCGGTACACGGCTTCCCGCTGCTCGTCCGGGTAGCGGTTCAGGTCGTTCATCCAGATGGCTCCTCGCGGCTGGCGATCTTCCACAGGGCGGTGAACGCGGCGGCCGCCACCGGCGGGCCGCCCTTTTCCGAGACGTTGGTCAGGCACGGCAGCCCGCTGTCCCGCAGCGCGTCCTTCGCCTCCCCCGCGCCCGCGAAGCCGACCGGGACCCCGATGACCAGCGCGGGCTCCACCTCCCGGTTCATGATCTCGAAAATTGCCTCGGGCGCGCTGCCGACCAGCCAGACCGCACCCGGCCCGGCCTCGCTGAACGCCAGCCTGACCGCGGCCGCGGCGAGGGTGATGTTCGCCGTGCGCGCGAGCCTGGCCGACAAGGAGTCGGCCGACTTGCAGATCACCGGGTACCCGGTGATGCCCGCCGCGACCGTGGCCACGTCGGCGACGACCCGGACGCCGCGGCGCAGCGCCGCCACCCCGGCCGCCAGCGCCAGCTCATCACAGACCAGGTCGGTGACGTAGTCGAAGTCTGCGGTGGCCAGGATGACGCGTTCCAGCACGGCCCGGCTCAGCGGGGGCAGCGCGCTCAGGTCGATCCTGGACCGCAGGATGCGGAACGAGGAGGTCTCGACCGGATCGTCGGGGTTCATGCCTCTTCTTATCATCGCGCCGACCGGCCGACGCCGGTGCTTTACTCCACGCCGGGTACACTGGCCCGGGCCCGAACCCCATGAACGATCAAGCGCCACCATGGGCCCCCGGACCGGTCCGGCCGCACCTTTGCCAGCCATATACCAGGAAACTCTCAGCGCGTCCAGGTAGCGTAAGCGAACGGAAGTCGGTAGAACCGGTTGGCGAATCCCGCTGTCTGCGAGCAGGCGGGCATAACTCGCCAGGTACGTAGCGCGACCCGGCGCGCACCGACAGGTAAGAGAAAATAGAGGCTGAACGGAGCACGCATGGCGAGTGGTTCCCGCGTCCTGGTGACCGGCGGGGCCGGCTTCATCGGCCGCAGGGTGGTTCGCGCCCTGCTAGCCGAAGGCCACGAGGTGACCGTGGCGGATCTACGGGCGTTCCCTGACCGGGAGGTCCGTTCGGTGGTCGGCGACCTCTGCGATCCCGACGGGCCCGCACGCGCCGTCCGGCCGGGCACCGACGCGATCATTCACCTGGCTGCGTTCACCTACGTGGTCGCCTCGGTGGCCGATCCCGTCAGTACCTACCGGCTCAACACCGACGCCACCGCCCGGCTGCTTGAGC
>JBOHCK010000151.1:0-14279 GCA_050698755.1 Streptosporangiaceae bacterium | reverse complement strand
GGAGGTGGATTCCCGACGACGCAGTAGTCCGCAACGGAAGAAACCCAAGAGAAAGACGAGACTGATGAGGAGATTGCACAGCTACAGACAGCTAGTGGCGGTAACGGCTGCCGTCTTGCTGGCGGCCGGGCTCGGTGCGTGCTCATCGAGTTCGAGCTCCAGCTCGGGCTCGACCAGCACGAATACGGCCACGGGCAAGACCCTGGTCATGGAGAGCTCCCCGGAGACCTCCATCACCCAGGCGTTCAACCCGTACGTCCCGACCCAGCCCGCCTACGGCATGGGCGCGACCGGGCTGATCTACGAACCGCTTATCCAGTTCGACCTCGCCGCGCCGCCAAAGTACTACCCGTGGCTGGCCACGTCGTATGCGTGGTCCAACGGCGGCAAGACGATCGCCTTCACGATCCGGCAGGGCGTGAAGTGGAACAACGGAACGCCGTTCACGCCGGCCGATGTCGCCTTCACCTTCAACCTGCTCAAGAGCACCACGGCCATCAACATCGACGGCCTGTCCATCTCCAGCGTGAGCACATCCGGCAACACCGTCACGCTCACGTTCCCGACCTCCCAGTACACCAACCTGGAGGAGATCGCCGGCACCGGGATCGTGCCGAAGTCGGTCTGGAGCTCGGTCAGCGACCCGTCGACCTTCGCAGACGCGAACCCGGTGGGCACCGGGCCCTACATGCTGGACACCTTCACGCCGCAGGGCTTCACGCTGAAGAAGAACCCCTACTACTGGCAGGCGTCTATGGTCCAGGTCCCGAAGGTCTTCTTCCCCGTTTACACCTCCAACACCGGCGCCCTGACCGCACTGTTCTCTGGAGCGATCGACTGGACCGGGAACTTCATCCCCGGCCTGCAGAAGAACTTCGTGGACACCAACCCGTCCGAGCACGGCTTCTGGGAAGCAGCCGGCGGCACCAACAGCCTCTTCCCGAACCTGAACAAGTGGCCGACCAACCAGCTGGCCGTCCGCCAGGCGATCAGCGCGGCGATCGACCGCACCACGATCGCGTCCGAGGGCGAGGCGGGGCTGGAGGACCCGGTCCTCAACGCGACCGGCCTCACGCTGCCGACCTTCAGCGCCTGGAGCGGCCCGGTCGCCAGCCTGACCAACTCCGCAACCGCCGACGCGGCCTCGGCTGAGTCGATCCTGACCAAGGCCGGCTACACCAAGGGGAGCAACGGCTTCTTCCAGAAGGGCGGCAAGACCGTCTCGCTCACCATCGTCGACCCGGCGGCGTACACCGACTACGCCGAGGACGACTCCATCGTCGCGGGCGACCTGCGGGCGGCGGGCATCGACGCCACGTTCGACGGCCTGGCCGTGACCGCCTGGAGCACCGACGTCGCCGACGGCAACTTCCAGCTGACCTCGCACTGGTCGAACGGCGGCCTCACCCCGTACAACATGTACGAGGGCTGGCTGGACAGTGCGCTCGCCACCGGTAACAACGCGACCGGCGACTACGAGCGGCTGAACGACCCGGCGCTCAACGCCGACCTGGCCACGCTGGCCGGAGCGTCGACGACCGCCGAGCAGACTACGGACCTCGTACCGCTCGAGATGTACGTGGCCCAGAACCTGCCGATCATCCCCACCACGACCGCGTCGGAGTGGTTCGAGTACGACTCACAGAACTACGTCGGCTGGCCGTCCCAATCGAACCCCTACGAGACCGGCCAGCCCTCCGGGACGAACCTCGGTGCTGGCGCAGGGACCGACGAAGTGGTCATCCTGCACCTAACTCCGCGGAGCTGACCTTCCCATCTCCGCAACGCAAGCGGGCCCGTCCCTGGCCGTCTGACCTGGCCAGGGGCGGGCCACACCCCACCACCACATTAGCCCAGCTAACGTCGAGGGCGACACGCGGCTAACCCCTTGTTCACTGGACCCCATGACTCTCATAGGGCTTATCTGCCTGCCGTGCTTACCGGAACCACCGAGGGCACGGGTCTACCGCGTATCGCCTTCAGCACGCTGGCGTTCCCCGACGCCACGCTGGCCTCCGCCGTCTCGCTCGGCCGTCGCTGGGGTTATGCCGGCCTCGAGCTCAGGCTGATCGACGGCCACCTCATCGATCCGTCCATGTCGGCTGCGGATCGTGCCCAGGTTAAGCGCACCCTGGCTGGCCTGCCGGTGGTGGCGGTGGACACCTCCATCCGGCTCACTGCCGACCCCGGGTGGCGAGGGCGATGAGTGGCAGCTCGGTCTGCTCGGCGAGGGAGAGGTGCCGGTCAGGCAGATGCTCGGGCTGCTCAGGGACGCAGGCTACCGGCGCTGGATCTCGGTCGAGTGGGAGAAGCGCTGGCATCCCGAGATCGAAGAACCCGAGGTCGCGCTGCCACAGCACCTGCGGCTGCTGGCCGAGTGGATGGAGGTCAACCGGTGACCCACGGTTTCGGGATCGTCGGCACCGGAGTGATCGGGGCGATCCATGCCGACGCCATCGCTATGGTGCCCGACGCGCGGCTAGCGGCGGTCACCGACGTGGCCGTCGATGCCGCCGCGGCCTTCGCCGCCGCGCGCGGCTGCGCGGCCGAGCCTGATCTTGACGCGCTGCTCGCCCGCCCCGACGTGGATGTGGTGTCGGTGTGCGTGCCGAGCGGCCTGCACGCCGAGGTCGGCATCCGCGCGGCCAAGGCCGGCAAGCACCTCGTGGTCGAGAAGCCGATCGACGTTACGCTAGACGCCCGCCGACCGGCTCATTGACGCGGCTCGCGCGGCGGGTGTCGCGCTGACGGTGATCTCCCAGCACCGGTTCGATGCGGGCCTGATCGGGGCCCGAGCTAGAGCGGATGCGCCGTGTCGCCGGCGTCGCCGCCGAACTGGCACCGCCATCGTCCGCGTCTTCTCCTTCTTCATCCCCGTGGGTGACCCGCCGGAGCGCTACCGGCAGCAGGTCATCGACCGCATGGGCGCCCTGGCCCGGATCGCCGAGGATTGCGGCCTCGTCCTGGCGCACGAGAACGAGAAGGAGATCTACGGTGACACCCCGGGCCGGTGCGCCGACGTGATCACCGCGGTCGCCTCGCCCGCCCTGCGGGCGACCTTCGACCCGGCGAACTTCGTGCAATGCGGCGTCAGGCCCCACTCCGACGCCTACGCGCTGCTCCGGCCGTTCCTGGTCTACCTCCAGGTCAAGGACGCGCTGGCGGCGACGGGCGAGGTCGTGCCCACGGTCGACGCCGGCCTGTCGGTTACGGTCACCGGACTCACCCGCTGACCTGCGCCTGGCCGGATGCGGCCAGGGCCTGGTTGAGTGGGTCGAGATCGAAGATCCCGCTCAGGGAAACTAGGGAATCCGGGCTGGGATAAGGCCTGTCGCACTGGGCCCATGGGGTGAAGAGCGCGGGGATCGGGGCTTGTGAGGCACAGGGCCCGATAGATAGGGCTCGTGGGCCACGGGCCCCACGGCGCCGGGTAATGCAGGGGGCGGGTGGGCCGAGAGGAACGGGTGGAGCTCGCGGGGAGCTAGCGACTCACGGGTTGGTGCCTGAGAAGGTCAGCCGCCCTCGTCGCTGGAGTCCTGGAGGGTTACGCCGGCCACGGAGGGGAACTTGGCCAGGCACTGCTCCAGGATCGCCACGTCCGCGTCGGACGCGTGGGTGGTCTGGTACGTCACCTGCTGGAGCGCATAGGGAGCGTTGAGGTTGGACGGCAGCGGCTGCGCTACCACGGCCGGCGGCTTGGCGCAGGCGGCGCGGACGGCCAGCCGCTGCGCGAGCGATGTGCCGTCGCGGAAGACCACCACGGCCTGCTGCTGCCCGAGCGCGGAGTCGAACTGCGCGCAGCCGGCCAGCGCCGTCACGGTCGCCAGGACCAGCCCCGTCGCGAGCAGGCGGCGGGCTCCCCCGCCAACTACATCCGGTAGTGCACGCATGGTGTCAGCCTACGGGCCGTCCGCGGCTATACGGTAGCGGCAGGGATTCCCAGAGCAGGAGGTTACGTGGCAGGGCGGATCGAGGACTACGCCATCGTCGGTGACATGCAGTCGGCCGCTTTGATCTGCACGGACGGTTCGGTGGACTGGCTCTGCCTGCCCCGTTTCGACTCCGAGGCGTGCTTCGCCGCGCTGCTCGGCACGCCGGACCACGGTCGCTGGCGGATCGCGCCCGCAAACGGCGCAGACGGATCTGCGGCCACGGCCGGTCGGCGGTACGACGGTGACACGCTCATCCTGGAGACCCGGTGGGAAACCGCGGACGGGGCCGTCCGGGTCACCGACTTCATGCCGCCGCGCGGTGACCGTGAGCCGGCGCTGATCCGCATCGTGACGGGCGAGAGCGGGAGCGTCGACATGGCCATGTCGCTGACGCTGCGCTTCGGGTACGGCTCCGTCGTGCCCTGGGTGACCAAGGACGGAGCTGGCATCCGGGCCACCGCGGGCCCGGACTCGATCTGGCTGCGCACCCCGGTAAGCCTCACCGCGCGGGACATGGCGCACGCGGCCACGTTCCGGGTCAACGCGGGTGACGTCGTTCCCTTCGCGCTCAGCTACACGCCCTCGCACCACGGGGAGCCCCCGCGCATTGACGCCGGCCAGGCGCTTGAGGAGACCAGGAAGTTCTGGGACGAGTGGGTATCGCGCTGCACCTACCAGGGGACCTACCGCGACGCGGTGGTCCGGTCGCTGATCACCCTGAAGGCGCTTACCTACCAGCCCACGGGCGGCATCGTCGCGGCCGCCACCACCTCGCTGCCCGAGGACATCGGCGGAGTGCGCAACTGGGACTACCGGTACTGCTGGCTGCGCGACGCCACCATCACCCTGGAGGCGCTGCTGCGCACCGGGTACCTCGACGAGGCCAGGGCCTGGCGGCACTGGCTCGGCCGGGCGATCGCCGGGGACCCCGAAGACATCCAGATCATGTACGGGGTGGCCGGCGAGCGCCGGCTGGCCGAGTGGCAGGCGGACTGGCTGCCCGGTTACGAGGGCTCAGCTCCGGTCAGGATCGGCAACGCGGCGGCCGGCCAGCTCCAGCTCGACGTGTACGGGGAGGTCATCGACGCGCTGCAGCTCAGCTGTAAATCCGGCGTGCACGACGACCGGCACACCTGGTCGCTCGAGCGCTCGCTGCTGCGCTTCCTCGAAGATCACTGGCGCGAGCCTGACGAGGGACTGTGGGAGGTGCGCGGGCCGCGGCGCCACTTCGTGCATTCCAAGGTCATGGCCTGGGTCGCCTTCGACCGCGCGGCGAACCGCGCGGACGAGGCGGGCGAGGCCAACCTGGCCGCCCGGTGGCGGGCCACCAGCGACCAGATCAAGCAGGAGGTCTGCGAGCGCGGCTATAACACCACGCGCGGGGCATTCGTCCAGTACTACGGCGCGACCGAGCTCGACGCCTCGGTCCTGCTGATCTCCGACGTCGGCTTCCTGCCCGCCGATGACCCCAGGGTCATCTCCACCATGCGGGTACTCCAGCGGGACCTGGTGCAGGACGGCTTCCTGCGCAGGTACGAGCTGCCTGACGGCGGAATGTCGTCGGTCGATGGCCTGGCCGGATCGGAGGGCGCGTTCCTGGCCTGCAGTTTCTGGCTGGCCAACGCACTGGAGCTGAGCGGGCACCGGGACGAGGCGGTTGCGCTGTTCGAGCGGCTGCTCGCCTTGCGTAACGATGTCGGCCTGCTGAGTGAGGAGTATGATCCTCGGTACGGCAGGCTCGTCGGCAACATGCCGCAGGCGTTCAGTCATGTCCCGCTCGTGCAGACGGCCCTCAACCTGAGCAGCCACTCCGAGGAGCACCAGCGTGGAACCGGGATGCACCGCGATGAGCGGCGGAGCGTGCCAGGCTGACATGCTCGGACCACCCGTCGTGAGCCAGCCTCACCCTGCTGGGCGATGATGGCCACGGCCCGTCATATCCTGATCGTCAATTCCCGCAGCGTGCACCAGCCGCTGTTCGTGATGGGCGCGCCGCATTCGGGAGCGGGCCTGATCGGCCGCGCGCTGAAGGCATCCGCGGGCCTGCACGTCACCATCGGGCAGCCGAGCGTGCTGCGCGTCGTCTACGCCTTTGCCAGGCGCCCCTCCATGTACCGGGGCCGGACGCAGGCCGCCGCGTCGGTGATCAGGGACGCCCTGGCCCAGGGCTGGCAGGTCACCCCGCACAGCTGCCTCGATTGCACGCGCGAGTGCCGGGCAGCGGCCGGCCTGGCCGCCGATACCGTCGGCCCCTGCGTAGACCTGCGCGGACTTGAGCGATTCGGGGACGCGAGCCCCGACCTGATCTACTGCGCGGAGGCGCTCACCGAGGCGTTCCCCGACGCGCGGATCGTCCAGGTCGTCAGGGACGGCCGGGACGCGGTGGCCGGGATGCTCGCCGACCCTATGGTCATGTCCTGGTTCAGGCCCAGCTTCGTGAACGTCGACACCGAGTTCCCCAACCCGTTCTTCGGGATCGAATCCGACGATGACCGCGAGATCTGGGCCAGGCTGACCCCGGCCGGGCAGTGCGCGCTGCGCTGGCGCTGGTCCGTGCGCCTGGCCGCGAGGCTGCACCACGGCCTGCCGGCTGGCCAGCTGAAGACGATCAGGTACGAGGACTTGATGGGCAAGCCGGAAGAGGCCCTCGCCGAGCTTTCCCGGTTCGCCGGGACTGCGGTGCCGACAGCCGAAATCCGCAACGAGGCCCGCGCGAGCAGGCAGCGTGCTCGCTCCCGCCCATCCCCGGGGGCCCGGGGCTCGCTCAGCGCTAAGCAGACCGCGGAGATAGAGAAAATCGCCAGCGAGGAACTCCGGCGCCTCGGCTATGCCCTCGAGCATCAGCCCTCATGAGGTGGCTCCCCCGGAGGCCGGTTCCTCCGCCGGGCGCAGGCCGCGCAGGACCACGTCCAGGGCCAGGCGGCCGAGCGGAGTCGAGCCTGGAGGCCTGCCGATCGAGGCACCGCGGCGGGCGCTGAACAGCACGGCGTACAAGACAATGACGGCGAGCGACTCGGGGGGCTCGTCGTCGCGGATCTCCCCCCGGATCTGGCCCTCGGCCAGTACCGCGGTGGTGGCGGCCACCGGCGGCGCGATGTCCTCACCGAGGTACTCGGTGAGGCGGCCTGGGTGGCCGAGGACGTACAGGAGCATCTTGCCGCGCAGGGCCTCAGAAGGCGTGGCCTCGATAGCGGCGCGCAACATCGCGTCGAACGCCCTGGCCAGCACCGACCCGGTGTCCCGCCCGTCCTCCAGGCCCGACCTCGCCGCGACGGCGTAGGCCCGGCAGACCTCGGCGCCCGCGTCGAGCAGGACGTCCTCCTTGGCCGGGAAGTAGTGGAAGAACGTCCCCCAGCTCACCCCGGCCGCGGCCACGATGTCTTCGACCCGGGCGGTATCGAGCCCGACCCTGGCGTACTCGGCCATGGCCGCGTCGTACAGCCGACGCCGGGTCGCTGCGGCACGATGCTGTCGCGGCACGGCGCGGGGGGCGGAATTCATTTCACCTCCGGTCGGATGACGGGTTAACTTGGGCTCGGACACAATCTTAGTACCAATACTGATTTGAATCAATTTCTGAGCTGCACATGGTCCGGGTACCGGGGCTGAGCAGGGTGAGGTCAGCGCTGAACATGGCACGGGTGCCTGGGCTGACCAGGGCGAACCCAGCGTGGGAGACGAGCCCGGCGCTGATGCTGATCATGGGCCTGTTCGTGCTGGCCGACGGGTTCCTGTCCATCCTGGCCCTGGTCGCCCTGGGCCAGGCGGTGGGCCGCATTCCGGGGGCGCTCTCCCACGGACTCGGCTCCCCCAGCGGAAACCGCCTGCTGATCGGGCTCGCGATCGGCACCACCGCGTACGCGCTATCGCTGCTGCGCAGCCCCGCCGAGGCCCTGCTTTCCGCGCACAGCTCGGCGGTGATGTCGACGGGATGCAGCGCCGCCTGGCGCGGGCCGTCTGCGCGCCCGCCGGAATCGAGCACCTGGAGGACTCCGCCGTCCTCGACCAGCTCGCCTCGGCGAGCGGCGAGCTGTCCACGTCCCGCCCGGCCGACGCGCCGATGGCGCTGGCCAGCACGTTCGGCGACCGGCTGAGCGGGTTCATCGCGTGCGTCGTGCTCGCCTCGTTCCGCTGGTATATCGGGCTGCTCTTCTTCATCGGCTGGGCCATGCTCAGGCCGCCGTTGCGCAGGCTGCTCGCCGAGCGCGCCACGCTCATGCGGCGGGCCACGCCTGAGCTGCGACACAGCTGGTACTACATCGGCTGTTCCTACCGCCCCGAGTTCGCCAAGGAGGTGCGGGTCTTCGGACTCGGCGGCTGGATCCTCGGCCGGCACCGGGGCAAGTGGCTGGCGGGCATGGAGCCCGCGTGGCGGCAGATGCGGCACTTCAGGCACCGGACCCTGCTGTTCGGCGCCGGAGTAGCCGCGATGTACGTGGCCGGGGCGGGCGCCATCGCCCTGGCGGCCTGGCATCGCGACATCAGCCTGGCCACGGTCGCGGTCATGCTGCCCATGCTGCCCACCACCATGCAGGTGGGCGGCGTGAGCCCCGCGGACGTCGGGCTCGAACAGATGCGCGCAGCGGTGCCCGACCTCGACGACCTGGTCAGCCGGCTCGGCCCCGGCCCGGCAGGCGAGGGCCGGGCCAGCGCCGCCGGACGCCCGGTATCCGGCATCCGCTTCGGCTCGGTCACCTACCGCTATCCCGGTGGCGGCCGGGCGGTCTGCCAGGGGCTGGACCTCGAGCTGACCGCCGGGCGGTCCCTCGCGCTGGTGGGAGCCAATGGCGCGGGCAAGACCACGCTGGTCACCGTGCTCGCCAGGCTGCGCGAACCGTCCGAAGGGCGGATCACCGTGGACGGGACCGACCTGCGGGACCTCGACACGCATTCCTGGCAGTGCCAGGTGGCCGTGGTCAACCAGGACTTCGGCCGCTATCCGCTCAGCGCACGGGAAAACGTCGCCTTCTGTGACCTGACCGGCGACGGGCTGAGCGGCGATTTCGACGGGGCCGCCCCTTGACTTCGCCGGGGGGACAGTGACCGTGCTCGCCTCGCACAGGTTCGGCACCGTGCACATGGCCGACCAGATCATCGTCGTCGAGGGCGGACGGGTCGCGGAGTCGGGTGACCACCAGGCACTGATGGAGCAGGGCGGCGTCTACGCCGAGCTGTTCGCCCTGCAGGCCGCCGGCTACCGGTAAGGCGAGGTAAGGGTATAGCACTGGTCCGGGCCGCTCATCGCCGTCCGCGACGCCATCCCTGCGTACTGGCACCCGGCTGGAGTCACTCGCGACACTTGAGCCCTTCGCGTTACCCGTCATTACCGTGTCTCCAGCCGCGCCCACCCATGGTTGTGGCACCCTAACGATTCTTTTCGCTAGGGTGCCACAACCATATAGAAGGAATTGCCATTCCTGTGAAATCTTGAGCGAATTGAAGCGGCTCGCGGGACGGGCGGGGTTTCCAGCGTGTTTTCTGGCCGGTCCAGATGAGCCTGCCGCGCTGGTGGCCATCGGCCCCTGGGGTCCGCGGGCCCCTGGTCAACCGGGGTGCGGACCGCCGCCGCCTGAGGTGACAGGCGCCGACGGGGGCAAACCCAATCTGCCACGGCATAAGCTGCCGTGCTAGGCCGCCTGCCCGGCGAACTGGGTCTGGTACAGGTCCGCGTACAGGCCGCCGGCGTCGAGAAGCTCGGCGTGCGTGCCGTGCTCGACGATCCGGCCCTCGTCAACGACCAGGATCTGGTCGGCCTCCCTGATCGTGGACAGCCGGTGCGCGATCACCAGCGACGTGCGGCCCGCGAGCGCCGTCTTCAGCGCCCGCTGCACGGCCACCTCCGACTCGGAGTCCAGGTGAGCGGTCGCCTCGTCGAGGACCACGACGGTCGGGGCCTTGAGCAGCAGCCTGGCTATGGCGACGCGCTGTTTCTCGCCGCCGGACAGCCGGTAGCCGCGGTCGCCGACGACGGTGTCCAGGCCGTCGGGCAGGCTGGAGATCAGGTCCCAGATCTGGGCGGCCTCGCAGGCCTCGATGAGCTCGAGTTCGGTGGCGGAGGGCTTCGCGTAGGTCAGGTTGGCCCGGATCGTGTCGTGGAACAGGTGCGCATCCTGGGTGACCACGCCGACCACATCGTGCAGCGACTCGAGGGTGACGTCCCGCAGGTCATACCCGGCGATCCGCACGGTCCCGTCGTTCGGGTCGTACAGCCGGGCGGCCAGCGCGGTGATCGTGGTCTTGCCTGCGCCCGAGGGACCGACCAGCGCCGTGAGCCGGCCGGGCGGCGCGCGGAAGCTCACCCCGTGCAGCACCCCGGCGCCCGACCCGGCCCGCTCAGGCGCAGGCAGCGCGATCGACTCCAGCGAGGCCAGCGACACCTCGGACGCCGTGGGGTACCGGAACGACACATCGTCGAACTCGATGTCCGGCGCGACCTCATCCGGAACGTCGCCCACGCCCTCGGCGGGCACCCGGGCGGGCAGAACCGTCGCACCGGGGCGGTCGGCGACCAGCGGCTGCAGGTCGAGTACCTCGAAGACCCGGTCGAAGCTGACCAGGGCGGTCATCACGCTGATCTGCACGTTGGACAGCGACGCGATCGGGCCGTAGACCCGGCTGAGCAGCGTCGTGAGGGCGACGAGCGTGCCGATCTGGAAGGCGCCCCTGATGACCAGGGAGCCGCCGAGCCCGTAGACCAGGGCCGTCACCATCGAGGTGAGCAGGGTGAGCGTCACGAAAAACACCTGGCCGTACATCGACTGGACGACGCCGATGTCGCGGACTCGCGCGGCCCGGCCGGAGAAGAGCGTGGTCTCCTGGGCGGGGCGGCCGAAGAGCTTGACGAGCAGCGCACCCGCCACGTTGAAGCGCTCGGTCATGGTCGAGCCCATCTCGGCGTTGAGCATCATTGATTCGCGGGTCAGGCGCTGCAGCCTGCGGCCGACCAGCCGGGCCGGTATCAGGAACAGCGGGATGAGGACCAGGGCGATCACGCTGACCAGCCAGGACAGGTAGAAGAGCGTAATCAGGATGACGATCAAGCTCAGTATGTTGGAGATCACGCCCGACAGGGTGGTGGTGATGGCCTGTTGCGCGCCGACCACGTCCCCGTCGAGCCGGCTGACCAGCGATCCGGTCTGCGCCCGGGTGAAGAACGCGATCGGCTGCCGCTGGACGTGGTCGAAGACCTGGGTGCGCAGGTCATAGATCAGACCCTCGCCGATCCGGGCGGAGAACCAGCGGATCGCGAAGCCGAGCCCGGCGTCGAAGATCGCGACCGCGGCGACCAGTATCGCGATCCAGATGACGACCCGGTCGTTGCGGGCCAGGATCCCGTGGTCGATGATCTCACGTAGCAGCAGCGGGTTGACGACGGTGATCACCGCGTCGATCGAGGTGGCCAGGAGGAATACGGCCAGGAGCCACCGGTAGGGCCGCGCGTACGTAGCGATCCTGCGGACCGTGCCCGGCTTGAGCTTCTGCTTGGTGATGCTGGGATCCATCCGGAATCCGCGCACCATCATCGGACCATGGCCGTACATGACCAGGGAAACCCCCCGTGGGTCGCAATTCGTTCCCGCGCCGGGCGGGAACGTTATCAGCTAGCAGCGAACTCCCAGGCGGCCGTCCGGGCGGGGTCCCAGCGACTGGAATCGTGAAATTTCATGCAGCCGGGCCGGTGCCACCTGGCGTGGCTTTTAGCGCTTTTCCTTTGCCTTGGTGTTGCGGGTGGCGCCGCCACGTCCGCGCAACGTCACTCCGGTCTCGGTCAGAATCCGGTGGACGAAGCCGTAGGACCTTCCTGTCGAGGCCGCGAGTGATCGGATGCTCTCCCCGGAGTCATACCTCTTTCCGAGGAGAGTGGCCAGCTTGCTGCGATCGACGCCGGTCACCCGCGTGCCTTTCTTGAGGGTCTCGGCCACATGTACCTCCTGTTAGCTCAAGTCACCAGTGAGTTACACAGCCCCCTCCGTAATGATCAGGCATGACCGCCGGATTGACCACCCGCATGTCGGCAAATGATCACGTATTTTTACCTGGTCATCCGTGGAATCGTTTCCATTGCCGTAGCGGCAGAAGACGCGCTGGCCGCTTTACGCGAGTGCGACGAGATCTGCGAAATCCTCGCTCCACGCGTCTTCGACGCCGTCCGGCAGTACGATAACGCGTTCAGGTGAAAGCGCTTCAACCGCACCTTCATCATGGGTAACAAGCACTATCGCGCCGCGGAAGCCTCTCAGGGCGTTGAGAATCTCTTCGCGGCTGGCCGGATCGAGGTTGTTCGTCGGCTCGTCGAGCAGCAGGACGTTAGCGCCTGATACGACCAGAAGGGCCAGGGCCAGCCTCGTCTTCTCGCCGCCGGAAAGCACGCCGGCTGGCTTTTCCACGTCATCGCCGCTGAACAGGAATGAGCCGAGAACGGTGCGCTGCTGCGATTCGGTAAGGCCCGGCGCGGCGGTCCGCATGTGCTCCAGGACCGTGCGCTCGATATGCAGCGTTTCGTGCTCCTGGGCGTAATATCCGAGGCTCAGGCCATGTCCCGCGGTGACCTTTCCCGTATCCGGGGTTTCGAGTCCGGCGAGCAGCCGGAGCAGGGTGGTCTTGCCCGCCCCGTTGAGCCCGAGCACTACCACCCGGCTGCCCCGGTCGACCGCGATGTCCACGTCGCAGAACACCTCGGTGGACCCATACGACTTGGATAGGCCGGTGGCGGTCAGCGGGGTCCGGCCGCACGGGGCCGGAACCGGGAAGCGGAGCTTGGCGACCTTGTCCGACCTTCGCTCTTCCTCGACCCCGGCCAGCATGCGCTCGGCCCGGCGCTGCATGTTCTGCGCCGCGCGGGCCTTGGTCGCCTTGGCCCGCATCTTGTCGGCCTGCGCCATCAGCGCACCCGCTTGCCGGCCGGCGTTCGCCCGCTCCCGCCTGCGCCGGCGCTCGTCGGTCTCGCGCTGCTGAAGGTAGGCGCGCCAGCCCAGGTTGTAGGTGTCCAGGCAGGCCCGCTGCGCGTCCAGGTAGAAGACCTTGTTCACCACGTCGGCGAGCAGCGCCACGTCGTGGGTGATCACGACCAGGCCGCCGCGGTAGCTCTTGAGGTGGTCGCGGAGCCAGGCCACCGAATCGGCGTCGAGGTGGTTGGTCGGCTCGTCGAGCAGCATCGTCTGAGAGTCCCCGAACAAGATCCTGGCGAGTTCCACCCGCCGCCGCTGGCCGCCCGACAGCGTCTCCAGCTGCTGGTGCAGCACCCGGTCGGGCAGGCCGAGGCTGGCGGTGATCGAGGCCGCCTGCGATTCGGCGGCGTACCCGCCGAGCACGGCGAGCCGCTCCTCCAGCCTGGAGTACCTGTGGATAGCCGCGGCCGCGGCCGCGGAATCGGCGTCAGCCATCTGCGCCTCCGCCGCGCGCAGGTCGGCCCGGAGCTGGTCGAGCCCGCGAGCCGACAGGACCCGGTCGACGGCCAGCACCTGGAGGTCGCCGGTCCGCGGATCCTGCGGCAGGTACCCGACCGACCCGGACCGGCGGACCGAGCCCGCCGACGGCTGGGCCTGCCCGGCCAGGACCTTGGCCAGCGTGGTCTTCCCCGCGCCGTTCCGGCCCACCAGGCCGATCCGGTCCCCCGCGGCGACCTGGAAGGACGCGCTTTCAAGCAGCAGGCGCGCGCCAGCCCGCAGTTCGATATCGGTTGCCACGATCATGATTCGCTGCTCCTGAGATACGGACGGAAACGGACAGACTTCTCCCCCGGAAGGTGTCCTCAGTCCGTAATCGGCAGCACGCGTCTATTGTACGTGACCGGCGCGCGGCGGGCCATCGGGTTCCGGCTCGGTCAGCCGGATGCGGATGGCCTGGTAAGCGGCCGGCATGCCCTTGAGTACCGCCGGGCTCGGATCGGGGACCGTGAGGAAGCGGTCCGTGGCCTGGCTCAGGTACGGGGCCAGCCGCGCGTCGTCGCGCAGCCCCGAGATCGACCGCTTGTCCCCGCCCAGGACCACCGCGTCCAGCCCGTCTGCGCCGTACGGGCCGAAGATCCCGGCCGCGGCGTCGGCGGCGGCTCCGAGCGCCACCGCAGCCTGGTTCTCCCTGCGCCTGGCGAAGCGGTGCTGGGACCACCCGCCCGCCGCGCTCCGTCCGTGCACCAGCCTGCGGCCGGTCTTCGAGGCACCGAGCTGCGGCGGCACTCCGGAGAACACGCCGATCGCGTAACCGCCCAGGCGAACCAGCAGGACGCCGACCGTACGGTCCGCGGCGGCGTGCGCCGCGATCGCCCCGGCGGCCGCCAGTGCATCGGGGCCGGTCTCGCCGGGGTCCGCGGAAGGGGGCGCGGAGGGCAGGGGGTCCGCGGAAGGGGGC
>JBOHCK010000150.1:0-14329 GCA_050698755.1 Streptosporangiaceae bacterium | reverse complement strand
CGAGGCCGATTACCCGCTCGGTGACCGTACTGCCCAAAGCGGCCTCTGCGGCTCCGCGGAATTTGCTCGCAACTTCCTCCCGCGAGAGCGGGGTCGCGGGATCTCCTCTGGCGGTATCTCGACGATCGGTGTGCGCTGTGCCGTCGGAGGCGGTGACGGTGACCTGGACGCTGCTACCTCCCAGGTCCCCGCTGGGCAGAATCCGCACCCGATCCGCCACGAAAGCGACGAGTTCCGGGTCGCGGAGGCGGTCTGGGTGGAACTGGGCCAGCCCGCACTCGCGGTCCTGCAGAACCACCCCGGTCACATACGGAGCGGAGAGCCGGGCCCGGAATCGGTTGTTCCAGTCAACGCGGCCGTGCATCTCGTACGCCGCCTCCGAGAGCTCGACCTGCACGTCCGCGATGTCACCCGGATGGACTGCCCCGGTCGACAGCAGCGTCAGCAGAGAGGTGATCAGTGGCTGAAGATGGACTGCCGCCGGCCATGGCCGCAACGAGATCTGCTCCAGCTCCCAACGGTCGCCGAGGCCGTCAGTCGCTGCTTCCGGGAAGCCGCCATCGCTGTGGGTACGCAGGACCCCGCCATCAGGGTGCAGCAGCACGTCCTGCGCGGCGCGAAGCCCCGCGGACGCGAACTGCCCGGCCAGCAGCCCGGCCAGCGCCCCTCGCGCCTGCTGGAACTTAATCGCGGGAGTCCTGAGCTGAGCGTAGCTTCCGGTGGCCTGACTGCCCGCGATGCCGAGGGCGTGGGCCATGCCCTGCCGGTCGAGGCCGAGCAGGCGACCGACGGCCGCGCCTCCGCCGAACGGACCAGAGATTCCCGGCATGTGCCAGCCGCGCGTCCGGAAGACCTCGTTTCTCAGGGCGAGACCCACCCGGGTGGTCACCTCTGCGCCGGCGGCGACGGCCAGCAGCAGGTCCCGACCCGACGAGCCTGCCATCTCGGCGGAAGCCAGTGCCGGGGGAAGCACCTCCGGCATGACGTGGCAGGAGGTGGGCCGGTGGATGTCGCACACGGTGACCGCGGTGATCAGGTACCCGTTGGCCATCGCCGCCGCCCCCAGCGATGCCCGGCCGCCGCCGATAATCGTGGCGTCGCCACCGGGTCCGAGGCCGACCACCGCCGCGACCAGTGGGCTGACTTCGGCTGCGTCGTAGCCCAGGAAAGCACTCGCCAGCGCGTCCAGGATGAGGTCTTTGACGCGCTCAGCAACGTGACCAGGCAACCGGTCCCAGGAAAGCGTGGCGGCGAAGTCGGCCAGCGCGTCAGCGGGGTTGAGTGTCAACACGGCCGCGGTGCCGATCTACGGGTTGCTCACGCCGACGCCAGGGCCGCGCCACCATTGCGGCTCTGCGGTTCCGGTCCCGGTTCTCCAGAGCGAGGCCAGCCAGGGGTGATCGCCATTAGGCGCCCCGAATGTGGGGAAGGTGCCGTCGCGGATCTCCTCCGCTTCCGCCACTTCCTCAATGAGCACATTCCCCATGTTCACGTTGGGCCCGAAGAGGTAGACCAGCAGCCCCTGAAGCGCACGCTTGCCGGCGTAGGGGAGGTAGGTTCCGGGAATCTCGAAGATGATGTTGTCGACGCCAACGGCATCGGCGAGGTCCATGAGCGGCTGCCGCGCCGACTCGTTCTCCCCCATGTCACCGCACATGGCGCGCAAGAGATGGCCCTCGAAGTAACTGCCCTCGCACCCGATGTCCACGTAGTGCTGGAAGGTAGCCACCGCAGCCTTTACGTCCAGCACCCCGGGGGCCTTCCGGACCTGATCGCCTTCAGGGAATTTCTTGCCGACCTCGCCGTGAATCGTGAATCCCATGGCCAGGCATTTCTCCGCCAGAATTCGCTCCAGCTTCGTGTCCACCTGGGTGGGCAGGGACTCGCTGGATACCTCTAGGCCCTCAAACCCCAGCTCCTTCAAATACGCAAGGACCTCGTTTTCCTTGCCCTGGAGCCGGGCGAGCTCCAGGACCGGGCCGCCACACTGCGCCTCCACCCCGAAGCGCTTGTACATCTCGATTTTCCGCCGGACGATGCTCTCGGGCTGGTGCAGGTGCCAGGCGCTGATCTTCGCAATGTCGATGGCGCCGGCGAACGACTCGAGCACTCCCTCGATGAAGACGGCCGGCCATCCCCTGTCGAAGATCATGGTCCGCCGGGAGTGCCGCGGCTTGGCGGGGTGATCAGGCAGGGTGAGCATCGGCGCGAAGCGCTGACTGTCCATGCAGACCTCCAGAAGTGAAGTTCATGGTAGAGTCCCAAAATTGGGTCCGATAGTCGCTCTTTTAGCATCACATCGGGACTCATCCACTGTCAAGAGGCTGCCGGGAGTGACGCGGACGCGACAGGCACCCGGACCGCCACCCTGCGCTAGGACACCACCGGGGCGCTGCCGTCATTCACGCTCTCGCGTTCCGCGAGTGCGGGCGGGTGGCCGAGCCATGGCGGCACGAGCGCGGTACACGCCGAGGATCTCCGCGAGCGAGCCTGGATTGGCGACAGTTTCCAGGCTCAGTGTCGTCTCCAGCGGCTCGCCGCCCATGAGGCGCTTCACGGGGATTTCAAGCCGCTTCCCCGACAATGTCCGCGGCACGCTGGTCAGGGGATACACGTGATCCGGCACGTGCCGGGGCGACAACTCGGTGCGGATGTGGGCACGGATCGCCGCTCCAGCCTGGTCAGTCCAGGCCGTGCCCGGTGCCGGGACCACGAAGAGGATCAGCTCGCTTCCGCCGCTCTCCGTGGCGACATCGATGATCAGGCTGTCGGAGATGTCTGACCGCTGCCCGAGCACCGCGTAGTATTCCTCGCTGCCCATGCGGATGCCGCCGCGATTGAGGGTCGCGTCGGAGCGACCGAGCACCCGGGCGGTGCCCCGCGACGTGATCACCACCCAGTCGCCGTGGTCCCACACCCCGTCGAAGCGGGAAAAGTAGCTCTCCCGAAGCTGTGCTCCGCCGGGATCGTCCCAGAGGTAGAGCGGCATGGAGGGCATCGGCCGGGTCAGCACCAGCTCTCCGACCTGATCGACGACCGGGCGCCCGTCGCTGTCGTAGGCCTCGACGCTGGCACCGAGCATGCGGCATTGCATCTCCTCGCGCCACAAGGGAAGCAGCGGGCACGGCCCGAGAAAGGCGCTGCAAACATCCGTGCCTCCGCTGGCGGGGCTCAGCAGCACATCGGGCTTCACCGCTTCATACACCCAGTCATAGCTGGCTCCCGGCAGGGCCGAGCCCGTAGAGCCCAGCGACCTCAGGCTGTGCAGGTCCCAGGTCTGGCCGGGGCGCAGGCCGGCCCGCCGGCAGGCCTCGAAGTAGCCGGCGCCGGCACCGAGCAGGCTCACCGCCTGCGCGCTGGCGATCTCCCATGGCCTGGTGAGGTCCGGGTATCCGGGGCTGCCATCGAAGAGGATGACCGTGGCCCCCGCGAGCAGGCTGCCGACGATGTAGTTCCACATCATCCAGCCTGCGCTGGTCAGCCACAGGACCCTGTCACCAGCGCGCACGTCCCGGTGCAGAGCCAGTGACTTGAGGTGCTCCAAGACGATGCCCCCGTGGCCATGGACGATGGCCTTGGGCCTGCCCGTCGTGCCGGAGGAGAACAGCATCCACAGCGGGTGCTCAAACGGGACGTCGTCCATCACCGCCTCCGTGCCCGCCCGGCGCAGGTCCGTCCAGGTGAGCGTCGGCGTCGGCCCGCCCCCATCGATGGCGTCTCCCAGGATCGGGAGGATCACCAGATGCTGCAGGCCGGGTAGTCCGCGGCAGATCGCTTGTACGACGTCCAGCCGATGAAATGCCCGGCCGCCGTAGACGTACCCGTCGGCGGCGATCAGCACCTTCGGCCGCACCCGGGCCAGGCGGCCCAGGGCACCGCTGGCTCCGAACTCCGGGGGGCAGATGCAGAACACGGCGCCGATGGCGGCGCACGCCAGCAGGCAGGTGACGGTCTCGATCACGTTCGGCAGGTAGACCGCGACGCGGTCACCCTGGACCACGCCGAGCTCGCGTAGTCTGCAGCTGACGGCGGCAACCTCATCGCGCAATTGTCCGTAGGTCAGGGTCGCGACGGCACCACCCTCGGATATCCCCACCAGTGCTTCGCGGGGGCCGGGGCCGCGGAGCGCGTTGGCCGCATAGTTCAGCCGGGCTCCCTCGAACCAGCGGGCACCCGGCATCTCCACCCGGGACAGGATCCGCTGGGGTCCGGCCGATGCGGCCACCTGGAAATACGACCAGAGGCTGCCCCAGAACCCGGCCAGGTCATCGACAGACCAGCGATGCAAGTCGGCATAGGAGGTAAAGGCCAGGCTGCGGTCGTCCTGGAGCCAGGCGAGGTACCTGGTGAGCTCAGCTTGCTGCTGACGTCGCTCCGACGGCGTCCACAGTGGTGCGGCCGCGCTCATGAGTAACCGGCCAGCTCACCGCGGTGACCTTCATCCACCTCGATGTCGAGAGCCTGGAGCGTCCGCACCACACCGCAGTAAAAGCCCACCAGTACCGTCAGCTCGACGACTTCCTGCTTGCTGCGGCTCGCGGCCATGGCCTGAAATACTTCCTGCGTTGCCTCGTTCCGGGCCATGCTCTCGGCGTAATCGAGGACGGCCCTGGTCGCGGCGTCAAAGGCCGTGCTCGTGCGCCAGTGCGCCAGTTGCATCACCCGGTCCTCGCTCATGCCGTTCGCCAGGGCAGCCCGGCGGTGGTAGGCCCAGGCGTAACGGGCATGGGCCAGCTGAGCCAGGCGCAGGATCACCAGCTCGCGCAATCCGGCGTCCACCGCGGAACTGAACCTGAGGGCATCGGCCAGCTGGCTCCAGCCGCCGAGCACCTCGGGAGCATGGGCCAGGGTGCGGTACAGCGGCGACGGAACGCGCCCGCGGTCCTCCAGGCGCTTCATGACCGCCCGCAGAGCCGGGCTCGAGTCAAGCTCGACAGGTTCTATCCTGCTCATGGCCCGTCAGCCTTCCCCGGCGAGCCCTCCGGCAGGTCGCCCGCGAGGTCCAGCCGGTCGATCGACAGCACTCCCGACCGGTATAGCGCGCGCTTCTCCGCCTCGGCCGCGGCCCGGCGCTCAGCCGCCGCGAGGACCTCATCCGCCCGTCCGCCCGGGACCACCACCCCGCCGTCGCGATCGAGGACGACCTGGTCGCCGTCGCGGATCTCCGTGCCGCCGAACGTGATCGGGACTCCGGTTCGCCCCCAGGTAGCCTTGCTCGCCCCGGTCACCCGGACCCAGCGCGCCCACACCAGGATCCCCAGTGCGGACAGATCGTCGACATCGCGCATGGCCGCGTCGACCAGGACACCAGCAACGCCCCTGACCTTGGACTGGATTCCCAGCAGCTCGCCGAAGAGGGCGACCGGGGCCGGGCTCGGCATCGTCAGGACCAGCACCTCGCCAGGGGCGACCAGCTTCATCGCCGCGTGCACCATCAGGTTGTCGCCCTGGCCGCAGAGAACGGTCCGCGCCGGGCCGGCCACCTTGCTGCCCGGCACAGACTGGATGAGGTCCACGTCGATGACGCCGCCGCCTGCCGCCTCCGAAACGGTGGCAGTGCCCAGCCGCGTCAGCCGCTCGGCCAGGTTCATAGGCCCGTGACCACCTGAGGGGTGTACCTCTGGAAGACCTCGACGGCGGTGATGCCGCCGCGGCCGGAAATTCGCCTGGCCTGCCAGGCACGCTCGGCTGAGCGCATGTCCTGATGGGCGGGCATGTAGGCCTGGGACTGGATTTGCGCCATGGCATTCTGCTTCAGTTCCGCCACCGCGGATATGTCGAGATAGACATCCGGCACGAACCCGCTGGCCTCGGTGTAGTGCGGTTCGAAGAGCACCACTCTGGGCTGGGGCACAATCCGGAATGCCGCAGCCCGCCCGGAGCCCACGGCCAGCTGCTGGGCGCGGATCGCGGCCTGGTGCGCGACCGGGTGATCGGGGTTGAACGGGTCCGACTCCGTGTGCGTAATCAGGATGGTGGGGGCGAAATCCCGGACTAGATCTGCCAGCCGCGCCAGGGTCTTCTCGTCCACGAAGAGCGGGTAGTCCCCCAGATCAAAGCACGTGAAGTCGGCATTCAGGGTCCGTGCGGCCTGCTCCGCCTCCGACCGCCTGATCTTCTTCACGCTGTCGACGTCGGTGCCCGGACGACTCCACAACTCGGCGGACTCGCCGCGCTCACCGTAGCTCAGCGCGACAGCCATCGCCTGGCCCCCGCCCTGGGTCACCGTGGCCACGGCGCCCGCCGAGCGCCATACGAAGTCCGCCGCGTGCGCACCAATTACCAGCAGCCGCTCTGCCATCTACCGGCCTTCCTCTGCATAGTCATGTCGGCCCGCCGCGGCGCGACAGGTCCTCGCTTCGTGGCGGCGGCTTGCGTGGGGAAAGGAGCCTTAATACACGGGCGGCAGCGCTGCCTCACCGAGGTCTGGCTGGAGGGCTGCGAAGCGCCCGCGCGAAAAAGGCTGCGCCACCCCTCCGCCCGCCGCGAGGGCGGCCGGAGGGGCGGCCAGGATCACCTCGCCACTGCCGGATCTGCCAGTCATCGGCTAGCGTCGCTGACTGGCCATGGAGATCAGGGGAACTCGAGCACCGCGGCCACCCGGGCGGGGGCGGCCTCGACGCCGGCGTACTTCGCGGGGAACGCCACGAGGTTGACGCGCTGGCCAATCAGCTCGCCCAGCGCGGTGGACAGATGCTCTACCATATTGATCCCGGCCGGGAGCATCTGCTTGTGCGCGTAGGCCGGCGGGAACCGGTACGGGTCGATCTCCACCTCGCCGAAGATGTCCGGGCGCAGCTGGCGCCACTGCCGCGACCGCATGAAGATGTGCTCGGAACTCGGATTGTCGGAGTAGATGGCGCGGATCTTGCGGTTCACCAGCCAGTCGACCCCCGACCGGTCGAGTCCTGGTGACTTGAGGACGTAGCGCTGCTCGTCGGTCTCGTAGTACTGAGACCAGCTCGTCCACAGGGCGATGATGTCCCCGGCGCCAACCTCAGACGCGCGCTTGTCGAGGACCTCTGCAGTGACCTCCCCCCAGTCACCGAGGTCAGAAACGTCGATGACCATGCCGCTGCCGCAGAAGCCCTCGAGGGGCAGGTCATCAATGTTCTTGCCGGCCGGATCGTAGAGAGAGGCGGCGTCTACATGAGTCCCCGAGTGCAGGGAGGCTCTGATCTCGCGGGTAAGGGTCCCGTGAGTCGAGTAGTGGCGCAAGACCGGGTACTCCACCTGAGGGTGGTCCGAGGATCGGGGCGTGCTCGGGGTGAGCGGTTGCGTTAGGTCCAGGAACTTCATGACGCCGTCCTCCTTGTTGTTTCGGGCAGAGACAGACTGCGGATGATGCAGCCGATGTGGGGCTGGTCATCGAGCGTCGGCAGAACGTCGCAGAGCTGCCTGATCGTGCCGGCGGGAAGCCGCCCTGCGGCTGCGTTCTCCAGCTTCTCCAATAGCTCTGATCCGGAGAGCGGATCGGCGGGATCACCCTTGGGCGCCGATCGCTCCACGACCTCCTCACGGCCGTCGGAGTAAACCGCTCGCAGGACCACGGCGGAAGCAGGGAGCACAGGGTCGTGAACCACGGTGACTTGGTCTCGGGCAAATGCGCCGACACCGGGGTCGACGACTCGCTCGGCCGTGAACTGGTCCAGCCAGCATCGCCGATCGCTGAGCACCACCGCAGCCACGTAGCGCGCCGACAGCCGGGCGCGAAAGCGGTCATCCCAGCCGACAGCGGCATGCAGCGAGTAAGCCTGGGTCGGCAGAGTGAGCTCCAGCCGGGCAACCTCGCTCGACGGTCCCGGATCTGAATGAACCAGGTCGAGCACCGCGGCCACGGTGTTTTGCAGATGGGCGGCCACCGGCCATGGCCGCAGGGTGCACTGCTCGAGCTCCCAGTGCTCACCGAGCCCCGATGTCACTGCGTCAGGGTCTCCTCCATCGGAGTGCGTCCAGTACAGCCCGCCGACGGGATTGGTGAGGATCTCCGCAGCCGCGGAGATTCCGGCCGCCGCCAGCGTGGCCGCCAGCAGGCCGCCTAGCGAAGCTCGTGCCTGGCTGAACTTGATGGTCGGGGTCCCGAGCTGCGCGAAGCTGCCTGCGGCCAGGCTGCCGGCCAGGCCGAAAGTATTGCGGGTGGCCTCGGCGTCCAGCCCGAGAAGCCGGCCGGCAGAAGCTCCGCCGCCGAAGGGACCGGTCACCCCGGGCGAGTGCCAGCCCCGCCGCCGGAACTCCTCATAATGCGTGCCCATGCCAATGCGCGTCGTCACCTCAAGGCCAAGGGCCACGGCGGTCAGGAAGTCGGCACCGGATAGGTCCCGCTCCTCCGCCACCGCGAGTGCCGGCGGGACCACCTCGGGAGTGACGTGGCAGAGCGTGGGGTGGTGCACGTCGCACAGGTTGACCGCGGTGATGAGATAACCGTTGGCCAGCGCCGCGGCGGCCGGTGACATGGGGGTGCCGCCGATGACAGTCGAGCTTCCGCTGCCTAGCACCAGCTCGGCAGTCGACAAGACCATCGGGCTCTCGCCGGCGTCGTGACCGCCGAGGGCACTAGCGATCGTGTCCATCACGATGTCCCGGACACGGGCTTGAACCCGCGCCGGGATCCGGCTCCAGGTGGTGCGAGCGACAAAGTCAGCCAGCACCTGGGTTGGACCTACAGATTCATTCACCATGAGTCTCATTTTTGCGTCTAAAAATCCCATCTATGGCGCACACGCTACAATCTGCATGTTTGGCCGTCAAGGGTCCGATGAGGCTCACCGCCCGGGCTCCGCCTGTCCCGCCTGGCCCGATCATTGCGCCGCCGGTGCGCCTGCAGGCGCTCGCTGCCGCGCGACCGCACCGAGCGGTCAATCGCCGTCTTTCGCTTGCGGCCCGGCCACGACCTCAGCGCCCCGCCGGCCTGACGGCCGGCGGCGAATACTCACGCCGTTGCCTGCCCTCGCCGAGACCCGCTACCTGGCCCTCTCCGGGGTCGCAGAGCGACTCGCCCGAAGTCCGAAACTTCGTGCTCAACTGCAAAATCAGGGGCCATTGTGCCTTGACATGCTCAAGCTTGAGGGGCAATATTCCACCCAAAGCTGAGCCTCGGAGTCCCGCTAATGAGATTCTTTCCGCAGATTTTGTCCCTTAGCCCAACGGTGGTCGGGGACACCGGCACTGAGACGCGAGGTTGGCGCTCATGACCATCCTGCTGCACAGCATCGGCTTCGGGCTGGTCTCCGCCGCGATCATCGCCCTCGGATCCGTGGCCTTTTCCCTGCAGTTCAGTGTCACCACCACGCCGAACTTCGCCCATGGTGATCTCCTGACCATCGGGGCCTACGGCGCCCTGGCGGCACAGACGCTGACCCACAACCTGGCGGTAGAGGTCATTGCCGCGGTGGTGGCCGGGGGACTGGCGGCTAGCGTGCTCAACCTCGCCCTGGTAGAGCCGTTCATCAGGTTGCGGGCGCCCAGGATCACCATCTTCCTGGTGACAGTGGTATTCGCGCTGGTCGTGCAGAACGTGATCCTGATTATCTTCGGCGGATCTGCCAAGACCTTCAGCCTGCCGACCTCGGGGCTGATTCACGTCGGGCCCTTCCTCTGGACCAATGTCGACATCGAGACCATGGGGTCGGCGATCGTCATCCTGGGGTCCCTGCACATCCTGCTGCGTTATACGAAGTTCGGGAAGGCGCTGCGTGCCGTCTCGGACAACCCCGATCTGGCACGAGTAACCGGGGTGCCCTACAAGCGCGTCGTGCGCATCACCTGGCTGCTCGACGGCATGATGGCCGGCTTCGCCGGCTTCATCCTGGCCGCATACGTCGGCGGGCTGACCCCGACCCTTGGCTTCGGCTACCTGGTCGTGATCTTCGCCGCCTCGGTGGTCGGGGGGCTCGGCCGGCCCTACGGCACCGCCGTTGGCGCGCTCATCATCGGCATCACCATGCAGGTCGCGGCGTCATATGTAGCCCCCGATTACAGCGAGTCGGTGGCGTTCGGCCTCCTCATCCTGGCGCTGCTGGTGCGCCCCCAGGGCCTCTTCAAGGCCGAGATCTGGAACTTCGCAGAATGAGCTACCTCATCATCACCGTGGTGACTTTCGCCCTCATCTACGCGGTGGCGGCTGCAGCCCTCAACGTCCGCTGGGGCTGGGCGGGCGAATTCGACTTCCTGGTCTACGCGCTGCTGGCAGTCGGCGCCTACACCTATGCAGTGGTGGTGCTCCCGCCGGCTCCGCGCAATGACACCGGGCTGACCTACATACTGGGCCTCCGGCAATCGCCGGTGGTCGGAGCCTTGGCGGCGGTAGCCGTCTGCTCCGTCCTCTCCCTGGTGATCGGGGCCATCGCACTGAGGTCCCTTCGCCAGGTGTACTTCGGGATCACCACCTTCGCGTCGGTGCTCATCCTCAGTGCCGTGATCACGCAGCAGACCTCGCTGTTCAATGGGTTCACCGGGGTCTTCGGGGGGCAGCAGCCCTTCAACTCTGCGCTGAACCTCGGCCCGTCCGCCTACCACATCTTCTTCCTGGGCCTGTGTGCGGTTGTCGTCCTCGGCGTCTATCTCTTGCTGCAGCGGATCTTCTGGAGCCCCTTCGGGATCGCCCTGCGGGCCATCAGGGAAGACGAGGTCGCGGCGGCGGCCTTCGGCCACGATCCGTACATCGCGCGCATCAAGGCTTATATCCTCGGGGGCGCGCTCGCCGGCCTCTCTGGCGCGCTCCTGATGGCCTATATCGGTGCCTTCAATCCTCAGGCCTGGTCACCGATCGAGACGGTACTGCTCTTCGCCGCGATCATCATCGGCGGAACCGGCAACATGACGGGCGCCATCCTGGGGAGCCTGGTCGTGTTCGGGCTGATCCTTGAGGGCACCGAGTTCCTGCCCTCAATCCCGGCATATCCCAACGCCGAGCCAGCCCTGCGGGCACTCGCGATTGGCCTGGTGATGCTGGTCTTCCTCCGGTGGCGGCCCCAGGGCATCCTGCCCGAACAGCATTACCTAGACAATCCCCGGGTCAGGGCCGATCCCCTGAGCAGGCTGGTGCGGCAGGTCACGAGCAAGGGAGCTGCGAGGTGAGCACCCTGCTCGAGGTCGAGGGCCTGAAGAGGCGGTTCGGCGGGACTGTGGCCGTCGACGGCGCCAGCTTCAAAGCCGAGCGAGGAGCGATCACCGGGCTGATCGGCCCCAACGGCGCCGGGAAGAGCACGGTGGTCGACCTGGTGTCGGGGCTGCTGCACCCCGACTCAGGAACGGTGCGGTTCGACGGTCAGAGCATCGAGTCACTCCCCATGCACATGGTCAGTCGCCTGGGCTTGCTCCGATCCTTCCAGATCTCTCGGGAATGGCCGCGCTTCACCCTGATGGAGAACATGCTGGCCGCCGCGATTGACCAGCCGCGAGCAGCGATGTGGCGGGCAGTCTTCCGCCCCGGTCCGCTGAAAAGAGCGCAGGAACGCGACGCGGAACTGGCGCGAGAGATCCTAGACGAGTACGGCCTGCTCAACATGCGTGATCAGGTGGCGTCCACGCTGAGCGGCGGCCAGAAGCGACTGCTGGAATTCGCCCGATTGCTGATGGCCGCACCCCGCATGGTCCTCCTGGACGAGCCGCTGGCCGGCGTCCACCCGGTGATGATTGACCGGGTGCTTGAGGCCATCCTCCGCATGAAGGCAGGCGGAGTCACGATCCTCATGGTCGAACACAACCTTGCCAGGGTGGAGGAATGCTGCGACAACGTCTACGTCATGGCCATGGGTCGGGTGGTCGCGGCCGGGACAATGACCGAGCTGCGCTCAAACGAACTCGTCAAGGAAGCGTACCTGGGAACCGATGACTGAAGCCATGCAGGTTCCTAGCGAAAATGGCGCCGAGGCGCTCCTCCGGGTGGAGGGCTTGTCGGTCGGTTACGGTGGCCAGCCCATCGTCAACGAGGTCAACCTCCGAGCAGCGGCGGGACAGATCACCGCCCTCGTTGGCCTCAATGGCGCCGGAAAGTCGACGCTGCTCAAGGGCATCGCCGGCGTCCTGCGCCCCAGCGAAGGCAAGGTGATCCTCGAGGGCACGCGGGTGGAGGACCGGCCGGCCGAGGGCATGATCCGCCTGGGCATGTCGTACGTCCCCCAGCTCCGCAACGTGTTCGGCTCTCTTACTGTCTACGAGAACCTCGAGATGGGGGGCTACATCCTCAAGGGCGGCCTGAAGCGCAAGATCGACGAGGTCCTGCACCTCTTTCCGGACCTGGCCGCCGCCCTGCGCCGACCGGCCCGGACTCTGAGCGGCGGGCAGAGCCACATGCTGGCGATCGCGCGCGGTCTGATGGTTGACCCGAAGGTCCTGCTGCTCGACGAGCCGATGGCAGGCCTGTCCCCTCTGGCGGAGAAGTCGGTCCGTGAGCGAATCCACGCCGTGAACGGCGCCGGCGTGGCCGTGCTGATAGTCGATCAAAATGTCCGCGCCGCCCTCAAGAACGCCGACTGGGGATACGTGCTTGCCCTGGGGCGAAATGCCGAGGAGGGACCTGGTGCGTCCCTCCTCGAAAGCGACATTATCGGCAACCTTTTTACTGGTGCTGCTTAAAGGAGGATCCAATGCACGGAAGCAATAGACGTGCCGATCGCGAGTTTCTGGCTCGGACGAAATTGAGCCGTCGGCGCCTGGCGGCGGTCACAGCCGCCGTTAGCCTGGCGGCGCTGGCGGGATGCGGCGGTTCGGCTGGCGGGTCCGGCGGGTCCGTGGCTTCAGGCAAGCCCATCGTGATCGGCGTCGAGGGCCCGCTGACGGGGATCTACTCCGAGATCGGAGCAGGACTGCGCAATGGCGCGAGCGCAGCCGCCGCAGAGATCAACGCCGAGGGCGGGGTCCTGGGAAGCAAGATTCAGCTAGTACAGATCGATGACGCCGACGACCCGGCTGACGCGGTAACAGCGCTGGATACGGCAGTTGCTACGAACCACATCGTCGCCCTTGACGGCTCGGAAAGCACCGTGCTTCCCGCCATTGAGCCAATCGTGACCCAGAATCAGATCCCCGAGATGTTCCAGGGGGGCAGCACCGCGTTCAACACCAATACTAACAAGTGGGTCTGGCGGCCCAGCCCGTCTGACTCCTCTCTCGGAGTGGCCATGGCGGCGTACGCCCTGTCCCAGCACTACACGCGTGCGGCGATTCTCTTCACCCAGAACGCCTCCGCCGGAACGCTGAGCTTGCAGGTCAAGCAGACCTTCACCCAGAACGGCGGCACAATCGTAAGTAACCAGCTCATCACTCCCGGGGCCAGTAGCTATGCGTCGGTGGTGGAATCTGTTGTGGCCGCCCACCCGCAGGTCATATTCACTCAGACTGACCCGACTTCCGCAGCCACGATCTGGAAGAACTTCCAGCAGGTCGACCACCTGGCGATTCCATTCATCGGCAGCGACCTCACGGCCGGAGGCGACTTCATCTCCGCTGTCGGCGCTTCGGTGGCGCAGAAGTCGCTGCTGTCAGTCCAGGGAACCACCAGTGCAGGGCCGGGCGTCGCGCCGTTCGTGAAGTACTACAAGCAGCAGTACCACAGCATGCCGATCTCAGGGGCGAACTATTCGTATGACAGCATCCTCGAACTGGCCATGGCTATCCAGGAAGCCGGCAGCACGAACGGCGCCAAGATCGACGCCGCCATTGCCAAGGTGAGCAATCCGCCCGGCATCGACGTGACCACCTGGAGCGCCGCGCTGAAGGACTTGAAGGCTCACAAGAAGGTGCACTTCGTCGGTGCAGGCGGGCCAGCAGGCTTCAATAAGTACCACAATTCCGTGGGAACCTTCGGGGCATTCCGCGCCAACGCCAGCGGCAAGCTGACGCTGGTGGGCAGCCTCAGCGTGGAGACCCTGGCCAAGGCTGCAGCAGGCCAGCTGCACCCCTGACGCAGAGCCACGTGAAACCGTCCCGTCAGGGACAGGAACCGGGCAGTCATGAAGGGAGAGGCCGGAGACGCTCCGCTAGCAGCCCGGCAGGATCCAGGCCCTGCCGGGCTGCTAGCGGGTCAGCTGCCAGGTCCGGCCATCGCCCTCGAGACGCCGGGCCTGCGACCGGCGAGCCAGGCGATCAGGAGCTTGCACGCCGGACGTGCTCAGCCCTGGCGAGCCGGCGCCTCGGCTGAGCGAGTTCCTCGCGGCCCGGGTGCCGCGGCGAATTGCCGATCACTGTCCATGATCAGATCTTCTCGCCGGGTAGTTACCTGCCAGCAAGCAGCCTAGTATGTCCAGCAGCAGTGGCTGAGCAAGCTGCTCGAGCGGATGACGCTCCCGCGCACATCGCCGACAGGCCTGTGCGGAAGCGCGGCATGATT
>JBOHCK010000149.1:0-14384 GCA_050698755.1 Streptosporangiaceae bacterium | reverse complement strand
TGAACCCGCCGTGCGGCATCTCGGCCACGATCGGGATGTGGGTGTTGATCCACACCGCGCCGAAGTCCAGGCGCTTGGCCATCCGCATCGCGCGGCCGTGATCCCTGGTCCACACGCTCGAGGCCAGCCCGTACTGGACGCCGTTCGCCCAGCGGACCGCTTCGTCCTCGTCGGTGAAGCGCTGCACGGTGATCACCGGGCCGAAGATCTCGTCCTGGATCATCTCGTCGTCCTGCTGCAGGCCGGCGACCACCGTGGGGGCGTACAGGTAGCCTCGCGACCCGACCCGGTGCCCGCCCGTGATCAGCTCGGAGTGCGCGGGCCTGCGCTCGACGAAGCCTTCCACCCTGGCCAGCTGGTTCGGGTTGTTCAGCGGGCCGAAGTAGGCGTCGGGCACGTCGAGACCGCCGGTCTTGGTGTTGCCGGCCGCCTCGCCGAGGGCGGCGGTCAGGTCGGCGGCGACGCCCTGGCCGGCCAGCACCCGCGTGGCCGCGGTGCAGTCCTGCCCGGCGTTGAACAAGCCCGCCCCGGCGATCCCCGCCGCGGCGGCCTCCACGTCCGCGTCGTCGAAGACCACCACGGGCGCCTTGCCGCCGAGTTCGAGGTGGACCCGCTTCAGGTCGTCGGCGGCGGAGCGCGCGACCTCCATGCCGGCCCGCACCGAGCCGGTGATCGACACCATGCTCGGGGTCTTGTGCGCGATCAGTGCCCGGCCGGTGTCGCGTTCACCGCAGATCACGTTGAACACGCCCGGGGGCAGGAACTCGGCGGCGATCTCGGCCAGCAGCAGCGTGGACACGGGGGTGGTGTCCGACGGCTTGAGCACGACGGTGTTGCCGGCGGCGATGGCGGGCGCGAACTTCCAGACCGCCATCATCATCGGGTAGTTCCAGGGTGTCACCTGGGCGCATACGCCGATGGGCTCGCGCCTGATCATCGAGGTGTGCTCCCGCATGTACTCGCCCGCGCTGCGCCCCTCGAGCACCCGCGCCGCGCCGGCGAAGAACCTGATCTGGTCCACCGCGGGCGGGACCTCCTCGGAGGCGGTCAGCCCGACCGGCTTGCCGGTGTTGCGGGTCTCGGCCTCGACGATCTCGTCGGCGCGCTTCTCGATCGCGTCGGCGATCCGGAACAGGGCCAGGCTGCGCTCGGACGGGGTGCTGTCCCGCCACCCCTCGAACGCGTTCGCCGCGGCCTGCATCGCGGCGTCCACGTCCTGGCGCCCCGAGATCGGCGCGTGGGCGTAAACCTCGCCGGTACTGGGGTCGACCACATCGCTGGTGTGCCCCTCGGCTGCGTCGGCGTACTTGCCGTTGACGAAGTTCTGCAGCGCGCGGTCAGCCATCGTGGTCCTCCAATGGTCGTATGCGACACGTATGACGAGCTTCGCAGAGGTGGACTATCTTCACAAGTGAATCAGTTGCTATGTTTATAGATGCCTACGAAATCAGTTGGCTGGTAGGGGACATTGCCCGTCCAGGAGAAGGAGGCGACCGCATGGCGCACAGCCCCAGGACGCTCCCGACCCATGGCCCTGGTAGTGCCGTGCTCGACGATATCGCCAAGCAGATCATCGAGCAGCTGCAGGAGGACGGCCGGCGTTCCTACGCAGCGATCGGCAAAGCGGTCGGGCTTTCCGAGGCAGCCGTCCGGCAGCGAGTGCAGCGGCTGCAGGACACCGGGGTCATGCAGATCGTCGCGGTCACCGATCCCCTGATGCTGGGCTTCAAGCGGCAGGCGATGATCGCCATCAAGACCGACGGCGACCTGGAGAAGGTGGCCGACCAGCTGGCCAGCATGGACGAGATCGACTACGTGGTCGTCAGCGCCGGCTCGTTCGACGTGCTGGCGGAGGTCGTCTGCGAGGACGACGACCATCTGCTTGAGATCTTGGGCCGGGTCCGGGCCGTGCCGTGCGTGACGAGCACGGAGACGTTCGTCTACCTCAAACTCCGCAAGCAAACCTACACATGGGGAACCAGATGACATCCTCCCTCGACGCCATCCAGAACGCGCAGGAAGCCGCCAAGCGCAACCTGTGGCTCCACTTCACCCGGATGTCCTCCTACGCGGACAGCGAAGTCCCCGTGATCGTCCGCGGTTCCGGGGCCTACGTCTTCGACCAGCACGGGCGACGCTACCTGGACGGGCTGTCCGGGCTGTTCGTGAGCCAGGTCGGGCACGGCCGCACGGAGATCGCCGAGGCAGGCGCGCGGCAGGCGTCCGAGCTGGCCTACTTCCCGCTGTGGTCCTACGCCCACCCCAAGGCCATCGAGCTGGCCGCGCGGCTGGCCGAGCTCGCGCCAGGGGACCTGAACCGGGTTTTCTTCACCACCAGCGGCTCGGAGGCGGTCGAGTCGGCGTGGAAGCTGGCCAAGCAGTACTTCAAGCTGACCGGGCAGCCCGGCAAGTACAAGGTGATCAGCCGTGATATCGCCTACCATGGCACGTCCATGGGCGCCCTGGCGATCACCGGGCTGGCCGACATCAAGCACCCGTTCGAGCCACTGGTGCCCGGCGGCGTCCGGGTGCCGAACACCAACTTCTACCGTGCCCCGGACTTCCTGTCCGGGGACGAGGCGGAGTTCGGGCAGTGGGCCGCGGACGAGATCGAGCGGGCGATCCTGCGCGAGGGCCCGGCATCGGTCGCCGCGGTCTTCCTCGAGCCGGTGCAGAACTCCGGCGGCTGCTTCCCGCCGCCGCCCGGCTACTTCGCGCGGGTCAGGGAGATCTGCGACACGTACGACGTCCTGCTGGTGTCCGACGAGGTGATCTGCGCGTTCGGCAGGCTCGGCTACTACTTCGGGTGCGAGCGGTACGGTTACCAGCCGGACATCATCACCTTCGCCAAGGGGGTGACGTCGGGGTACTCGCCACTCGGCGGGATGATGGTCTCCGACGCGCTGATGGAGCCGTTCTCCGCCGGAACGGCCACGTTCCTGCACGGCATCACGTTCGCCGGGCACCCGGTGTCGTCCGCGGTGGCCCTGGCCAACCTGGACATCTTCGAGAAGGAAGACCTGCTGGGGAACGTACGCGCCAACGAGGGCGCGTTCCGCTCCACCCTGGAGCGGCTCTACGACCTGCCGATCGTCGGGGACATCCGCGGGGCCGGGTACTTCTACGGCATCGAGATGGTCAAGGACAAGGTCACCCGCGAGACGTTCACCGACGACGAGTCCGAGCGCCTGCTGCGCGGGTTCCTGTCCCACGCGCTGTTCGACGCGGGCCTCGTGTGCCGCGCGGATGACCGCGGCGACCCGGTGATCCAGCTCGCCCCGCCGCTCATCTGCGGGCAGGAGCACTTCGACGAGATCGAGCGGATCCTGCGCGAGGTGCTCACCGAAGCCTGGACCCGGCTCTAGGGGGTTACGGGGGGGCGGGGAGCCCTCCCGTGCGCGGGGGGATCCCGGGGGGTCGTCCCCCCGGGCTAGCAGAGTTCATCGGAATGTAGGGCCATCACACTCCGTAGCGCCATCTGACGTTTACTCGACCGCCTTAGGTTTCCGTCCATGCCGGCGACCTCGGGTAGCTCACGGCCGCCTCGTTCCTCGCTGTCGCGCCGCCAAGTGCTGGCCGTGGGGCGCCCGGCGTGGCGCGGTGATGCCGTGCGGGCCAGGCTCATGACCTACGGGCAGGCGTCCAGGGCCTATCCCGCGCTCGCCGCCAGCACGGTCATCGCTCCGTCGCGCCCGGTGTGGGTGCTCACGGTCTACTTCGCCAAGCCCATGACCATCGACACCGGGTACGGCCCGCCCAGCGCGCCGGCCGCCATGACGATCTCGGCCATGTCCGAGGTGATCGACGCGACCACGGGAACATCGACCGACCAGTGCGAGGGCTGCGCCGTCATCCCGCGCTCCGGTTGAGCGGGTTCGCCTAGGGCACGGGCGGGCGCGGCGGGGCGGTCTCCTGGGACGGCATGGCGTTAGCGGTGGGCAGCGGGTAGTCGATGCCGAACTTCAGGGTCCCGGCCAGCGAGTCGAGCACCGCCTGCTCCGCGGTGCCTAGCTGCCCGAGCGAGGTCGCAGGCAGCCCGGGCAGGCTGGTGTCCGGCGGCCCGCTTACCCGGAGCGCCGCGGTCAGGTCGCCGGTGCAGGCGCGCCGCCAGGGCGAGAGGTTGGGCACGTCGACGTCCCACCGCGTCTCGATGAAGCGCAGCAGCGAGGTGTGGTCAAACGTCTGGGAGCAGACGTACCCGCCGCGGCTGAACGGCGAGATGACCAGGCACCCGGTGCGGAACCCGAGGCCGATCGGGCCGGTGATCCCCTGCGCCGCGGCGGGCAGCGTCTTGGCCGTCAGCCACTCCCCCGGGGTCCCCGGCGGCGGGGTCAGCGGCGGCACGTGATCGAAGAACCCGCCGTTCTCGTCGTGGACCACGAACAGGACGGTCTGCGCCCACACCGCCGGGTTCGACACCAGCGTCGAGAGCACGCTGTGGATGAGGTACTCGCCGTACCCGGGCGGCGCCGCGGGGTGCTCGCACTCCGCCAGCGGCGGCAAGATCCACGACACGGCGGGGAGCTTGTTCCAGTGCACGTCCTGGGCGAAGTCGTCGGGGAAATGCGGGGTCAGCCCGCGGCCCACCAGCTCGATCCCGGTGACCGAGAACGGGTCAGTAAAGGCCTTGAAGTAAGGCAGCGGGCTCAGCGCCAGCTCGCACAGGGGGTCGTTGTAGACCTTCCAGCTCACCCCGGCCGCCTGCAGCCGTTCCGGCATGGTTTCCCAGGTCAGCTTGCCGTACTCGGCGATCCGGTTGCCGAACGTCTCCACCACGGGCCCGCCGGCCACCCCCTCGGGGTCGATGGACGCGGACACGGCCATCAGCCGGTTCGAGTCGGTCGGCCCGAGCACCGAGCTGAAGTAGCCGTCGCAGACGGTGAACGCGTCCGCGAGCGCGTAGTAGAAGGGAAGCTCGGCGCGCGTGTAGTAGCCCATCGTCACGGGGCCGTGCTCGGCGCCGTCGACGGCCACGTGGGTGGCCACGAACTTGTCCATCGCGCCGTGGTTCCAGCTCTGGTGCTGGGTCGGCCAGGTGTGCGAGATGTCGTTGAGGGTCTGGCCGTCGCGCAGCGGCGGGTCGCTGGTCAGGCGGAACGGCTGCAGGTAGCCGCCCGGGTCGGCGCCCTGACCCGGCTGGTAGCCGAACTGGTCGAAGATGGGGAATTGCCGCCCGCCCACGAACTGGCCGAGGGCGTCGGGGTCGGAGAAGCCGCGGACGCCGGACAGCGTGCCGAAGTAGTGATCGAACGAGCGGTTCTCCTGCATCAAGATCACCACGTGCGCGATGTCGCTCAGGCTCGCCGGGCCGGCGGACGCCGCGGTCGCCCGGTCGATCAGCCTGGCCTGCGCGTCGGACATCTCGCCCACGACGGCCTCCCCTCAGGTGTGACAGCGCACAAGGATACGGTCGGGGCATGGACGTTCTCGTGATTGGGGCCGGGGTCTGCGGCCTGACCACCGGGATCCGCCTGGCCGAGGCCGGGCTCGCGGTGACGATCAGGACGGCGGCGCCGCCGGAGCAGACCACCTCCGCCGCCGCCGGCGCGGTCTGGGGCCTGGTCCGGGTCGGGCCGCAGGACCGGGTCCTTGAGTGGGGGCGGACCGGGCTCGAGGTCCTGTCCGCGCTCGCCGGCGAGCCGGGCACCGGGGTGCGGATGGCCAGCGGCCAGGAGGTCTCCCGCAGCACGCTCGAACCGCACTACTGGACTCCCCTCCTGCCCGGGCTGCGGTCCAGCGCGCCGTCGGAGTTGCCCGACGGGTTCGCCGACGGCCGGCACTACACCGCCCCGGTCGTCACCATGCCCGTCTACCTGGGGTACCTGCGCGCCAGGTTGGAGCGCGCGGGCGGCAAGATCGAGGTCGCCCCGACCCGCACGCTGACCGAACTGGCCGGCGCGGCTCCCGTCGTGGTCAACTGCTCGGGCGCCGCCGCCCGCGACCTGGTGCCCGACCCGTCCGTCGTGGCGGTCCGCGGCCAGGTGGTCATCGCCGCCAACCCCGGCATCGAGGAGTTCTTCATCGACCGGGACCCGGAACCGCCCTGGATCGTCTACATGTTCCCGCACGGCGAGCAGATCCTGCTGGGCGGCACGAACGACGAGGGCAACTGGGATGAAACCCCTAAAACCCAGATAGCCGAACGCATTATGGCCGGGTGTGCCGCGATCGACCCGAGGCTCCGCAACGCGGAGATCCTCGGGCACCGCGTCGGCTTGCGCCCGTGCCGTCCCGAGGTCCGGCTGGAGTCCGAGCCGCTAGACGGCACCGTCCTGTGGCACAACTACGGACACGGCGGCGCCGGCATCTCCCTGTCGTGGGGCTGCGCGGCCGAGATCGCCGCCAGCGTCGTGCGGTGCTAGCCCGGGGGGGCGACCCCCCGGAACCCCCCGATCTTGGGGGGAAGCCTTTCCCCCCAAACCCCCTCGGCCCCCCTGGCGCGGTAAGCGTCCTGGCAGAGCTCGGCGATCTCGGTCCAGTCGACGTCGCCGTCGAGCCGGACGCCGACCCACCCCCGGTGGCCGACGTAGGGCGGGCGGAAAAAACGGCTAGGGTCCGACTCCGTCAGTTCCTGCTGCGCTCCGGGCGGTGCCGCGCACCACAGGTGCGGGAACTGATTGTCGTGGTGACCGTCCGCCCACAGCTGGACGAAGGAGCTCTTGTTCCTGACGAACCAGGTCGGGGCGCCGTGACTGGCCCGTTCGGTGACCTCAGGCAGGGCCAGGCAGATCACGCGCATCCGCTCGGCGAGCATGTGACGAGCATACGGGGGCCGACTTGGAACCGGAGCGAGTCGCGGGGCGTTTGATCAGGCGCGAACATATCTGAGCTGGCGCAGTCCGTGTCCAGGCCGGTGCTGCTCCGTCGTCTAGCGCTGGCCGCGATCGCGGCCCTGGCGGGCTTGTCGTACGCCTGGGCCCTGGGCCAGGGCACGCTGGAGTACTACTACGCCGCCGCGGTCCGCAGCATGTCGATGAGCTGGCATAACTTCATCTTCGGCGCCTTCGACCCGACGGGCACGATCACCCTGGACAAGCTGCCCGGCGCGTTCTGGGTCCAGGCTCTGTCGGTGCGGGCGTTCGGCTTCCACCCGTGGGCGATCGTGCTGCCGCAGGCCGTCGAGGGTGTCCTGACCGTGCTGGTGCTCTACCGCGCGGTGTCCAGGCTCGCCGGGACGACCGCCGGCCTGATCGCGGCGCTGATCCTGGCGGTCAGCCCGGCCACCGTGGCCCTGGACCGCGGGAACATCTCCGACTCGCTGCTGATCCTGCTGCTCGTGCTGGCCGCCGACGCCGTGTCCGGGGCCATCACCGCTGGGGCAGGGAACTCCCGCACGCTCGGCGAGGGAATAGGCGGGGTGGTCCTGGCCGCCGTCTGGGTCGGGCTGGCCTTCCAGACCAAGATGATCCAGGCCTGGATGGTGCTGCCCGCGCTGGGGCTGGCGTACCTGCTCTGCGGGCCGGGCTCGGTAGGCAGGCGCACCGCCCAGCTCGCGGTCGCAGGCACGCTGACCGCGCTGGTCTCGGTGTCCTGGATGATCGCCGTCTCGCTCGTGCCCCAGGCGGACCGCCCGTACGTGGACGGCAGCCATAACGACTCGATTTTCGAGCAGGTGTTCGTCTACAACGGATTCGGCAGGTTCGGCGACCAGACCCCGCAGCAACTGCTGGCCGCGCTGGCGAGGTCCGGCAGCAGTCCCCCGACGGTGACTGAGGAGGTGCCCGTGCCCGCCGGGGGCACACCGCCGCCCGCCGGGGCATCGCCGATCACGGTGGAAGGGCCCGTCGGGGCCACGCTGCCGCCTGCCGGGGCCACGCCGGTTTCGGGGCCAGCGCCCGCCGGGGCCACGCCGGTTTCGGGGCCAGCGCCCGCCGGGCCCGCACCCGGACCAACGAGGATCGTGCTCAGGCCATCGCCGGGGTCTTCGACCGCCACGGCCAGCGGTACGCTGCCCCCTCCCGGGGTGCCTTACCGCCTGTTGCGCGGCAGCCTGGGGCGTGATACCGGCTGGCTGATTCCCGCCGCGTTCGTGGTCGCGGTCTGGGGCATCGCCAGCCGACGCCGGGAGCCGCGCGGCGACCCGCTCCGGGCCTGCTTCATCTTGTGGGGCGGCTGGCTGGTGACGCTGTTCTCGGTCTTCTCGGCGATCACCACGATCAACGCCTACTACACCGCGGCGCTGTCCCCGGCGGTGGCCGCCATCATCGGCGCCGGCGTCGTGGCCGCCTGGTCACCGGAACAGACTCCCATCAGCCGGGCCATCGGCCTGGAAATCATCGTCGTGGGCACCACCGTCTACGCGGTCTGGCTGGCGTCCACCTCTGGGGCCCAGGTCCCCGGCTGGCTGGTCCCGGCCGTCGTCGTGGTCGGCTTCGCGGCGGTCTTCGTCGCGGCCAGGGCCCTGGTCGCCGGAACCGGCACGTGGTTCGCCGTGGCCCTGGCGGCGGCCCTGATCGCCGTGTTGCTGGCCCCCGCCGCGGCGGCGGTCAGCGTCACCGTCAGCCGTCACGGCGCGTTTGATACCCCGTTCGAGCCGGCCCAGACCGCGCAAGACGTCAAGCGGGCCGGGCAGACCCCGGCCGCCTTGCAGCCCTCCATCTCGCAGTGGCAGCTCACGCAGGACGGGGCACCGGACGTGATGGCGGCGCAGACCGCCGCGCTGTCGTCCCTGATCATCTACGACCGCGGCCTTGAGGCACTGCCCGTCGGCGGGGTCGACGGGACGACCCCGTCGCCGACCCTGAGCCAGCTGCAGGCCGACATCCGCCAGGGCCGGTTCCACCTCGTCTGGATCCTGTCGGACACCGACCCTCGCATGCAGTGGATCGCGAGCCACTGCGCCCGCCTGTCCCTGCGGTTCTACTTGTGCGAGCCCGCCGACGCCGGCTGACGGTCGCCGGATACCCTGCGGCGTATGAAGTTCGCGATCGCCATCCCGCAGTTCTACGCCGACGGCGAGTTCGATCCCGCCGCGTTCCGGGCCTACCTGGCGCGGGCCGAGGAACTGGGGTTCGAGAGCGCGTGGGCGCAGGAACAGATCCTCGGGTCCGGGTCGTGGAGCCAGTTCAGCCCGATGGAGGCGATGACCTTCGCGGCCGCCTGCACGGAGCGGCTGCGGCTGGGCTGCGTGGTATTCGTCTCGACGCTGCACAATCCGGTGCACCTGGCCAAGGGCCTGGCCACGCTGGACCAGCTCAGCCGCGGCCGGATCGAGGTCGGCGTGGGCACCGGCGGTAAGTGGCGGCCCTTCGCCGCGTACGGCGTGGATCCCGCGCGCTACGTGGCGCGGTTCACCGAGGGGATCGCGCTGGTGAAGGCGTTGTGGACCGAGCCCAGGGTCACCTTCGACGGCGAGTTCTGGCAGATCCAGGACGCGGGAATCGAGCCCAAGCCGTTCCAGAAGCCGCATCCGCCGCTGTGGTTCGGCGCGGCCGGGCCTACGGCCGTCCGGCGGGCGGTGCGGCTGGGCACCGGATTCTTCGGGGCCGGGTCCTCTCCCACCGCGCGGTTCGCCGAGCAGGTCACGGTGGTACGGGAGGCGCTCGCCGAGGCCGGGCGGGCGCCGGAGAGCTTCCCCATCGCCAAGCGGGTGTACATCACCGTCGACGATGACGCCGACCGGGCGCGGGCCCGCACCAACGCCACCCTCGAGCGGCTGTACGGGTTCCGGTCGGAGGCCATCGAAGCCGCCGCGATCGCGGGGACGGTGGCCGACTGCGTCCGTGAGGTCCGCCAGGTCATCGACGCGGGAGCGGAACTGATCCTGTTCACGACGCTGTTCGACCAGAGCGAGCAGATGGAGCGGCTGGCCGCCTCGGTCATCCCGGAACTCGGCTAGGTCCCAGCGTCAAGGATGGTGGGCCGCCGAGGGCGACACGCCGGGACCTGTGTTCGGCGTCGTCATGGCCTGAAGCATGTTGATCACGGCCCAGGACTCGACATTGACCCAATCCGTGGCCAGCAGGCCGTAAGGCTCCGGCTGGCCCCAGGTGTACTTCACCGTAGTGGTCCCAGGGTCGCAGCTCTTGCCGTGCGTGGGGTTGAGCGCCCACCAGCACCAGTCGACGTCTTCGGCGGTGAGCCACGCCTGGATGTTGGCCCACCAGCTGACGCTGCCCGCAGACGGCAGTGTGCTGACCGTGTCGCCGAACTCGCCGATCCAGAGCGGTGCGATGTTCTGGGACAGGACATACCCTCCGGCCTTGTTCATCGCCTGGGCGTAGGCGGCCTCGGTCTGGCCCTGGGCGTGGAACCAGGAATAGTCGTGCATGCTGTACACGACCTTGTTCCCTTGGGCGAGCTTCACCGGATGGCTGGATACGCCGGATAGGTCGGTGGCGTAGCCCAGGCCCTCGCAGATGATCAGCAGATGCGGGTTGCACTCGTGGATGACGTTCCCGATCTTCGAGTACATGGCGCCGAAATCGGTCTGATCTCCAGGGCCCCACGTCGGGTTGAGGACGTGCCCGCCGACCGTCGCCGGGCGGGGCTCGTTCTTCACGTCCATCCCGACGACCAGCGGGTTCGAGGCGTACCGCTTGACGATCTCCTGCCAGGTCGAGGTGAACGTCGCCGCCGTCCAGCGGTCGTTGAACCACAGGCCGTTATCGTCCTGGTTCGAGCAGCACCAGCCGAAGTCGAGCAGGTGGCAGTTGGGGATGACCATCAGCCCGGCTCCGGTGAGCGCCTTGATGCACGCGTCGTAGACCTGGATCGGCGTTGACCCCGACAGGTCAGTATTGGCCGCGAGGTACTGGCTGGGGACCGCGGCGGTCTGCTGGGTCATCCACACGCTGAACGGGAACCGCACGCAGTTGAACCCGAAGCCGGCGATCGTCTCAGCGAGTTGGTCGCGGTGGACGGTATCCAGGCCCGCTGGCACCCCGAGGTCCTCGCTGGCGCCGTACCAGTTCACGCCGGCCAGCCGGACGCGATTTCCGTGCGCGTCGACGATGAACCGCCCGCTCGTCGACAACGGTGTAGCAATAGCCATGTCCACAGCCCCTTTCGCCAAAAGTCGATTATTACGGAACCCCGGGACCGGTCCGCGGGTGCATCATGGCCTGCAGCATGCTGATCACGCTGAGGTACGCGGCGTTAGCCCAGTCCGAGGTCAGCAGGCCGTAAGGCTCGGGCTGGCCCCAGGTGTACTTCGGCGTGCTGGTCCCGGGGTCGCAGCTGTTGCCGTGCACGGGGTTGAGCGCCCACCAGCACCAGTCGACGTCGGAGTCGGTGAGCCAGGCCTGGATGTTGGCCCACCAGCTGATCCCGCCCGGACTGGCCGCCAGCGAGCTGACGTTGTCGCCGAACTCGCCGATCCACAGCGGGGCGATCTTCTCGGTGAGCAGGTATCCTCCGGCCGCATTCATGGACTGGGCGTAGGCGGCCTCGGTCTGGCCCTGAGGGTGGAACCAGGAATAGTCGTGCATGCTGTACACGACCTTGTTCGCCGCCGCGAGCCTGACCGGGTGGGTGGCCACGCCTTCGAGGTGGGTGGCGTAGCCCAGGCCCTCGCAGATGATCAGCAGATGCGGGTTGAGCTGGTGGATAACGTTGCCGATCGAGGTGTACATGACGGAGAAATCGGTCTGATCTCCGAGCCCCCACGTCGGGTTGAGTAGGCGGCCTCCCACCGTCGCCGGGCGCGGCTCGTTCTGACCAGGGACGGGGGCGGTCTGCTCGGTCATCCACGCGCTGAAGGGGAGCCGCACGCAGTTGAACCCGAAGCTGGCGATCAGCTCAGCCAACTGGTTGCGGTGGATGACATCCAGGCCGACCGGCACCCCCTCGTTCTCGCTGGCGCCGTACCAGTTCACGCCGGCGAGCCGGACGCGATTTCCGTGCGCGTCGACGATGAACCGCCCGCTCGTCGACAACGGTGTAGCTATAGCCACGTCCACCACCTCGGTCTCACGCTGACTGGGTTAACGCTAGGACATCGGGAGGATACCCGCGGGGCGGTGGGCGAAAGCGGCAATATGCGACGGCAGCGGGATTCCGGCCGGGAGCACGGGGTCGGGTTCAGGGTCCTGCCAGGCGGCGGCCAGCGGCAGCACGCCGGCCCAGACCTCCAGGGCAGCGTCAGGCGTGTCGGCAGGACCATCGGGCAGCCGTCCACGACGACCCCGAGGTGGCAGATCACGCCCGCCCGCAGGATGTCCTCCAGGTCCTGCCGGTCGGTGCTCCCCTGCTCGCGCAACCGCCGGTGCCTGGTGCGCTCGGTGACCGGCAAGGGAGAAGACTCGGGCATGGCTGGAGTTTATGGGGCTCGCACCACCGCTCGTTCGGGTCAAAAAATAGGGTAAAGACATGCGGATTGGATTTGGCGCGCCCGTCGCGGGCGCCTGGGCTACCCCCTCCTACCTCACTGGGTTCGCCGAGCGGGCCGAGGAGGCCGGGTACGCGTCGCTGTGGACGTTCCAGCGGCTGCTGGTGCCCGAGGGCTCCGGCATGGACCCCGTGTACCGCAGCGTGCTCGACCCGATGGTCGCGCTCGGCTACGCGGCGGCCAGGACGTCGCGGATCAGGCTCGGCGTGGCGGTAATCAACCTGCCGTTCGTCTCGCCCGCCTACCTGGCCAAGCAGGCGACGACCGTGGACGTGCTGTCCGGCGGGCGGCTCGACCTGGGCCTGGGCATCGGCTGGATGCCGGAGGAATTCACGGTCACCGGCGCGTCGACGGCCAGGCGGGGAGCCCGCACCGAGGAGTTCCTGGCGGTCCTGCGGACCCTGTGGGACGACGGCGTCAGCTCGTTTGACGGTGAGTTCTACGCGATCCCGGCCGGCCGGCAGGACCCCAGGCCCGTGCAGCGGCCCGGCCCGCCGGTGCTGCTCGGCGGGATGTCGCGGCCGGCCATGGAGCGCGCGGGGCGGCTCGCGGACGGCTGGATCACCTCCAGCCGGGCCGACCTGTCCGCGATCGGCGAGGCCGCCGCGGTGATCGGGGAGGCGGCGTCGGCGGCGGGACGCGACCCGGAGGCGGTGCGCATCGTCTGCCGCGGGGTGGTCGTGGCCGGTACCGAGGCGAAGGGGCCCGACGGCGGGCGGCGGCTGCTTTCTGGCAGCTACGCGCAGATCCGGGACGATACCGCCTGGCTTGGTTCGCAAGGGGTCACCGAGGTGTTCTACGACCTGAACTGGGATCCGCAGGTCGGCTCGCCCTCGGTGTCGCCCGAGTCCGCCGCGGAGCGGGCCGGCGAGATCCTTTCCGAGCTCGCCCCGCGCTGAGGTTGCGGCCACGCCAAGCTGTTTCATGATCATGGCCAGTTCGGGCCAAATAGCGACCGTTTCTGGCCATGATCATGGTCTGCGCCCGAAATGTGTCAGCGGCCGGCTGGCTCGGTGATCAGGCCCTCGCGGTGGGCGATGGCGGCGGCCTCCGTACGGCTGGCGGCGCCCAGCTTGCCCAGGATGTTCGACACGTGCACGCTGGCGGTCTTCGGCGCGATGTACAGCACGGCGGCGATCTCGCGGTTGCTGCGGCCCGCGGCGATGAGCCGGAGCACCTCGCGTTCCCTGCTGGTCAGCGACGCGAGGACCGCGCCCTCCGCCTGGTCATCGGGCACCGTCCCGATCCTGGCCCGGCGGGCCAGGTCGTCGAGGGCCCGGCGCAGCGGCCTGGCCTCAAGCTGGTCGGCCGTCTGGGCCGCCTGACGCCATTGCTCGGCCGCCTCGTCCCGGCGGCCCGCCTCGGCGAGCGCCTCGGCCAGCCGCCACCGGGTCCTGGCGATCTCGTAGACGTAGTCGGGGCCGAACGCGTCCAGCACCGCCTGCCACGCCTGCGGGTCGTTGTCACCGCCGACCCGGCGGTACTCCGCCTCGGCCCGGGCCAGCCAGCCGCGTCCCTCCGGGCCCACGATGAACTTCGGCCGCTTGGGGAACGCCGCGCCCTCGCGGGCGGCGTCGAGCAGCTCGACGGCCGCGGCCACCTCGGCCGCAACGGCCGCGTCGTCGCCGACGGCCCGGGCCTGCGCCGCCCGGTCGGCGTGCGCGCTCAGGGCGACCGCGGCGGGCCTGATGACGGACGGGTAGTAGCCCCACAGCGGCTCGAAGCTGACGTCGATCGCGGCCTGGGCCTCGCTCAGGGCCTGCGCGGTATCGCCCTGCCACAGGGCGTGCTCGGCGAGCAGTCCGCGCGCGATGAACTCGTCGAACCCGTGCATCGACCAGAACGGCTCGATCCAGGCACGTCGCTCCTCGACCGCCGGGTTGCCGCGCGCGACGTCGATGAACAGGGCCATCGAGGACAGGTAAGCCTCGGGAATGCTGGTGACGCGGACAGGGAAACCGTCGGCGATCTCCTGCGCGTGGTCCCACTTCCCGTCGGCGAAGTGGCACTGGAAGTGCAGATGCTGCACGTCAAGGCCATACGGCGCCATGTTGAG